>CAVPLE010000076.1:0-45867 GCA_963705865.1 uncultured Holophagaceae bacterium | reverse complement strand
ATCTACACATCTACTGGTTTCAGTGTGGTCTTGCTAAAACTCGAATTTAATCAATTATTTAGATAGGCCACCTCCATCGATGGGAACCCCCACCGAGCGCCAGGCTGGAGGCACCTTGGCGCCTGCCGGATCGCCCCCGCAGATGAGCATCTGAAGCTCGTGGGCAAGGAGCCGCGCCGACTTGGCTTCCGCCTTGCCAGGCCACCAACGGAACCGCCCCTTCGACAGCCGCTTCTGGCAGAGCCAATAGCCCTGGCCATCGAAGGCGAGGAGCTTGATGGAGGTGCCCGACCGCCCCCGGAACACGAACACCGTTCCGGAGAACGGATCCGCCGCCAACGCCTCACGACACACCTGGGCCAGACCGTCGATCCCGCGCCGGAAGTCCACCGCTTCCACGGCCACCAGGATCCGCATCTGTGGCGTGATCTGGATCAACCGCGGCGCTCCAGGAAGGCCGCCACGATCCCAGCGGCCTCCATGCCACGCCCGGCTTCGAGGTGGATGCGCAGCAGGGAGCCGTCCCGGGCGGAAATCTCGATCGTGGCCCCTGGCGCGGAGTTCACTGCACGCTCTGGAGCCACGGTCGCCGGCAACTGGACGAAGGTGGGCTTCACCAGGCCCGCTTCAGGGAGCTTCTCCATCCGCTTTCGCAAGGCCGTGTAGTCGAGGGTCAGGGCCCTGGACATTCTGCAGACGCCGAATTCCTTGGCCAGGGCCACGGCTGCGCCCCATAGCTCCCCGGGCATCGGGCCTGGCACTTTCCGCCTCTCCCGCCAGTTCTGGATCTGACCGCGAAGCTCATCCAACCGCTCCGGCGAGGGTTCCTTCCTTGGCTTCACCACGGGGCCTCCATTGACCCCACGAGCCTATCGGCCATCAACCAACGCGGTCACGCACGCTTGCCGGAAACACACTCTGCATCAGGCGGGTTATTGAATTGGAGCAACCTGGTCCCTGGAACCTACGCACTTTATATCCAAGATCCACGAACTAACGGCTATCTGGTCCCTATCCAGGTTGTCATCAACGCGGATGCCGTAACTCAATCCACCGTCCAGCTGCCAGGGCTAGGTCAGATCCAAGTCGTGGTGCTTGACCCCCTCGGTAATCGGGCCCCGAGAGGCCGATATGTTTCGGCCCAGGGGGCTGATGGTGGGAGTTCGGGGGGGTACACAGACGATTCTGGAACGGCCCTCCTGTCCAATCTGGCACCGGGCTTGGCCACCCTTTCGAGTTCCAACCCCATCAATGGATTTACGGCCCGGATCCAAATCCAGGTGATGGACGGCCAAATCACGCAGGCGACCCTTCAACTTCCTGGGAGTGCCACCCTCCGGGTCACCATGACCACCACGGATGGCCGCCCGGTGCCGAACCGATACTTTTATGTCCAGCAATCCGGCAGCAACGTGCGTAGCGGATATACCGATGCAAATGGTCAGCTGAATCTGGGGCCCCTGCCTACCCAAGCTGCGTTGGTCTTGAACGACGCCTACGGGAACCCCTCGGATCCATTCAATCCTCGGGTTCCTCCAGTTTCCTTCTCCCTCTCACAAGAGGGCGAGGTTCAGGCCAAAACCTTGACTCTGCCCTTGGGGACCCTGCGGGTCCTGGTGCGTGAGGTGGGTAGCGGTAGTCCCTTACCGAATACACGGGTCTGGTACCGGTACTACTGGAATGTCTATGCCAACACGGATGCCAATGGTGTGGTCACGTTCAAGGACGTGGCTTTGGATACGGCCTTCTCCATCGGGGCCGACCTTAGTGGCTACCAGAGTGTTCAGAACAATTCTGTCTCTGTTTCCTCAAGCCAGTCTGCTGGGTCTCTCGCACTGGACCTGCCCAAACTCATGCAGATCGGCTTCAAGGTGGTTCGAGCCAATGGCGCTGACGCACCTTCGTTCAATTCGTGGGCCTACCGCTATTGGTATTACCACCTGGCATCTCCTGTCGTTGGATTCGATCAACAGCAGAGCAACCTCTCGTCGGTCTACACCTGGACCAATGTTCCGTCTGGCGATTACACCGCCGAAGCCTTCGCACTGGTAGGGACCGGGAAGGATGGTACGGTCCAGACCTCCTCGGGGCCCACATGGCCCTGGAAGGCCAAGACACAGGTTTCTCTCAACTCTGCAAACATGCAGCCCTCCCTCACCATGCAGCTTCCGTCCCTGGCGGCCTGGACCCTTCACCTCAAGGGGGAGGACGGATTGCCGCTGGTTCTGAACCGGCCCCTCAGCCTGGTCCTGAAAACCAGCACCGCCCAGGGGTACCTCTTACAAGATGTGTCCTTCAATTCCGCCACAGAAGGCCCCGATCTTGTCATGGCGGAGCATTTCCCCGAAGGCACACATACCTTCTCCGTGGTCGATGCCCTTGTTGGTGAGCTGACCACTGTGGACGTGGTGGTCAAAGCTGAACACGACGCCCAGCGGGTTGAGCAGAATCTCATGGTTCCTGCCCCCCGCTTGGCAGCCCTGACATTGCATCTTCGGGACATAAACGGGCAACCCCTCCAGCAGGATCACGGTTTCCATCTATTGCTCAAGTCCTCCACCCGGGATGGCTATGCCCTGAATATGGCCTTGCCAGGTGCGGACCCCGCCTGCGGTTTCCAGTTCCCCGAAGGCACGCATACTTTTGCTGTTATGGATTCGGTCTTCGGGGAAATCCATACTTTTGATCTCACCGTTGAAGCCTCCGATATCGGCAACATCCTGGAACGAACCTTCAACCTTCCCTATGTCCACGGAACCTGGGCCGCGACTGCCATGGCCGGAGACAGGCAGACCCAAGCTGTGGGGGCGGCTATTACCCTTTGGGGCCCGAATTCTGGATTCTGGGTGTCTCTGACGCCAGGGGTCGCGGTGGCCCTCGAAGTGCCGAATACCCGAAATCTTCAAACCCACGTGTTTTTCCAACCCCTTGGCAATCTACCGCCGGTCGAGTTGGATGGAAGTCCCAGAGCCCTCGGGGAGGGTGATCTCGTCAATGAGAGCCTCGTGCTCCCGTTGACTGTGGCGCGCTTCCGCCTGCTGGACCAGGATGGTCAAGCCCCCATGGCCGATCTGGCGGGCAATTTGGTGTCGGCCGACCAGGATGCCCGGGCCTTCCCGATGCCCCTTTGGTCCGATGGTCAGGGCGCCACATGGCTCCTGCTGCTGGGCCAGCCCGAGATGAGCCTCCAAAGCCTCCTCGTCTTTGATTCCCACTCCGGACTCGGCAAGGCGGTCCAGGTTCAGGTCCCGGCCATCGGACAAGCTTTGGATTCGGACCAACAAATTCCGGCCTATGCCTGGCTGCAACTGCAATTCAAAGGGGCGAGCGGTGGTCTGGTCACCTATTTCGATGTCGGCGTGGCCCCCTCGGTTCCGGGTATCGTGGCCCCCTGGGCCGCCCAGTGGAACAGTCAGGGCAACGCTCAGTTGGGCCCCGTCCGAGTGCCGGTCGTCCTGGATGACCTGTGGAGCCGTTCCGGCAGCGGTCAAGCGCCCCAAAAACTGGTTCTGGCCGGCCTGTTGCCAGGCGAAACCCGGAGCATGGAATTCTCTGAAACCCAAAGCTGGATGAGCTTCCACCTCAATTTCTACGAAGCGGCGGGAACCCCCATCAACCCAGGGCTCTTCGGGTATGAGCCCTACACTATTTCGACCAGCGGTGCGCTCCCAGAAGGGTGGGCGGAGGAACGCGGCATGTTCGGCTATCCGGATGGTGGCTGGCATCATGCCGTGAGCGGAGTTCCCTTCACCGTCAAGGCCGGCATCCCCAACTACGGTGGTCACGCCATTGCTGGCACGGTGACGGATACGGTGACCGAAGCCACGAACAACAAGGAAATCTATCTGATCATGACCACCGTGATGCCTTCTCTGACCTCCCAAGGGAAGGCTCAGGATTTGGCCGTGCGGCCCGTCTTCGGCGGGAGTGCGACCCCCTCGAATGGCCTGATGACGGAAATCGTTTATCCCGTTCCCATGACCGGTCTGGGCCAGGACCTGCTGCTGCATCTGATTGAAAAACTCCCCGCCCCGCCCCCTAAGTCGCAACAGCCCTAGGCCCTCTGCCAAGTGCGTATTCGTGACCATTCCTGAGGTCGTTGTGTCCATTTTGAAGTCCATCAGAATTTGGCTTGTCCTTGCAGTCTCTTTGGCTTTGGCCGGAACGGGCTGGGCTCAGGCCTCGGAGATCCCCGGCCTGGCCGGGGGGAACCGGGGGTGGGTGGCCATGCTCATCGAAGATCACGCAGGGATGCGCGAGGTCGTGTGGGATAGCTCGTTCATGGATCTGGAGGCCGCCGGCCCCTTTAAAAAGGATCATCGCTACGCGCTCGTCACCAAGGGATCTACAGGGCTGGTGGATCTTGGTTGCTGGGACCAGGCATGGCCCGGAGGTGGCGGCTGGACCGCGCCGGCACCCATGATGGCTGTGAGCCTCACACAAGATGGGTCGGGTGCGATCCTCTCCGTCGGTGGCGGTAGCACCTGGCTGCCCGTCATCGCCGCCTATGCTGGCAAGGGAACTCCCACGGCCACGCTACGCGGCGCCTACTTGAACTGGCTGCTGGTCCACCGGGGTACGACGCCCAGCATCCCCAAGGAAACCCACTGGCAGCGGCTGCGCCGCGGAGCGGAAGCCATCGTGCGGGATCTCCTCACCCGCGGCGGGAGCCAGCCGGAATTTCGTGTCGTGGGTATCGGCACCTCCGGGAGATTGTTGATCCCCCCCGGAGAGGGCCTGCAGGCTGGCTTGAACGCTGTGGCCCATATGGAACCGTCGGATTCAAGAAGCATGCCCGAGGCCCTGAACCGGGCCCTGGAGACAATGCAGAAATTGAGAGCCTCTGGTGCCTGTGAGCCGGGCATCGTCCTTCCGGTTGGGGATGGCTGGACGCTCGACGGTGGCTGTGGCGCCGGAAAGGCTTACGAGCCCTCCAGCAGCTACACGGCCATGCTAGGCACAGTTCGAGCCATCAGGGACACCGGCGAAGCGGAAGTGTGGGCCTGGAGCGTGGATGGACCGCGAACCTGGTCCCAGGAATTCGGAGTCAACGGGGCAGGGCGGGCCTTCTCCGGGGATGCGGTGGTGGCTCTGGATGCCGCCATCAAGGACTGGATGGCTCGCCGCGGACAACCTCTCCTGCTAACGCTGGCCTTCGACCAGCCCACCCTGACACGAGTGGCTCAGGTCACGCTCAGCATCCAGTCCAGTCATGGGCTCTTATCAGCCAACCTCAACGGCCAGCCCATCCAGACCACGGGCCTGGAAACCAAGGTTCCCCTCACTCTGAGCGAAGGCCTCAACACCTTCGCTGTTTCGGCAACGGATCTCTGTGGCGGCCAGGCCCAGGCCAGCGCCACCATCATCCTGGATACCATCCCGCCGCACATTACTCTGAATCCAGTTCCACCCGCCCTCACCAACCAGACGACGCTGACGATGCAAGGTCGCGTGGACGATCCCACCGCGACGCTCATCCTGAACGGGCAATCTGTGGCCTTGGATTCTCAAGGCGGCTTCAGCATGCCGGTCCCCTTGCAGGAAGGCTCGAACACCTTTACCTTCCTGGCCACCGATCCAGCAGGGAACCCCGGCCGCCTGGACGCCACGGTGGTGCGCGATACCACACCGCCGGTGATCACGCTCAACAAGGCCCTTCCAGCCGTGACCAAAGCCGTTTCGGTGGACCTCACGGGATCCGTGAACGAACCCGTTTCTGCCATGACGCTCAACGGGGCGCCGCTACCCTTCAGCGGGCAAGGTTTCTCCAACTCTGCCTCCCTGGGCAATGAAGGCACCAATACCTTCGAGATCACAGCCACGGATCTAGCGGGGAATGTCGGAAAACTCACGGTCCAGACCCAGAGGGATACCACCCCACCTGTGGTGCGCTTCAAAACTCCTCAGGACGGCTTCACCACCAACAGCACCTCTGTCGTCGTCCGAGGCATGGTGGACGACCCCTCCGCCCGCCTCACGCTTATGGGCAAGGACACGCCCCTGGATCCTCAGGGCGGGTTCGAGGCTACCGTCACGGCTACCAAGGAAGGCCCGATGGCCGTGCGTGCGGAGGTGACCGATTCCGTAGGCAACACGGATAGGAACACGCTCTACCTGAAATTCGATTTCACGCCCCCCATCCTGGCTTGGGCAAATCCCACTCCCGTCGAGGGCGCGACACTCGCGACGAGCCTCGTCCCGGCCGCAGTCCTGGTCAACGAGGCGGCGCTGACGTCCATCTACGGGCGACGCATGGAGCTGGAGCCCAGCGAGAACGTGTCGATGCCTTTCCTCGCCCGCACCGAGCTGGACGTGCAGGAGGGTCACGTGCTCCTGCGGGCTACGGCGGTGGATGGCGCGGGGAACAGCGCCTCCATCGAACGTACGCTGGATGTGGGACTCACGCAGCCGCGCATCGTGCTGGAATCCCCCAGTCTGGACGGCGCCCAACGATTCAGCACCGCCAATCCAGGCGTCTCTCTTGTGGGCCGTGTGGAGGCTCCCGATCTTGTGAAACCGCTTGTCTTCACGGTGAACGGGAAGGTTCAGCCCCTCACGGAGGACGGTCGATTCAATACGCCCGTGGCCCTCTCGGCGGGTCTGAATCCCTTCGTCCTTGTGGCCACGACGAAGCTCGGTCAGTCCGCTTCCCAGAACCTGACGGTGCTTCGCACCACCGAGGATATACAGGCGGATGCCGCCGCATCTGTCCAGATCGACTGGCCCCAGAACGGCTTCGCGTCCGGCGTCACGCCCATCCTGGTGAAAGGGCGAGTGAACAAGGCCGGCATGCAAGTGGTTCTCGCGGGACAGAGCGTGAGCGTGGATCCCCAGACGCTCCAGTTTTCGGCAAACGTGGCACTCACGCCGGGTGCCAATCGCATCCAGGCCGTTGGAACCGACGCGGAGGGAAGGGCCGCCACCGCGGAAGTGCAGGGAACCTACGTAGCTCCCGGGTTCGCCAAATATTCATGGGAAGCCCCGATAGATGGCGCGCAGAGCGCCACCCGCACCGTGCGCATCTCAGGCCAGGCCGACCAGCCGGGCATCCTCTCCATCATGGTGAATGGCGTGCCCATGGCCCTCGGCGGCGACGGCTCCCTGGGCCGTTTCGATGGTGATGTGGGCCTCCCTTCCACGGGGCGAAATACGCTTCTCATGGAGGTACGGACGCTGGCGGGAGAAACCCGGACGGAAAAACGGGATGTGATCTTCGAACCTGAACTGCCTCGAATCCGCCTCATGGCTCCTGATTCCGCTCGGCTGGGCGATACCATTCCCATCCAGGTGAGCCCCGAGGCGGGTACGAAACTCTTGAAGGTCGATCTCACATGGAATGGCCGCTTCCTGGCTTCGGTGACAGAGCCCTTCGGGGCGGTGAGCGCGCTGGTTCCAGCGGATGCCGTTGTGGGAAGCCGCATCAACCTGGAGGCTGTGGGAACGGGCACAGAAGGCGCCACCGTGACAGCACGGGCGTACGTGACAGTATTCGGCTCCGGCGCGCTAATGATCGAGGCGTACGACGATAGGTTGGGTTTACCGCTCGCTGACAAGACTGCCACTGCGTCCGTCGAGGGTGGGGAATCCCAGACCCTTGACGAGCATGGGCGCACGGCGCTGGCCACGGCCCTTCCCCAGAACTGGATCAAGATTTCGAAAGCCGGTTTCACACCCGTTTGGCGAAGCGCGGCTCTTCAAGTGGGTGGCATACAGTCCCTTGTGGATGCGCGGCTGACGCTCATGGAGAAGGCCCAGGACGTGGGCGCCTCCGGCTTCACGGGGGAATTCGCAGGTGGGGCCTTGAACCTTTCGATTCCCGCGAGCGCTCCGGGGAAGCTATCCGTGACCCCGCTTTCCGCCCAGGGGTTGCCGGGGCTGCTGCCTTGGGGTTGGTCCGCCGTTTCAGCCTGGTGGATCCAGATGGATGGCACCTCCATGCCCTCCCAGGGCACGGCTTCCCTCACCTTGCCAGCGGCTACGCTCGCGCTTCCTGCGGACGCGCGCTATATTTGGGCGCGTTGGGACGAAACCGCCCATGTCTGGATGGCCTTGGCCGCGGGCCTGCCTGTGGATGGTCTGGCAAATCTTTCCACGCCCTCCGCAGGCGGCTACGCCCTCTTAATGGCCGATCCGGGTGCCACCGCGCCCCCGGCGGCAGTGGTCGGCTCTGTGTTGGCGGGGTACGAAGGCCAGGCTTGGCGTGATGGAATCAAGGCCTCCGGCAGCGTGGATCCTTCGTTGATGCCCACCGTGGATGCGATCCGAGGGGCGAGGGCCACGGCGATCTTCAGCCTGGCCTTCGAAGGCTCGGCACCGCTGCCTTCCGGAGTGCCCATCCAAGCCGATGTGGTGGAGAGCTACGCCCTTCTGGATGCAGCGGTCATCGAGCCGGACGGTTTCAGCCAGGATGCCGTGGCCTCACGCTGGATGCTGGAAGTGGTGGACGGGAAACCCACACTCACGGGGGCGGGGGATGGCTTAGGCTTGCGTCTGCCCATTCACATGAGCCGGAGCTTCAGCGAGACGGAGCTGGTGGAAGGCAGGATCTTCGTGGGCTTCTACCACGATGGTGTCCAGGTCGCCCAGAGCGGCTCGGAATTGCTGGGAGCCGCCGGTGGCGTGGTCAGCAGGGATGGCGTGAACGTCTCCTTCACCTCAGGTGCCCTCTCAGGCACGACACTCGTGCGTCTGGGCGTGGATAGCGCCGACGCATCTTCCCTTTGGCCCGAACTCGTTGGGATGGGTACGCTCGCGAAATCCTTCAGCGTGGATATCGTCGGTACATTGCTCACTGGACTTGGACTATCTTTGGATGACCTGGACCTGCCTGATACAGCACGACCACTCGTTCTTCAACGGCGTGTGGTGCAGGGCGAGCGGTTGGTGGTGGCGGTCGGGGAATTAAGAAAGTCCGGCACTTCCTGGGTGCTCGTGACTCCCACGGGGGGCAACGCCGTAATGGAGGGCGGCTCCTTCGCCGTGCTGGTGCCTGCCTCGACCTGGGATTGGATCTCGGGAACGGCCTTGCTTCCAAGTTCCACCGCCCAGCCTCTGATGCAGAACCTCGGAGTGAAGGCCCGGATGATGTCCGTGAAAGCTTCGGCCATCTCGGCCTCGTCTTCTTCCGAAGATGTCGCCGTGGCAGATGTGGTCGTGGACGGAGGTTTCCTCTTGGCCGCGTCCGGCGCCACCGGGACCTTCGCTATACCTGTCTGGGTTCCTGTCGATGCGGCGGCCGTTTCCATCAAAGGCGAGCGTCGCGATCTTGGCGTGACGGGCAGCTTCAGTGCGCTGGTGCCCAGCACGGGCAACACCCTGCGTCTGGCCACCGTGCCCTTCCGCGTGCTGAACGCGGTACCGGCCAATGGTGCAGTCGCGCCCGTGGGGAGCGTCGTGATGATGATGCTTTCCGGCCCCGCGGATCTGGCCACCATCACAGGTACGAAGCTGTTCAAGGAAGTTGAGGCCACCACGACCTCACTTCAGGCCATGGCATCGGCCCCGGCGACGAAAAAAAACACGGTCGTGAAAGCAGAAAAGTCGAAAGCCGGGAAGGCGAAACCGGCCCGGAAGGCCCATAAACGACGCCCTTCAAAGGCCGAAAAACGGGCGCTCGACTTGTCGGTGGCCCCGGCGTTGGTGGAGATCCCCGTCCGCCGCAGCCTCAGCCAGGACGGAAAAACGGTATTCCTGACACCCGAGCAGCCCCTAGAACTGAGCGCCACCTATCGCATCGTGGCCGATGGCCTCCTGAACCTGGGCGGAGAAGCGGCTCCTACCTTCGAAAGCCGGTTCCAGACGGCTGCCGTGGCCCCACTGTCTTCCGAGGTCGATTTCAGCCGCATCAAGCTCTCCTACCCCGACGCATCCTTCAATGTCACCGTGACCATCCCCGAAGGTGCCCTCCCTCCCTGGGCCGTGGCCGAGCTCGAAGCCAACGGCATGGGCTCCTACGGCACCGGCACCATGCCGGAAAAGGGGGACCTGGTCTTCACCCTCAAGGCCTCTCTGGGCGAGCGCCTGCAGATCCGCGTACAGCTGAAGGACGGAAGAGTCTTCGAGGGCTTCCTGAGCCGCTACGAATCCAACGATGGGTCTGGCCGCGTGACGCTCGGCATTGATGGCGGGCGCGTGGAGGCTGCGGACGGCTCTTGTTCCGTCACATTGCCCGAAGGCACCTTGGATCATTCCGTGGAATTTAAGGCCCAGTTCGTGCAAGAGCTGCCGGATGGCCTGCTGCCCGAGGCTGCGGTGCCCATCTGGGGTCGTGTGCAGCTCCTTGCGAAAGAGAATGTAGCTTTCGCGAAAATCCCCCGCATCGAAGCCGTGGCCCCCGCGGGCGCTGAGGATCTCGGCGTGTTCCAGGGCTTTGGCACCTACGCTGTTTGTTTCAAGAACACACTCTTTGGCCCCGACGGCCAGCCCGCCAGCGTGTGGGAATTTCTGGACACGGCCCAGGTGAAGGACGGGAAGCTGGAGGGGTTGGGTGGGTTGCCATGGGCCAGCAGCATGGATGGTCTGAACGATGCGCAGCCCACAACCCCCATCCATGTGACGAACGCGACGCAGGGTCTGAAAGCCAGGCCCCTCGTAGCTGCCCTGGCGACCGGAGTGGATACGCCCCAGTGCCCCGTGGGCATGAGTGATTATCCTATGCCGCAATCCTCACTCAACATGAGCGGCCTGTACGACATGCTCGCCGGGTTTGGATTCGCCTACGGGGGCGGCTCCAATTATCGAAGCGAATTCACCGTCGAACTGGATGGCATGATCGTAAAAAATCCCGGGAAGGTGATCTACAAGGGCCGCGCCAAGACCCAGCTTCCAGAAACCCTGGGAAGCCGTAGATACGAAACAGTGGGTGCCCCCGTGTTCTATTCCGCGGGAAGCGCCACCGACGTAAGCGTGAACGGGCGCCTGGTTCAGCGCACCAGCGAGTGCGGCACCTACATGGTGATGAACGCCATGTTCGCGGACGATCCGATCAAGGAAGGTGGTGCCTTCCTCGGCGTTGAACCCGACTACGGCATCAGCCAGGTACGGATTCCCCTTACCTCGCCATGGATGGATGACCAGACCCACGATCGGAAGCTATATCAGGTGCCGGATTTTATCTTCGAGGTGCAACCGGTGAACCTCACGGATCACACGGCACCCTGGGCAGACGCATGGTTCGAAGGCACCGGCGTTCTCAGCCAAAGCGAAGCCAGGGCCAGCCACCCAGAAGTTTATGTGGGGGTCGGTGGTTACGATCTTCAGGACAAAACCAACGTGACCTTGAAGCTCGCTTTGGACGGGAAGGAAGTCTGCGGAGGGGACTGTCAGCCTGATCCCACCCGTTCCACAGGCTCGAGCCAGGCCAGGGTCTGGTATATCCGCATCCCTGGGCTTACGCCCGGGTTGCACGTGGTGGTGGCCGCCATCTCTGATAAGGCAGGGAACATCACCCGGATTCGCAAGGAGATCACCGCCCTGGATCTGGAAAGCCAGGAACCTTCCGTCACACCTGGTCTGGCCCCCACCTTTACCATTTCGGTGGATGGCGATCTCAGTGCGGCCGATCCTGGCACGGCCATTCGTGTGGCCTTTAAGGAACCCGTAACGGGTATTGGCCCACAGACATTGTTCTTGAACAAAGTCGGGGCATCTCCGGGGCAGGAATGGGTCTCTGGGGTTCGCATCATGGGCACGCAGGGTGAGGCTAAACCTAGCCAGCGGCTGTACACGGTCTACCTGCTGCCTTCGGCCAAGCTTGAACTCGGTGCGACCTACGAAGTGGTGGGCAGTGGCAGCATTCAGGATTTCAACGCCCCGCCTTTGAACCTGGGCAATGGGCAGGGTTTCTCCCAGCGCTTCACCGTGACCACCGCCCAGCCCCTCGGGCAAGTCGCCATGACCAGTCGCGTGGTTAAATCTGCGGCCTTGGGAGGGCGGTTCTTCGTCGCCACGGACCTTGGGCAGATCTCCTATGTCCAATTGAAGGATGGAACGCTCACGGGCCCCGTGACCTTCGGGGTCGCGGGGTCGGGAGGGGGCGATTTCCTGGGGCAGGACATCGTCGGCATGCAGGCATTCCGTCGCGTGAATGTAAGCCAGGCTCCCATGGATCTGCTGGTCGTCACCACCCAACCCACCGGGGCGAACTACAACCAGCAAGGGGCATTGTGGATGTTCAACGCCTGTTCCGGGCTTGGGACGCCGAAGCTCATCTTTGGCATGAGCACAGGCCAGGGTGCGCAAGGATATGTGCCCTCCGTGGGTTGCAAGGATGGCGTGGTAGCGGTTGGTCGTATCGCCAGCTCTATCCAACTCGTGGATATCGCCACGGGGATGGCCCGGTGGAACGGTGACACCTCGGCGGTGATCCAGCCCCAGGGGAACAACACGCAGGCGGTGTTCCAGCCCTTCTGGTTGGCGGACCCCGAGTACCTCTGGAATGATGGCACCACCCTCTCCGGCAGCCAGCCTGTTCATTGGAGCCTGGCCCTAACCCCCTGCCAATACATCACCGATTCGCCAGCCTTGCAGATCGCGGTGGGTTACAGCCACATCGGAGCGCAATGGCGGGGACTGCCCCTCACCGGACTGCCCCTGTTCCGCCTCCCCTATGAGGTGGGCAAGTACAAGCCCATGGCCCCCTTCGTGGGAGACGCCAGTTCCGTGGTCGTGAGTCAAAACAAGAATGCTCCGCCCGCCAGCGCCTACGTGCATCCCGGGAAAACGCCGGAGGATCGGGCGCCCGTGCGCATCGCTTCCTGGCCTCGGGCGACCGTGATGCTGAATGGCGTGGTTCAGACCAAAGACCTGGTGGTGGGTGTGTCGGCCTACCAGCCGGATCTGAAGGATTCCGCCGGGGGCTCCCTCGGCAAGCTTGGTAATGCCCTCCTGCTGGAGGATGTGACCCAGGAATCGGGCCAATACTTGGGAGTATGGCCCACCCAGCCACCCTTCGGGGCAGGCGTGGGCTACGAGATCCTTCGGAAAATCCCGGAGGTGGATGCATTGACCGGCCTGATCGCCGTCCCCGTGCAGAACCTGGCCACGAGCGCCACCTGGTGGTTCGTGATCGACTTCAAAGATCCTGCAAACCCCAAGACCGTCTACAAGGAGAACAACCTCAGCTCCACCGGTGGCTTCAGCAATGGCGTGTTGTTCGGCATCGGTGGCGGGAAGATCCTCGCCAGAAAGGTGGTGGATGGGATTAGTGGGGTGGATGAGGGCGCTTGCTACACCATGCAGGCCAAGGTTGAGATGGCGATGGATGGAAAAAGGAGTGGTAAGGATGAACTTAAGTTCGATGATCCGGCCAATCAGCACTACCTGTTCTGGGTAAACGATGATTGCGATGCCACTTCGTGGAAATGGTGGGACGAAGATCCAACTACGTTGCCGATCTTGGTCGAAGATGATCAGCAAGCTGGAGATGTAATCAACCTAGTCCAAGTTCCCACGCGATTCGGAGACCAAATAACAGTTGTACCCAATTGTACTGATGAAAAAATCAACGGTATCCGCGATCTGGAAGATTTTACACGGTTGCATATGCGCGTTGATGCCTCCACGGCTGCCTTCCTTGGTGTGACCTACTTGGTGAAGTTCGAGACGGAGGACCCCACTAAACATCCTGTTATTAATCTGTTTCCAGCTGTAGACGGAACCATGAAATACCTGAACGACAGCAACACAGCCAACAAGCAAGTTGTTGTCCGGAAAGCGCTTTCGGTCGGCTCAGAAGAAGTGGAATTGCCCAGAACCTTCATGCAGCCTGAGGGTGTGGTCACTTCTTTTTTGCTGGAGGGTGCGGCGGAAGGAAAAGGGAGGTTGGTCCTGACGGCCAAGCTCAATGGAATGGACATCGGGCATGCTTCGATCGATCTGGAACTTTGTCCAATCACTACTTTTTATGACAAGTTCATGATGGAAGCTAGGCAAGACGATACTGTTCCGGTCAGCCTCGATCCAACCAAACAACGTCTTGCCACCAATGCTTCGAACAATCCAACGGATGAGTATTGCCTTTATGTTCACGGATGGAATTTGGCCGAATGGGAGAAGGACCGCTGGGCGGAAACGACTTTCAAGCGGCTTTGGTGGCTGGGATATCGCGGAAAGGTTGGGATCTTCGAATGGCCCACTCTGGAAGGTAAAACCACATATGATCACAGTGAATTCAGGGCCTGGAAATCGGGCCACGCATTGATGGAATTGCTTCGCGACCTGAACGAGCGGCATCCTGGCAATATCAGGGTTCTGGCCCACAGTATGGGAAATGTGGTGATGGGCGAAGCCCTGCGGGAAGCCCAGAATATCTACGTCCACACTTACGTAGCGGCCCAGGCGGCGGTTCCGGCCCATATGTATGACCCATTGATTCAACCGGCATTAACGGATTGGTCGCCACTCGGGATAGATTTTCCCATAAAGACCCCGGACCTTTACCGCCATTTCCCATCAGGATATCAAAATGCACCCTCCTACTTTGCTGGATTTGAATCTAAAACGGAATTTAAAATCATCAATTATTATAATGAAAATGACTATGCCCTGAGTTTTTGGTGGAATACCGCTCAAAAAACAAGACCAGATTCTGGCCAATGGTATGACTTAAAGGATCATCTCGGTACGAGTTATTACTATAATCACAATCCGGCGATTTCTCCCGACATCTATATGCCTGAACTTGGGGACCAATTTTATGTTAATGGAAATAATTGGACAAGAAGACTAGACCCTTCTAGCGACGCTTTTGAAGTTTTCTCCTATTGTATCCAATCACGTTCATGGGCACTTGGCCGAATCGGAAACAGGGAACTCGTCAAAGGGTTTGGTGCCCATGTCAACCTCGAACTGTTGGGGTTCGATAAAACCTCCTACTCCCATAGCAAGGAGTTTCGCTCCGATCTGCCAGGGATGCTGCGGTTCTGGAAGCGGCTTAGAGATGATTTTAAGTTAGAGGTGATTCCCCAAGGTGGTCAGCCATGAAAGGCTTGAAACACGGTTGTTGGGCCCCCTTGCTCCTAGTGACTGGGCTGCTCGGGCTCTGGTTTGCGACGGCACGCGTCAACCCCTTTAAGATCCTTCTCTTTAATCGGCAAATCCGCTTCGTGGGACGGGTGGTGGATCAGTTCGAACAACCGGTACCTGGGGCTCGGGTCACAATTCAGTTCGGGCAGGCAGTGCCTGTGGGCATGTATCAGCGAGTGACTGAGGACGTGTACACAACCGATCGTAAGGGATACTTTTCTATCCGTTGGAGACTGGGAATTGGCCTGCTGGTTACCAAAATCGACAAGCGAAGCTACGAATATTCGGTGGACAGCAATATTCGAGTCACAGGTTGGGATGTTGTCCAGCCCCCGGGGCCCACCCCCTCCTGGAATACCCCGGCTGTGTTCCACCTCCGCAAACGAGGCGAGACGACGCATCTGAAGAAGGGCCAAGTGCCCATTGGGTTTGAGGTCGACAAAGCCGGTGCCACCTTTGGTTTTGACTTGATCAGGAATGACGACATTCCACCGGATGAACTAAACCACCCCAGCATCAACGGCGAACCCCTCTGCTGCGACATCCTCTACAAGGGTCTCTGGAACCCTAAGAACCACTCCTGGTCCGTGGTACTGTCCACCGGCACGCCTGGCGGGGGGCTGTTGATCTCAGACCAGATCCTTTACCTTGCCCCAGAAACGGGCTACCAGCCCAGCCTCACCTTGGCCCCCACGGGTGAGCCATCCCGCCGTGAGAAATGGGGACATCAAAAGCATGGGCATCCTGGGCCTCGCTACCTCTATCTCCGTAGCCGTACGCCCTTCGTGTACGCACGCATCGACCTAGGGGAGGACTTCGATGTGAACGATTGGCCCTTCGTGAGACAGATCGTGGGGCCAGGCGAGACCTACTCATTTGGGCTCTCCAACGGCTATGTGATCAACCCTTACGGGGACCGAGTTCTGGACCAGGAGCCAGACCTGCCAATCGATACCCAGCTGGAGCTAGAAAAAGAAATCCGAGCCGCCTATCGTTTTCATGTGAATGGACGTCCTTCGAAACCCGACATTACTAAGCTGCGCAGTCTATTTGGGGGGTGAGGCAATCCTCAAATGGGCTACCAAATCGCCCACTCACTCCAAATTCGCCGACTGCTCTCGAATCTGATCCAGGGCGCCTTTAGCTTCCATGACGGCGCGGGTCATGGCGATGCGTTTGCACTTGCTGCCGGTGGTGTTGAGTTCGCGGAGGACTTCCTGGCACCAGACGTCGATGGCTTTGCCTTCGAGGCGGCCGGTGGCGAGGCGTTCGGCGAAGTCGTCGAGGTGGGCGGCGAGGCGGATCAGTTCTTCGCGCACGTCCTGGCGCTCGGCCAGCACGCCAGCTTCGGCCAGCAGGCGCTCGGCGGGGAGCTGGCCCGCGAGGCGGGCGTCCTCCAGGAGCTGCTCGATGCGTTGGCGGTAGAGGCCGGGGAGTTCGGCGGCCTGGAGGTCTGCCTCGGCCTGGAGGCGTTCGCACAGGGAGCACAGCCGCGCCAGCCCATCCACGAAGAAGGGGCGCAGCCGTTCGGCTTCGCGGGCCCGGCCTTCGTTCCAGGTGTCGAGCAAGGCCGCCAGGGCTTCCCGCACGGGGGCCTCCATGCGCTCGCCCAGGTCCGAGGCGGGGGCCTGGAAGGCGCCGGGCAGGCGGAAGAAGGCTTCGGCGGTTAGGGGCGGCAGGTTCAGCCACTCGGCATCCTCCTGCCACCCCTTGGCCACGGCCCGGAGCAGGGCGCGATTCATGCGGGGCTCCAGCGAGGGCTCGTCCTGGACTTCCACGGTGAGGTCGAGCTTCCCGCGCTGGGCGGCCTCGCGCACTTGGGCACGCAGACCGGCCTCCAGCGGGAACAGGGCGGGGGGCAGGCGCAGGCTGAGATCCAGGGCCTTGCTGTTGACGCTGCGGAGGGACAAGCGGAGCTGTCCGGCGGCCAGGGGCCGGACGACCTCGGCGAAGGCGGTCATGGATTTCATCAGGTACCCCGGAGGTTGATCCTCCAGAGTAGCGCCTCAGCGACCGCCGATGACCAGCCAGGGCGCTTCGGCGCGGCGGCGGACCTCGTAGGCTTCGATGTCGGCCAGGTTGGCTTCGGTGCGCTTGATCTCGTCCATGCCTTCCAGGAGGGCGGCTTTGCGGGCGGGTTCGATCTGGAAGGGGAAGGTGACGTCGCCGGCCCGCACGGTCTGGGCGGGGAGGTCCACGGTGAGGGGGCCCTCGACGGTGGCGAGCTGCGCGATGGCTTCCGCGGGAAGGATCACGGGAAGGATGCCGTTGGCGAAGCAGTTGTTGAAGAAGATGTCGGCGAAGCTCGGCGCGATGACGCAGCGGATGCCGAAATCCAGCAAAGCCCAGGGTGCGTGCTCACGGCTGGAGCCGCAGCCGAAGTTCGGCCCCGACAGCAGGAGGGTGGCCTTCCGGTACGGCTCGCGGTTCAACAGGAAGCCCGGCAGTTCGCGGCCCGCAGGATCGTAGCGCAGCTCGTGGAAGAGGTGGCGCCCGAGGCCCGAGCGCACCAGAGTGGTGAGGAACTGCTTGGGGATGATGAGGTCGGTGTCCACGTTGGCGCGGAGCAGCGGGGCGGTGACACCGGTGAGGGTGGTGAAGGGCTGCATGTCAGTTCTCCATCATCCGGCGAACATCCGTGAAATGGCCTGCCACGGCGGCGGCGGCGGCCATGGCCGGGCTTACGAGGTGGGTGCGGCTGCCACGGCCCTGGCGGCCCTCGAAGTTGCGGTTGCTGGTGCTCGCGCAACGCACGCCGGCTTCCAGGCGGTCTTCGTTCATGCCGAGGCACATGCTGCAGCCGGGCTGGCGCCATTCGAAGCCCGCCTCAAGGAAGATGCGGTCCAGGCCCTCGGCCTCGGCCTGCTTCTTGACGAGTCCGGAGCCGGGCACCACGAGGGCGCGCACGCCCTGTGCCACCTTCCGGCCGCGGGCGATGCCGGCGGCTTCGCGCAGGTCCTCGATGCGCCCGTTGGTGCAGGACCCGATGAACACGGCCTGGATATCGATGGCCTCCATGGGCGTGCCCGGCTCCAGGCCCATGTAGTCGAGGGCGCGGAGGATGGCCTCGCGCTCATCGGCATTGCGGGCCTGGGCGGGATCCGGCACGCGCCCGGTGATGTCCGTGACCCACTGGGGACTCGTGCCCCAGGTGACCTGGGGGGCCAGGTCGCAAAGCTCGATTATCACGTCCTGGTCGAAGGTGGCCTCGGGATCCGTGGCAAGGGTGCGCCAATGGGCCACGGCCGCATCCCACAAGGCGCCTTTCGGCGCGAGGGGCCGTCCGGCCACGTAGGCGAAGGTGATGTCGTCGGGGGCCACGAGGCCGGCACGGGCGCCCCCTTCGATGCTCATGTTGCAGAGGGTCATGCGGCCCTCCATAGACAGGGCGCGGACCGCGGGCCCCGTGTACTCCATCACGCTGCCTGTACCGCCGGCGGTGCCGATCTGGCCGATGAGGCGCAGGGCGAGATCCTTCGCTCCGGTGCCCGGGGGCAGGGCGCCCTCGAAGCGCACCCGCAGGTTCTTCGAGCGCCGCTGGGGCAGGGTCTGGGTGGCCATGACGTGCTCGACTTCGCTGGTGCCGATGCCGAAGGCCAGCGCCCCGAAGGCGCCGTGGGTGCTGGTATGGCTGTCGCCGCACACCACGGTGGTGCCCGGCAGCGTGAAACCCTGCTCGGGACCCACCACGTGGACGATGCCCTGGCGGTCATCCAGAAGCGGGATGTAGGGCACGTTGTGGGCCTTCACGTTGCTTTCGAGCGCCTCCACCTGCAGTCGGCAGGTCTCGTCGGCGATGCCCTTCTCCCGGTCCATCGTGGGCACGTTGTGGTCGGCCACGGACAGGATGTTCGCGGGCCGGCGCAGGGCGCGACCGGTGAGCACCAGGCCTTCGAAGGCCTGGGGGCTGGTGACTTCGTGGACCAGGTGGCGGTCGATGTAGATCAGGCTGGTTCCATCGGCGCGAGTGGCCACCAGGTGCTCGTCCCAGATCTTGTCGTAGAGGGTTCGTGGGGTCATGGACGCTTCCTTCCTGCGGCGGGCATGGGGTGGTTCAGGTCCGTGGTGCGGATGAGATCGAGGAAAGCCCGGGTGGCGGGGGACAGGGCGGCCTCGCGGCGGGTGACGATGCGGATGAGCTTCTCCATCTGCAGCTCCTGCACGTTGACCTCTACGAGCCGGCCTTCCTGGACGGCAGCGAGGGTGGTCATCCGGGGCAGGATGGCCAGCCCGGCGCCCAGGGCCACGAACTCCAGGATGGTGGCGATGGAGGCAAGCTCCATGGTGAGACGCAGGGGCGTGTCGCAACGGGCGAACAGCTCGATGATGGCGGTCCGGGTGGGGGTGGGCGCATTGTGGGCCACGAAGCGTTCCTCACCCAGATCGGCGATGCGGAGGTTCTTCCGCCGGGCGAAGCGGTGCCCTGGCGGCACCACCAGCACCATGCGGTCCCGGTGGATGACCTCGCTCACCAGCTCGGGATGCAAAGCGTCGTAGGAGACGAATCCCACGTCCAGGCGGCGTTCCAGCACTTCAGTCGGGATGCGCTCCGAGGTCTGGCGGTAGGCCTGGATTTTTATGGCGGGCCAGGCCTGCTGGTAGGCCAGCAGGAGTCGTGGGAGCAGGAACTCCGACACGCTTTCATTCGCGCCGACGTTCAGGCGACCCTGCTGGAGCCCCTTCAGCGCCCCGAAGGTATCGAGGATCTCCTGGCGCAGGTCGAACATGCGCTTGGCCAGGGGCAGCAGGGTCGTGCCTGCGTCGGTGAGGATGCCGCCCTTGGTGGTCCGATCCACGAGGGTCTCACCCAGTTCCTCTTCGAGCTTCTTCAGGGAGAGGCTCACGGCGGGCTGGGTGCGGAACAGACGCTCCGCCGCGCGCGAGAAACTCTTTTCGCGTGCCACCACCAGGAATGTTTCCAGTTGCCCGAGGTCCATGGACCCTCCGTCAGGAAGTGTAGAGTTCCAAGTATTACTTATGTAATCATAAAAAAAATTAAATGTATTTATGGATCCGATTGGAGGATCTTCTGGTGATCCCTCCGGCCCCGGCCGGTCCAGGAGTACCGTCATGGGCAGCGAGCGGATCGCCATCTTCGACACCACCCTCCGAGACGGAGAGCAGTCGCCCGGCTGCAGCATGAACCTGGACGAGAAGCTGCTGATGGCCCGCCAGCTGGAGGCCCTGGGCGTGGATGTCATCGAGGCGGGTTTCCCCGTGGCCTCCGAGGATGACTTCGCCGCCGTGCAGGCCGTGGCCCGCGAGTGCCGAAAGCCGATCATCGCCGCCCTCTGCCGCGCCCTGCCCAAGGACATCGAGCGGGCCTGGCAGGCCGTTGCCGAGGCCGCCCGGCCCCGGATCCACACCTTTCTGGCCACCTCGGACATCCATCTGGCCTACAAGCTGCAGAAGACGCGCGACGAGGCGCTGGCCATGATCCGCGAGGGTGTGCGTGCCGCCAAGAGCTTCACCCAGGATGTGGAGTTCTCCGCGGAGGATGCCACCCGCAGCGATTGGGATTTCCTCGTGGAGGTCTTCACGGTCGCCATCGAAGAGGGCGCCACGGTCCTCAACGTGCCCGATACGGTGGGCTATACCGTCCCCGACGAGTACGGCCGCCTTATCCGGCACCTGCGCGACAAGGTGCCCGGCATCGACGGCGTCACCATCAGCGTCCACTGCCACAACGACCTGGGCCTCGCCGTGGCGAACTCGCTGGCCGCTGTGGCCGCCGGAGCGCGCCAGGTGGAATGCACGGTGAACGGCATCGGGGAGCGGGCCGGCAATGCCGCGCTCGAAGAACTGGTGATGGCGCTGTCCGTCCGGCGGGACGCGCTGCCCTTCGAGACCGGCATCCACAAAGAGGCCATCTATCGCGCCAGCCAGACCCTGGCCAACATCACCGGTGTCGAGGCGCAACCCAACAAGGCCATCGTCGGACGGAACGCCTTCGCCCACGAAAGCGGCATCCACCAGCACGGGATGCTGAGCCACCACTCCACCTACGAGATCATGACGCCTGAATCCGTGGGTGCCGGCCGCACGAACCTGGTGCTCGGCAAGCATTCCGGCCGCCACGCGCTGGCCAAGCGCTTCGAAGAGCTGGGCTACCCCTTGGACAAGGCGGCTCTGGAGAAGGCCTACAAGCTCTTCACCAAGCTCAGCGATCAGAAGAAGGAGATCTTCGACGAAGACCTGCTAGCCATCGTGCGCGATGGGCTCCCGCAGATCCCGGAAGCCTTCAAGCTCCGCGCGGTGCAGGCCACGGCCGGCACGGCCATGTTCGCCACCGCGCTCGTCACCCTCGGGAGCGAAGCAGGGGTGGCTACGGAGACGGCCATGGGGGATGGCCCCGTGAATGCCGTGTTCGCCGCCGTGGACAAGCTCACGGGGTTGAAGGGACGGCTGGTGGATTTTCGCGTGCATTCCATCACGGGCGGCGCGGATGCGGTGGGGGAGGTATTCGTCCAGGTCGAGTTCGACGGTGTCACCCATGGGGGGAAGGGCGCCAGTACGGACATTGTCGAGGCCAGCGCCCGGGCCTACCTGAATGCCTCCAACAAGGTTTTGTTCGCCCGCCGCTCCACGGAAACGCCTGCTGCCGCCGGTCCGGCCCCGGCCGCCAAGGTCGGCAGCCCGGCCGCCAAGTCCAGCGGCTCCGCGGCCAAGACCAGCGGCCCGGCGGCCAAGACCAGCGGCTCCGCGGCCAAGAGGTGATGCATGAAGGAAACCTTGCCTGAAGTCCTTGAAGCCGCTGCCGCCAGAACGGATCTTTCCGTTCCGGCCGCCGCGCTGCCCGCCACGCCTCCGGAGGACGGGGCGGATCCTGACCAGTACCTCTGGGGAGTCTGACCGTGGAAGCCCGCATCACCCTTCTTCCCGGCGATGGCGTGGGCCCTGAAGTGGTCCACGAAGCCGCCGCCTGCCTCACGGCCGTGGCCGCGGCCTACGGCCACCGGTTCCACCTGGAGGAGGCCCTCATCGGCGGCGCCGCGGTGGACGCCACCGGTGATCCGTTCCCGGCGGAGACCCTCGCCCGCTGCCAGGCCAGCCAGGCTGTCCTGCTGGGCGCCGTGGGCGGGCCCGCCTGGGATCGCCATCCCCGGGAACAGCGGCCCGAATCCGGTCTCCTGCGCCTGCGGCGGTCCCTGGGGCTCTACGCCAACCTCCGCCCCGTCAAGGTGTACCCGGCCCTGGAGGATGCCTCGCCCCTGCGCCCGGAGGTGACCCATGGCACGGACCTGATGATCGTCCGGGAGCTGGGCGGCGGCCTCTATTTCGGCGAGCCGCGGTCCTTCTCGGACGAGCGGGCTGTGAACACGCTGCCCTACACCCGCACTGAGATCGAGCAGGTCGCCCGGGTGGCCTTCGAGCTGGCCGCCACCCGCCGCCGCCGGCTGGTTTCGGTGGACAAGGCCAACGTCCTGGAGACCTCCCGGCTCTGGCGGCAGGTGGTGGGCGAGCTGGCGCCTTCCTATCCGACGGTGCAGGTCACCCACGCCTACGTGGACAGCTTCGCCATGGCCCTCATCACCCGGCCCCGGGATTTCGATGTGGTGCTGACGGAAAACCTCTTCGGGGACATCCTCAGCGACGAGGCGGCGGTGATTGCCGGCTCGCTGGGCCTGCTCCCCTCCGCCAGCCTGGGCGGCCCCGTGGGCCTCTACGAACCCATCCACGGCTCCGCTCCGGACATCGCTGGCAAGGATGCCGCCAACCCCATCGGAACGATCCTTTCGGCGGCCATGCTGCTCCGCCACAGCCTCCGGCTCGAACCCGAAGCCCGGGCCCTCGAAGCCGCCGTGGACCGCGTGCTGAAGGGTGGCCACGGCACGGCCGACCTGCAGGGCCTCAAGCACCACCACGGCACCCGCGCCCTCGGCACCCGGATCCGCGAGGCCATCCGTCCTCCCGGCGCCAAGGGCGCCCGACTCGCCGATTCCGCCTATGCCTGGTGTGGTTCGCCCGAGGGCGTCCGCAACCAGCTCTGATCTTCAATCCCTCCTTTCCTCCACCCGGAAACCAAACCATGCCTCCCACCTCTGCCGGCATCGACGTGCTCCCGCTCTCCCGAGTGCGGATCGTCGTCCTGATTACCAGGCTGCCCGGGCTGGTACTGCGGCTGACGGGCTAGGGGCGGGGACGGCATAGCATCCGAATCCCGGCCCCGCACCCAGGCGGGGCCTTTTCACATCGAGCAGACAACCCTGCGCCATTCCATGAGGATTTCCATGAGCACCTCCGACCAGCCGCTCAACGCCCGCAGCCGGGCCATCACCCAGGGCCCCAACCGCGCCCCCGCCCGGGCCATGCTCAAGGCCATCGGCTTCACGGACGAGGACCTGGCCAAGCCCATCATCGGCATCGCGAACACCTGGACCGAGATCGGTCCCTGCAACTACCACTTGCGGGAGCTCGCCGAGCGGGTGAAGGCGGGCGTCCGTGCCGCCGGGGGCACACCCATGGAGTTCTGCACCGTCTCCATCAGCGACGGCATCACCATGGGCACCGAGGGCATGAAGGCCTCCCTGGTGAGCCGCGAGGTCATCGCGGATTCCATCGAGCTGGTGGCCCGGGGCAACGCCTTCGACGCAATGGTGTGCCTCTCCGGCTGCGACAAGACCAACCCCGGCGTGGCCATGGCCCTGGCCCGCTTGGACATTCCGGGCCTGATCCTCTACGGCGGCTCCACGGCGTCCGGGCACTGCGACGGCAAGGACCTCACGGTGCAGGACGTGTTCGAGGCCGTGGGCGCCCACAGCGCGGGCCGCCTGGACGACGCGGGCCTGAGAGAGGTGGAGGATGCCGCCTGTCCCGGCGCCGGAGCCTGTGGCGGGCAGTTCACCGCCAACACCATGTCCGCCAGTCTGGAACTCCTCGGCCTCAGCCCCATGGGCCTCAACGGCATTCCCGCCGAGGATCCGCGGAAGGGCGAGGCCGCCGAGACCTGCGGCCGCCTCGTGATGGAACTGCTGAAGCGCGACCTGCGGCCCAGCGCCATCCTCACGCGGGACGCTTTCGAGAACGCCGTGGCCGCCGTGGCCGCCACGGGCGGCTCCACGAACGCTGTGCTGCACTACCTCGCCTTGGCCCGGGAGGCCGGTGTGCCCTTCACCCTGGAGGACTTCGATCGCGTCAGCGCCCGCACGCCCCTGCTGGCGGACATGAAGCCCGGCGGGCGATTCATGGCCCCGGACCTGTACGCCGCCGGCGGCATCCGGCTGGTGGCGAACCGCCTGCTGGAGGGCGGGCTCATCCACGGCGCGGCCCTGACCGTGACCGGCCGCACGCTGGGCGAGGAGCTGGCCGGCGCGCCGGAAACGCCTGGGCAGGAGGTGGTGCGGCCCTTCGACAAGCCCATCAAGCCCACGGGTGGCCTCGTGATCCTGCGGGGCACCCTCGCCCCGGAGGGCTGCGTCATCAAGGTGGCGGGCCACGAGCGCCTGCACCACACCGGGCCCGCCCGGGTCTTCGAGCACGAGGAGGACGCCTTCGCCGCCGTGCAGGCAGGCCGCATCGACCCCGGCGACGTGGTGGTGATCCGCTACGAAGGTCCCAAGGGCGGCCCCGGCATGCGCGAGATGCTGGGTGTCACCGCGGCCCTGGTGGGGGCCGGGCTCGGCGAGTCCGTGGCACTCCTCACGGACGGCCGCTTCTCGGGCGCCACCCGGGGCCTCATGGCGGGACATGTGGCCCCGGAGGCGGCCGTGGGCGGGCCCATCGCCCTGGTGCGCGAGGGTGACACGGTGGTCTTCGACATCCCCACCCGACGGCTGGATCTGAAGGTGCCGGAGGCGGAACTGGCGAAGCGTCGGGCCGAGTGGAAGGCCCCGGCGCCGCGCTACCGCACAGGCGTCTTCGCGAAGTACGCCGCCACGGTGGCCAGCGCCTCCGAAGGCGCGATCACCTTGGCCCAGTGAAGGGGGAATCATGACTCTGACTGGAACGCACACGGGGGCCCAGCTCATCTGGGAATGCCTGACGCGGGAAGGCGTCACGACCGTCTTCGGCTATCCGGGCGGCGCCATCCTGCCTGCTTACGACGCCATGGTGGGCTACGACATCTGCCACGTGCTGGTGCGCCACGAACAGAGCGCCATGCACATGGCGGACGGCTACGCCCGCGCCTCCGGGCGGGTGGGCGTGGTGGTGGCCACTTCGGGCCCCGGCGCCACGAATCTGGTGACAGGCCTGGCCACGGCCATGATGGATTCCACGCCCCTGGTGGCCATCACGGGGCAGGTGGGCTCCGGCGTGCTGGGCACCGACGCCTTCCAGGAAGTGGACATCACCGGCATCACCCTGCCCGTCACCAAGCACAACTACCTGGTCACCCGGGCCGCGGACATCGTGCCCGCCCTGCGGGAGGCCTTCGCCGTGGCGAAGAGCGGCCGCCCCGGCCCCGTGTTGGTGGATATCACCAAGGACGCCCAGCAGGGCCGGGCGGATCTTGATTGGGAAGCAGCCCAGCCCATCCGGCACTTGCGGCACCTGCCGCCGCCCCTGGATCCGGCGGCCCTGGCCCGGGCCCTGGAGCTGATCCGCTCCGCCAAGCGTCCCCTGATCCTCGCGGGCCACGGCATCCAGCTGTCCGGCGCCCGGGCCGAGGTGCTGACCCTGGCCGAGCGGGCGGACATCCCGTTCGCGCTGACGCTCCTGGGTCTGGGAGCGGTTCCGGCGACCCATCCCCTCAGCCTCGGCATGATGGGCATGCACGGCGAAGCCTGGGTCAACAAGGCCATCCAGGAGGCGGACCTCCTGCTGGCCCTGGGCATGCGCTTCGATGATCGTGTGACCGGCAAGCTCAAGGAGTACGCCCCCCACGCGAAGAAGGTCCACATCGACATCGACGCCAGCGAGCTGGGGAAGAACGTAGCCGTGGACGTGGCCATCGCCGGGGATCTGCGCAGCACCCTGCTGGCCCTGCTGCCCGGCGTGCCGGTGGCGGACCGCTCCGCCTGGCTGGGGACGATCCGGGAGTGGCGCGGCGATTCCGCCGTCCGCGACATCAAGAACCTGCCCGATGACGGCCACCTCTACGCCGCCCATGTGATGCACGACCTGTGGCGCCTCACCGACGGCCAGGCCGTGGTGGCCACGGATGTGGGTCAGCACCAGATGTGGGAGGCCCAGTACTACCATCACGACGCGGAGCGCAGCCTCATCACCAGCGGGGGCGCGGGGACCATGGGCTTCGCGCTGCCTGCGGGCATCGGCGCGAAGATCGCCCGGCCCGAAGCCGAGGTCTGGGTGGTGGCCGGCGATGGTGGCTTCCAGATGACCTTCGCCGAGTTGATGACGGCCGTGCAGGAGGGGGTGAAGGTCAACATCGCCATCATCAACAACGGCTTCCTCGGCATGGTCCGCCAGTGGCAGGCCATGTTCTACGAAGGCCGCTACGCCGCGACCCCCATCCTGTCGCCGGACTTCGTGAAGCTGGCCGAGGCCTTCGGCATCCATGGCCAGCGCGTGGACACCCGGGCGGCCCTGGCTGAGGCCGTGGCCGCGGCCCGGGCGGTGGAAGGTACCGCCCTCATCGAGTTCCGGGTGGAGCAGGAGGACAGCGTCTACCCCATGGTCCCCGCCGGGGCGGCGCTGCACGAGATGATCCGCCGGCCGGACGCCCCTGCCAAAGCCAGCGCCATCGCCGAAACCGGGTCCGACCCCGTCTGAAAGGAACCCATGCCCCATGTGCTAGTGGTCTACACCGACGATGAACCGGGCGTGCTGACGAGGGTGGCCTCCCTGTTCCGCCGCCGGGGCTTCAACATCCATTCCCTCACCGTGGGCCCCACGGAGCGGCCCCGCCAGTCCCGCATGACCATCGTGGTGGATGCGGAGGAGGCCACCGTCCGGCTGGCGGTGGAGCACTTGCGGAAGCAGGTGAACGTCCTCGAGGTGCAGCAGCTGGGCGACCGTCCGAAGGTGGTGCGGGACTTGGCCCTCATCCGGGTGGCGGCGGGACTCGACGTCCGTTCCGAGATCCTCCAGCTGGCCCAGGTCTTCCGCGCCAATGTGGTGGACATCGCCGGGGACAGCCTCGCCATCGAGTGCTCCGGCGGCCCCGACAAGATCGATGCCCTGGTGGACGCACTGCGTCCCTACGGAATCCTCGAACTGGGACGGACGGGTGCCGTCGCCATGGCCCGTGGACCCAGGGCCTCGCCAGAGGCCCATCCCGACCGGGTTTCCGAACCGGCCAGCAACCAGACCATGTCCGTCTGACCTCAACCTTCCACCCCGACCACCACCAAGGAGCCTCCCATGGCCAAGATCCACTACGACGCCGACCTCGGTCTCATCCGCGCCCGCAAGGTCGCCATCCTGGGCTACGGCTCCCAGGGCCACGCCCACGCGCTCAACCTCAAGGACAGCGGTGTCCACGTCCGCGTGGGCCTGCCGGCCGGTTCCGCCTCCCGGGCGAAAGCCGAGGCCCAGGGCCTCACCGTCATGACACCCGCCGAGGCCGCAGCCTGGGCGGACGTGATCATGGTGCTCACGCCGGATACGGGGCAGGCCGCCCTTTATGAGGAGGCCATCGCGCCCCACCTGACGCCGGGCAAGACGCTGATGTTCGCCCACGGCTTCAATATCCGGTACGGCCTGATCAAGCCGCCCGCCGGCGTGGACGTGAGTCTGGTGGCCCCCAAGAGTCCCGGCCATCGCGTCCGCGAAGTCTTCGTCGAAGGCGGCGGCACGCCGGCCCTGGTGGCCGTCCACCAGGACGCCAGCGGCCAGGCCCAGGCAGTGGCGCTCTCCTACGCGGCGGCTCTTGGCTTGACTCGGGCAGGCGTTCTGGAAACGACGTTCACGGAAGAAACCGAAACCGATCTCTTCGGCGAGAAGGCCGTGCTTTGCGGCGGCACCAGCGCCCTGGTGAAGGCCGGCTTCGAGACGTTGGTGGAAGCCGGCTACCAACCGGAGATCGCCTACTTCGAGTGCCTGCACGAGCTGAAGCTCATCGTGGACCTGATGCAGCGGGGCGGCCTCGGTTACATGCGCTACAGCATCAGTGACACGGCCGAGTACGGCGACTACACCGGCGGTCCCCGCATCGTGACCGACCAGACCAAGGCGGAAATGAAGGAGATCCTCAAGGAGATCCAGGACGGCCGCTACGCAAAGGCCTGGATCGAGGAGAACCGCACGGGCCGCAAGTGGTTCGAGGCCCAGCGGGCCGCGGATCACGACCACCCCCTGGAGCAGGTGGGTCGTGAACTGCGTCGCATGATGCCCTTCCTCGATCCGGTGGAGGTTCCGGAGCCCGCAGCCAAGAGGTGACGCCACTGCTTTTAAGCCTGTCGTTTCTTCATCTGCGAGATCCGGCGGCCCACGCCGCCGGATCTCGCGGCCGTTTCAAGTCAGCCAGGTTTTACCCCAGGTAGAAGGTTGAACTCCGTCACAGGGGTATTGGCCTCACAATAGTCCTTGGGAGATAGGCCATTTCCGCTCCCCCGGAGCCATGCATGTCCGAGTCCGTTTTCAACACCGCGTCCCTGCCCACCCTCCAGGGCTGGCAGGCTCCCGGTTCGCTGGATTTCCAGGCCGCCTTCCTCCGGGCTGGCGGCTGGGCCTTGCCCCGCACTGAGGCCTTTCCTGATACCGCCAAGCTCCGGGAGCGGCTGCACGAACTGAGAGCCTCCCTGCGCGAGGGCGGCAAGATCGGGTTGGACCTGCGCGGTCTCCGCGACAGTGCCGACAGCGTCATGGCCGCCGCCCGCGAGGCCGGTGTGGCCTTCCTGCTCCACACGGCGGAACTGCCGCCCACGCTGGATCTGCTGCGCCAGGCGAACCTGCCCCGCATCGTGGCGGTCCAGAACGCAGAGGAGGCCACGCAGGCCAAGGCCGGCGGTGCCTCCGCCCTGCTGGCCCGGCCCGGTCTGGTGGCGGCCCTCCGCTCTCTGGGCCTGCCCGTGATGGCCACGGCCGATACCGAAGCCGAGGCGAAGCAGGCCATGGCTGACGGCGCCTTCGGTCTCCAGCCCCGCACGCCCTCGATGTTGGACGCGTCGCCGCTGGCGGCCTTCCGGTCGCGCCTCATGGCCGGCCTCGATTCCATGGCTCAGGCCCTGGTGCGTAAGGGCGCCTGTACGCTGCCGCGCCTGCGCATCCGCAACCTCGACCTGGCCTATCCCATCCAGCAGGGCGGCATGGGTGTCGGCATCTCCTGGGAGGGGCTCGCCGGTGCCGTCGCCCACGAAGGCTGCGTGGGCCTGGTGTCGGCCATCGGCACGGGCTACCACGGTTCCGCCAGTCCGAAGATGCGCCTGGGGCGCCCCGACGGCTCCGATTCACTGAATCCGCCCAAGGCCCTGGAGTGGATCATCCGGGAGGCCCGGGAACGCTCGGCCGGCCGCGGCGCCGTGGGCGTGAACATCCTCTGCGCCATCGAGGGCTATGAAGCCGCCGTGAAGGCTTCCCTCGCGGGCGGCGCCCAGATGATCGTGTCGGGCGCGGGCCTGCCCCTGGGCCTGCCGGGCATGGTGGGCGACGCGGACGTGGCCCTGGTGCCTATCGTGTCCTCGGGCCGGGCCCTGAACGTGATCTGTAAGCAGTGGCAGCGGAAGTACAACCGCCTGCCGGACGCGGTGGTGCTGGAAGGCCCCGAAAGCGGCGGCCACCAGGGATTCAGTCACGAAGGTTGCGCCGATCCGGCCCACACCTTGGAGAACATCCTGCCCGAAGTCATCGCGGAGCGGGACAAGTGGGGCGATTTCCCCGTCCTGGTCGCCGGCGGCGTCTGGGATCACACGGACATCCAGCGCTTCCTGACCTTGGGCGCTTCCGGCGTGCAGATGGGCACCCGCTTCATCGGCACCTTCGAATGCGATGCCTCGCCGATCTTCAAGGAGGTCATCCTCCGCGCCAAGGCCGAGGACATCGGCCTCATGAAGTCCCCCGTGGGCCTGCCCGCCCGTGGCGTGCGCACCTCGCTGCAGCGGCGCATCGAGGCCGGTACCGCGCCCCAGATCCGCTGCGTCAGCAACTGCCTGTCGCCCTGCGGTCACGGCAAGGGCGCCGCCGCCGTGGGTTACTGCATCGCCGACCGCCTGGCCGATGCCATGCAGGGCGACGAGGAGAACGGTCTCTTCTTCACCGGCAGCAACGGTGCCAAGCTCCGCGACCTCATCAGCGTGCGCGATCTCATCGAGGAACTGACCCAGGATCCTGGACTGCAGCGCGTCTACGCCTGATACCAGGTAGCGTTCAAAGATAGAGATCCACCACGGAGACACCGAGGCCACAGAGGAGGCACGGAGGCCTCGGTGATCCTCCGTCATGGGCAGGCCGAAGGCCGCTTCCGGCCAAGCCGGAAGCCACGGTAGGCGGCGGGCCCGGATCCTTTTGGGACATCCTGGCCCGCCGCCTACCGTGTGCCCATGTTCTGTGCCTCCGTGGTGGATTCTTTTACGATTGAACGCGAATGGGTATGATCCGCCTCCGGGCTCAGCTCGCGTTCGGATGCCGCTCCAGCAGCTGGCGGAGGGGCGCGTTGCGCTTCACGGCGTCCTGGCGGCAGAGGTGGGCGATGAGCTGGGGTGGCGTGGCGCTCCAGCGGCCCAGGTTCTGGATGAGCAGGGTGGAGACATAGGTGCGGCGGCAGAGCAGGGCGGTGGCGTGGCCATCCAACGTGAGACCCACCAGGCTGGCCAGGCAGCGGCCCTCGGTGGTGAAGATGAGCTCGGCCTTCTCCTCGCCCGTGCGCTGGGTGAAGCCGGCGCGGAGGAGGTCCCGGGCCATGGCACGCACCTGCTCCGGCGTGTCACGCGAGGTGGCCACGAGGTACTGCTCGAGCAGGCGGCGGGAGGACCAGAGCCGTCGGTAGAGGCTGGCCGGGAGCAGCGGGTTCTGGAGGAGGGCGCGGCGCACGCCGTTGTCGTTCGTGAAGGCCGCGCGGCCGCCCAGGGCCTCCAGACCCGCTGAAGTCCGGTGGTGGGCCGCGATGAGGCGCGCGTGGACAGGGCCCACCCGTGGGTTTTCCAGCACGGCCCGGATCACCTCGGCCGTGGGATCGAAGCAGAAGGCGCTCAGTTCGGGCTCCACGGCCACGCGCGCCAAGGCCACGCGCTCATCCACCGGTCGGGCGTGCAGCTGATGTTCGAACAGCTGGCGGTGAGTCGCGGCCCGGGCGGCGACGAGGGGGGCATCCTCCTCCGCCTCTTCAGCTTCTGGAGCGGGCTCTGGCCCTGGCTCTGGTGCAGGTTCTTCTGGAGACAACCGGGGACTCGCCGTTGCTTCGGGGACCACGGCACCCAGAGTCACCAGGTGCTGGAGCAGGTCAATCATCTCCCCCTCACCGAAGCCGGTGAGGGCGGCGAGGGTTGGCACATCCAGCGTCCCGTCCAGGCGCGACAACAAGTAGCCCTGGCGGGGATCGAGGGGCAGGGCACGGGCATCCGTGTCCACCCGGGGCATGGGTCTCCAGGTCATTGGGCGATCATAGGGCGGAATGGATGGCCTGGCACCCCATGGATCCCCTTCATTCCTCCACAACCCCCTTCAACCAGGCCTTCCCCCGCAGGCGTTCGACGCTGGTCTCGGGGAAGAGATCAAGGGGGCTTTTTCCTTCCAGGCCCAGGCGGGGCACGGCGGCCGAGGCGAAACCCAGCCGGGCGCCCTCCTGGAGCCGCAGGGGCAGCTGGGCCACCGGACGCACTTCGCCGGTGAGGCCTACTTCGCCCATGAAGAGGCATTTCTCGGCCAGCAGACGCCCTCCCGCGCTGCTGCAGAGGGCGGCGATCACGGCGAGATCGGCGGCGGGGTCCTCGATCTCCAGGCCTCCGGCCACGTTGACGTAAATGTCCCGGTCATGGAGCTGCACGCCGCCCCGGCGCTCCGCGACGGCACAGAGCATGGCCAGCCGCGGTCCGTCGATGCCCAGGGCCGTGCGCCGCGGAATGCCCAGGCCCGCGGCGGCCACCAGGGCCTGGATCTCCACCACCATGGGCCGAGTGCCGCTGAGCACCACGGTGGCAGCGCAGCCGGGCCGGGGTTCCGCGTCCAGGAAGAAGGGATTGCCTTCGGCGGGCACCAGGCCCTTCTCGGTCATGGCGAAGACGCCCAGCTCGAAGGCCGCGCCGAAGCGGTTTTTCAGTGCCCGCAACAGGCGGTGGTGGTGGTGGCGATCGCCCTCGAAGGCCAGCACTGTGTCCACCAGATGCTCCAGCACCTTGGGGCCCGCCAGGCTGCCGTCCTTGGTGACATGGCCCACCAGCACCAGGGGTGTGCCCGTGGTCTTGGCCCAGCGGGTGAGCATGGCGGCGCAGCCGCGCACCTGGCTCACGCTGCCGGCGCTGCTTTCGAAGTCGGGATCGAAGAGGGTCTGGATGCTGTCCACCAGCAGCAGGCCCGGCTTCATGCGCTCGGCCTCCTCAATGATGCGACGCACGTCCGTCTCCGCCAGGAGGTGGATGCCAGGGTTCTCGGCGCCGAGGCGCTGGGCCCGCAACTTGATCTGGCGCTCGCTCTCCTCGCCGCTGGCATAGAGGACGGTGCCTTCCGCCGTGGCGGCCCATTGCAGCAGCAAGGTGGACTTGCCGATGCCGGGCTCTCCGCCCAGCAGGGCCACCATGCCCGGCACCACGCCGCCGCCCAGGACCCGATCCAACTCCACCAGGCCCGTGGGGCTGCGCTGCGTGTCGGTCACATCCACATCGGGCAAGGCGATGGGGCCCGAGTAGTGGCTTTGCGCATAGGCGGAGCCGGAGCGCTGGAGGTCACGCTTCAGGCTTCCGCGCACCTCCTGCACCGTGTCCCAGGCGCCACAGCCTGTGCATTTGCCCATGGCCTTGGGATGGCGCGCGCCGCAGGCCGTGCACTCGAACAACGGCGAAGTCTTGGCCATCAGTTCGAAGTCTCGCGCCGGATGAAGGCCACGATGTCGTCGGTGTTCGTGCCGGGCTGGAAGATCTCGCGGATGCCGAGGGCTTTGAGTTCGGGGATGTCGCCGTCGGGGATGATGCCGCCGGCGAACACCAGCACATCATCGGCGCCCTGTTCCTTCAGCAGCCGCATCACCTCGGGGAAGATCTGGTTGTGGGCGCCGCTGAGGATGCTCATGCCCAGCACCCGGGCGTCCTCCTGCACCACCGCGGCCACGATCTGCTGGGGCGTTTGGCGCAGGCCGGTGTAGATGACCTCCATGCCGGCATCCCGCAGAGCCCGGGCCACGACCTTGGCGCCGCGGTCATGCCCATCCAGGCCGGGCTTGGCGATGACGACGCGGATCGGCGCTTGGCTCATGGAGGACTCCGGGGCTACCAGTTCTCAGTCTGCCTCAGTGCCTCGTAAAGGCCAATGGCCGCGGCCTGAGCCAGGTTCAGGCTGCGATGGTGGTCGCCCACCATGGGGATCCGCACCAGGTGGTCGTTGTAGGCCTTCAGAAGTTGGTCGGGAAGCCCAACCGTCTCCTGACCGAACACCAGACCATCACCGTAGGCCCAGGGCACCTGCGTATGTCGCCGCGCGCCCTTGGTGCTGAAGAACCACAGGCGTTTCGCGGGGGTGCGGGCCAGGAAGTCCTCCCAGTTCTCGTAGTGCGTGGGCTCCAGCTTCTCCCAGTAGTCCAGGCCGGCCCGACGCAGGTAGTAGTCGCTGGTTTCGAAACCCAGAGGATGGATCAGGTGGAGTTTTGCCCCGTTGTTGACGCAGAGGCGGCCGATGCTTCCGGTATTCTGCGGAATCTCGGGTTGATGCAAGATGATGTGGAACATGGGGGGTCCTGATGAGCGCCACGACGAGCGAATGCCTGTTCTGCAAGATCGCGCGGAAGGAGATCCCCGCGACCCTAGTGTACGAAGATGACAGCCTGCTCGCCTTCAAGGACATCTTTCCCCAGGCGCCGGTGCACCTGCTGCTCATCCCCAAGGCCCATTGTGAGGGGCTGGGCGATATGACCGCCGAGATCGCCGAGGTCGTGGGTCGACTTCCCCAGGTGGCCGCCCGCCTGGCCCAGGAGCACGGGGTCGCCGCCAGTGGTTGGCGCCTCCTGAGCAATAACGGCCCCGATTCCGGCCAGAGCGTATTCCACCTGCATTTCCACCTCCTGGGCGGGAAACACCTGGGGGGGAAGCTTTGTCTCTAGGACAGCGGCTGGACTTGGCTCTGGTCTAGAAACTCACGGAAATTTCAATTCCATTTGATGAAGACACGCGAAGTTGCGTGTCTTTTTCGCTTTTATTTTGGCTTGTGGACCGGCCAGGGCTTTCTAGACTTGGGAGTGGAATTCAGTGGAGAAAAGTGGGTTGAAGTGGATCAAAGTGGTCTCACTCGATCTTCTGGTCTCTCCTGACCTGCTGGTTGAAAGGCGATGTCGGTGCTGCGATTACGCGGAAACTCACCGGCCACGGTGGATGAGAAGGGACGCCTGAAGCTCCCCTCTTCCTTCAAGGCTGAGCTGGAAACCTTCGCCCAGGGCGAGGGGGGCCAAGCTCTGCGTGAAGGTATCGGCACCCTGCGGCACTATCTGACCTCCCTGGACGGTCGCTCAGCCCGCCTCTACCCCCTGCCGGTCTGGGAGGCCATCGAGGCGCGGCTGGCCGCCCTGCCATCCACCAGCCCCGCCAAGCGCAAGTTCCTGGAGACCACCGCCTACTTCGGCAGCGAGGTGGAGCCGGACGCCCAGGGCCGGTTTGTCATCCCGCCCATCCTGCGCGAGGCCGCCCAGCTCACCGGCGAGGTGGCCGTCCTGGGGCAGATGGATCACCTGGCCCTGTGGAACAAGGCCGGCTTCGAGCGCCGCCTGGCCGCCGAACCCCTGGGCGCCGACGACCTGGCCCAGCTCGCGGAACTGGGGATCTGATGATGGCCCTTCAGCCCCCTCGTCACGTTCCGGTCCTCCTTCAGGAGGTGCTCGACAACCTCGTGCTGCCCCCGGCGGCCCGGGTGCTCGATCTCACCCTGGGGCTGGGCGGCCATGCGGAGGCCCTGCTGGGCCGTTGCGACAAAGCGTCCCGCTACCTGGGGGTGGATCGCGATCCCGAGGCCCGTTATCAGGCCCGCCGTCGCCTGGGCGATGACATCCGCCTGGAGATCCTGGGCGGGAATTACGAAGACATCTGGAGCGATCCCCAGTTCCAGGCCTGGAAGGCCGAGTTCGCCCCGGGTGGCTTCGACGCCATCCTCGCGGATCTGGGCGTCTCCACCCTGCAGCTCCGCACACCGGAGCGCGGCTTCAGCTTCCGGGACGAAGGTCCCCTCGACATGCGGATGGACACCTCTTCCGGCCCAACGGCCCTGGAATGGATCGCGGAACAGACCGATGAAAGCCTGGCCGACGCGATCTACCAGTACGGCGAAGAACGTGCCAGCCGGCCCATCGCCCGCGCCATCCTCCGGGCGCACCGCGAAGGCCGGCTGGCCACCACCAAGGACCTGGCCCAGGCGGTCTACTCCGTGATCCCCCGGGAACCCGCCAAGCGCAAGGGCCAGAGCGACCCGGCCACCCGCACCTTCCAGGCCATCCGCATCGCCGTGAACGGCGAGTTGGACCGCCTGGCCGCCGCCCTGGAATCCGCCATCTCGCAGCTCCGACCCGGCGGGCGCCTGGCCGTCATCAGCTTCCACAGCCTGGAGGATCGCATCGTCAAACAGACGTTGCGACGCCTCGCGGGCATCTACGACGGACCGGGCCGGACGGCCCCCGTCGAACTCCCCAAGATCCTCAAGCTCGTTCATCCCGGTGGTCTCGCCCCCAGCGAGGCCGAGGCCGCCGCCAATCCCCCATCCCGTTCCGCCCGCCTCCGCGTGGCGGAACGTCTCCCCTGACCGAGGTACCCATGGCCGCCGGAATTCTGCCGAGCCCCACCCCTCCCGCCCGAACGGTCGAGAGCGAGGGCATCCTGCGCGTGCTGCTCCTGGTGCTGGCCCTGGCCATGCCCCTGGCCACCCTCGCCTATCTGAAGATCCAGAGCACCCGCCTGAGCTATGCCATGGGCGACCTGAAGGAGCGCATCCGCAAGGAAGAGGAGTTTCAGCGCAAGCTTCTGCTGGAGCGCAGCCGGTACCAGCGGGATGAGGAAGTCCAAGGGTATGCCCAGAAGGCCGGACTCCAGCCCCGCAAGCAGGGGCACCTGATCCGCCGGGCCTTCACGCCTGAGGACCAGCGCCTCGCCAAGCTCCGCCCGGTCTCGTCCGATGGGCTGTAGGCTATAGGGCGTGGGCTCCAGTCCACGTCACCGCTTCATCTAGCCCCGGCCTTCCTGTGTCCCTCCTTGTCACCACTGAGCCCCGCGTCTCCCGCCGCCTGCTGGGCCGGCAGGATCCCCAGGATTTGTTGAGCCAGCGCCTGCCCTGGATCATGGGTGGCATGGCCTTCTGGGCCCTGCTCATCCTGCTGCGGCTGCTCTGGCTGCAAGGGGTGGAGCATCGGAGGTACCAGGCCAGGGCCGAGCAGCAGCACACCACGATCGTGCCCATCCCGCCCATCCGGGGTGAGCTGCTGGACAGGCGTGGCGAACCTCTGGCCATTTCCATCAAGGTCGAGAGCCTCTTCGCGGATCCCCGCGTGTTCTACCCGGACTACAAGCCGGGGCGGGGCGAGGACCGGCAATGGGGCGAGCCGGACCGCGAGTCCGCCGCGGCGGTGGCCGCGAAGCTGGCGCCCATCCTGGAGCAGGCCCGGGCCCAGGTGCTGGAGAAGCTCCTCCGCAAGAAGACCTTCGTCTACTTGGAGCGGCACCTGCCGCCCATCAAGACCGCTGCCGTGCGGGCGATGAATCTGGACGGCATCGAGTTCCAGCCCGAGAGCCGCCGCTTCTATCCCCGGGGCAGCCTCGCGGCCCAGATCATCGGCTTCACCAACATCGACGGCCTTGGCCAGCTCGGCATCGAGCAGACCTACGACAAGCAGCTGGTGGGCGTGAAGGGCGAGTTGATCGCTCCGAAGGATGCCCACGGCAAGCTGCTCATCCTCCAGGAGAACTACAGCAAGGTGCCGGTGAACGGGGCCTCGCTCCAGCTCAGCCTGGACGCCTCCATCCAGCACATCGTCGAGGACGCCCTGGAGGAAGGCGTGCGCCTTTCCCATCCGCGCACGGCCTATGCGGTGGTGGTGGATCCCCGGACCGGCGAGATCCTGGCCATGGCTGGCACGCCCACCTTCGACCCGAACCACATCCTGCCCAAGAAATTCCGCAACCGAGCCGAATCCGAGCTTTCCCCCGCCGAGCGGGAGGAACTGCGCCGCGAGATGGAGCGCCAGAAGGCGGCCCGGAAGGTGCATCCGGTGGAGGACGTCTACGAACCCGGTTCCACCATGAAGATCTTCACCGCGGCCATAGCTCTGGAGGAGCGCAAGGTCCACCTGGGCGAGCGCATCGACTGCATGTCGGGCCGCTGGCTGTACAGCCCCAAGATCCCGCCCATCACGGACACCCACCGTCATGGACTGCTCACCTTCGAAGAGGTGCTCTGGCAGAGCTCCAACATCGGCGCTGCCAAGATCGGCATCCGTCTCGACCCGGCGGTGCACTACCAGTATCTGAGGAAATTCGGCTTCGGGGACGTCACGGGATTGAACTTCCCCGGGGAGAGCTCCGGGCGCCTCATCGCGCCGGACCGCTGGAGCGTACCCACCCAGTACACGATGTCCTACGGCTACGGCCTCAGCACCACGCCCCTGCAGATCCTCATGGCCGCCTGCGCCCTGGCCAACGGCGGCAAGCTCATGCAGCCGATCCTCGTGCAGCGCATCTACAACGACAAGGGCCTGTTGCTGAAGGAATTCAAGCCCACCGTGCGGGGCCAGGTCATCAGCGAAGAAACGGCCAATCTCATGAAGGAAACGCTCAAGGGGGTGATCACCCAGGGCACCGGCAAGCGGGCCAAGCTGGACAACGGCGTGGAGGCCTTCGGCAAGACCGGCACGAGCCGCAAGCTCATCGACGGGCAGTACGACCCGAAACGCCACTACGCCTCCTTCATGGGTTTCTTCCCGGCGGACAAACCCCAGTTCGGAGTCCTCGTGATGCTGGACGATCCCGCTGGGGACACCACCGGCGGTGACGTCGCGGCGCCCCTGTTCAAGCGCATCGGCGACGGCATCCTGCGGTTCCGGCAGACCGCGACCGATGCAGACCGGGAGAAGGACCTGAAGTTGTCCCTGCGCGACTGGCCGGTGAGCGAGACGGATGAAGCGGCCCTGCATGTGGAGCGGGGCCGGGTGCCCGACCTTCAGGGCCTCAGCCTCAAGGCCGCCATCCATCGGGTGGTGTTGGTGGGTGGAATTCCCAAAGTGGAGGCCGCTCCTGGTCCTTCGGCCGCCCACGTGGTGGGGCAGAGCCCCGAGCCGGGGGCGCCACTGGAGGCAGGGACGGTCGTGAAGATCAAGGCGGGGAAACCATGAAGCTGGATGCGCTCATTGATGGAATCGCCCTGCGGCGCTCCGGTTCGGACGCCGAGGTGGTGGACCTCAGCAGCGATAGTCGCGAAATCCGCCCCGGCTGGGCCTTCCTGGCCCTGAGAGGCGAGAAGGTCGATGGCGCCGCGTTCGTTCCCCAGGCCCTGGCCCAGGGCGCCAGCGCCGTGATCGCGGAATCCAGCCTGGAGGCGCCCGCAGAGATCGCGGTCTGCGCCTTCACCGGAGATCCTCGGCTACAGATGGCTGAGCTGGCCCGCCGCCTCCACGGAGCGCCGGACGAGCGCCTCGCCCTCATCGGCGTCACCGGCACCAACGGCAAGACCACCACCACCACGCTCATCCGCCAGCTCCTGCGGGGCGCCGGGATCGGCTGTGGCCTGGTGGGTACGGTGCTGAACGCCGCCGGTGAGCTGGAGGAGGAGGCCGTCCGCACCACGCCGGAAAGCCCGGCCTTCTACCGCTGGCTGCACCGCAGCGTGGAGGCGGGCGATTCGGCTTCAGCGGTGGAGGTGAGCAGCCACGCCCTCTGCCTGGGCCGGGTCCACGGCGCGCGCTTCCAGGTGGGCGTCTTCACGAACCTCACCCAGGACCACCTGGACTACCACGGCACGCTGGAGGCTTATTTCGAGGCCAAACACCTGCTCGTCGCCCAGTGCGACCGCTTTCTCGTGAACGCCGATGACACCTGGGGCCGCGGTCTGCTGGAGCGTGAGGGCCACGTCAGCTACGCCGTGGATCGTCCGGCCTGCTACCGCGCCCACGACCTGGACCTGGGTCCCACGGGCACCCGCTTCACGCTCTATTCGGCGAAGGGGAACTGGGCGGTCCAGAGTCCTCTGCTGGGGCGCTTCAATGTCTACAACCTGCTGGCGGCCCTGGCGGCTTGTGCCGAGGCGGGCTTCGATCTGGACCGTCTCGTACCCGCCGTGCCCAAGGTAAGCGGCGCGCCTGGTCGTCTGGAACGCATCGATTGCGGCCAGCCCTTCGGGGTGATGGTGGACTACGCCCACACCCCGGACGCACTGGAGAAGTTATTGGCGGAAGGCCGGCGCCTGCTGCCGCCGGGCGGCCGCCTGCATGTGCTCTTCGGCTGCGGAGGCGACCGTGACTGGGCCAAACGTCCCCTCATGGCGGCGGCCGTGGCCGCGGGGGCGGACGTGCTCTGGCACACCAGCGACAATCCCCGCACGGAAGATCCCGAGCGCATTCTTGAAGACGCGGCGCCGGGTATTCCCGCTGCGGTCCGTGCCGATCGGACTCGCTACCATCGCAACGCGGACCGCCGTGAGACCGTGCGCGAGGCTCTGGAGGATTGTCGCCCCGGCGACCTGCTGCTGCTGGCGGGGAAGGGGCACGAACCCTACCAGGAGATCCACGGAGTGAAGCACCCCTACAGCGACCGCGCGGCCGTGGAAGCGGCGCTCGGGGGCCGAAAGTGACACGTCTCCTCCACGTCACGGGACCGGACGACCCGGCCATTCTCGAGGCTGCGGCCGTTCTCGTCATGGGTGGGCTGGTGGCCTTCCCTACCGAGACGGTGTATGGCCTGGGCGCCGATGGCCTGAACCCAGAGGCTGTGGCCCGGATCTATGCGGCCAAGGGACGGCCTGCGACGAATCCCGTGATCCTCCATGTCGCCGATGCGGCCGCCGCACAGGGCCTTGTATCGAGCTGGTCCGCGAAGGCTCAAGCTCTGGCGGAGCGCTTCTGGCCGGGGCCGCTGACCCTGGTGCTCCCGGCTTCGACCATGGTTCCGTCCATCGTCCGCGCGGGAGGCCCCTCCGTGGCTCTGCGCTGTCCCGGCCATCCCGTGGCGCTCGCCCTGATCCGGGCCGCCGGCCGTCCGCTGGCCGCGCCCAGCGCCAACCGCAGCCAGCACCTGTCACCCACCCTAGCCCGGCACGTGGCTTCCAGCCTCGGCGACGCGGTGGACCTGATCCTGGACGCCGGTCCCACCGCGGCGGGATTGGAATCCACCATCCTGGACTTGACCGGAGACCAACCTCGGATCCTCCGCCCCGGCCCCATCGGGCCTGCGGAACTGGCGGCCCTGGTCGGGCCCGTGGAGCTGTGGGAGGGAGCCGTGAGGGCCGGGGAAGTGCAGGCTGCGCCGGGGATGGCCGAGCGCCACTACGCGCCCCGGGCGAGGCTGGAACTGGTGGCGCCAGGAACCGGCTTGCAGGAGGTGTCCGGGTTGGTGGCGTACGTGGGCCTCGGTTCGCTTCCCATCCTGCCCGGTCATGTCCGCGGGATTCTCTTGCCCATGGACGCGGACGTGGTTGCGGCGCGGCTCTACGCCCTCCTGCACGAACTGGATGACGCGGGTTTCGAGCGCGTCTTCATGGAACACCCGCCAGAGGGCGAGGCCTGGCTGGCGGTCCGTGACCGCTTGTGGCGGGCCTCTGCCAAGGAGCGGTCATGAACCTCTGGTCCCTGTTCCAGGTGGCCTCCCAGGTGGGTGGCGAGATCCTGGGTGATGGCGCCGTGGTGCCATCCTCCCTTTCACTGGACACCCGGACGATCCAACCTGGCGCCTGTTTCGTGGCCCTGCGTGCCCTGCGGGACGGCCATGACTTCGCCGGCCAGGCTGTTGAAAAGGGGGCTGCGGCGCTGCTGGTGGACCATCCGGTGGACAGTGATTGTCCACAGCTCGTCGTGCCTGACACGGAAGTGGCCCTTCAACGCTGGGGCCAGGCCCGGTTGGCGGCCCTGCGCCCGAAAGCCGTCTTCGGTGTCACTGGCAGCGTGGGCAAGACCAGCACCAAGGAATTGTTGGCGGCGGCCGTGGGTGGATGGAAAACGCCGGGCAACCGCAACAACACGCTGGGCCTGCCGGAAGCACTGGCCACCCTGCCGGAGGGCCTGAGCGCGGCGGTGCTGGAGATGGGCATGAGTACCCCCGGCGAGATCCGGCTCCTCACGGAGATCGCGCCGCTGGATTTCGGCCTCATCACCCTGATAGGCACCGCGCACGCGGAGAACTTCGCCCATGGTCAGCAGGGCATCGCCGAAGCCAAGGGCGAGCTGGTGGCGGGTCTCGTCCCGGGTGGGGTCTGGGCCCACCTGGCCTCGGACAAGTGGTGCCGCTGGATCGCGGAGCAGCCCTGGGCCCAGCATGCCAGGGCCCTGCCTGTGGGCGAGGGGCAACCCTACGACTGGGCAGCCGTGGAGTCTCTGGGGGCCTCCGGCGAAGCCTTCCTCATGCGGACGCCGAAGGGCACCTTCCCGGTGCGAATCCAACTGCCTGGAGAACACCAGGCGCGCAACGCGGCCCTGGCCGCGACGCTCGCCATCCATACCGGGCATGATCCGGAACAGGTCGCGGCGGGCCTTGCCACGGTGATTCCCGAATGCGGTCGGGGGCGGCTTCACGCCTTGCCGGCTGGCGGTAGCCTGCTGGACGAGACCTACAACGCGAGCCCTGATTCCATCCTGGCCTGTGCCCGGGCATTGCTGCATCTTCCCGGCGGCGAAGCCCTGGCCGTGTTGGGCTCCATGCGGGAACTGGGTGTGGAGGCACTTCAGATCCACCAGGAAACCGGCGCCGCGCTCAAGGCCCTGGGGATCTCTCGACTCTGGGCTTACGGCGATTTTGCGAAGGCCTACGTCGAGGGTTTCGGTCCGGGGGCCGTGGCCTTCCCTGATTTCGAGGCTTTGCGCGACGATTCCGCCGGTCTCTCCGCAATCCCACCGGGAGCCCGTATCCTGGTGAAGGGTAGCCGATTCTGGCGCGCGGAAAGCGTCGTGGATTGGTTCCTCGCCCACTGACCTCCAGACCCCGGACTCCCCATGCTGCCTTGGCTTCTCTATCCTTTCCGCGACGTGATTCCGGGCTTCTCGGTCTTCCGCTACGTCACGTTCCGCACGGCCATGGCCGCGGCCACAGCCATGGTGTTGAGCCTGTTGCTGGGGCCGTGGGTGATCCGGACCCTGCGCGCCCTCAAGATGGGCCAGCACATCCGCGACGTCGGGCCCGAGCACCACCAGAAGAAGGCCGGGACGCCCACCATGGGAGGCATCCTCATCCTGCTGGTGATCACGGTGTCCACGCTGCTCTGGTGCGATCTCAAGAGTGGCGCGATCTGGGTGGTGCTCATGGCGCTCCTGGGCTTCGGCACGGTGGGCGCTTTAGACGACGCGCAGAAGCTGCTCAAGAAGCAGAACCTCGGCCTCACCAGCTGGCAGAAGATGGCCCTCCTCACGGGCATCTCGCTGCTGGTCGCCTGGCTGATCCTCCACTTCGGGCTGCGGGGAACCGCCACCAGCCACCTGTCCGTGCCCTTCTTCAAGAACTTCCGACCCGACGTGGGTATCTTCCTCATCCCCTGGATCTGGCTGGTCATGGTGGGCACGAGCAACGCCGTGAACCTCACGGACGGCCTGGATGGATTGGCCACCGGCGGGACGCTCATCGTGTCGCTCACCTACGCCATCCTGGCGTACGTGGTGGGCCACGCGAAGATCGCCGCCTACCTGGTGGTGCCGCATGTGCCCGGGGGCGCGGAACTCTCCGTGTTCATGGGCGCCATGGCGGGAGCCTGCCTGGGCTTCCTCTGGTTCAACGCCCATCCAGCCGAGGTCTTCATGGGTGACACCGGCTCGCTGGGGCTGGGCGGAGCGCTCGGCACCGTGGCTGTGGTCATCAAGCAGGAACTGCTGCTGGTCATCGCAGGCGGGCTCTTCGTGGTGGAAGCCGGAAGCGTCATCCTTCAGGTGGGCAGTTTCAAGTTGCGGGGCGGCAAGCGCATCTTCCGCATGGCCCCCTTCCACCACCACCTCGAACTCGGTGGGCTTCAGGAGACCAAAGTGGTCATCCGCATGTGGATCACCGCCATCGTCTGCTCGATCCTGGCCCTCAGTTCTCTGAAGCTGCGCTAGGAACGGCGATGGGTCTCGGCCGCGTAGGCCAGGGCTGGCCGAGGATGAAGCCTTGGCCCCAGGGCACGTCCGCGTCCATGACGGCCTCGAGTTCTTCCAGAGTCTCGATGCCCTCGGCGATGAAGCCGATGCACATGTGTCGGGCGAAGTGCGAAAGCGCATTGAGGAGGGCCGCCTGGTAGGGCCGGCGGTGGACCTGCTCCACGAGGCTGCGGTCAGCCTTGATGAAATCCGGTGCCAGCCGGGCCATCTGCGTGAGGCTGGCCACACCGGCGCCGAGGTCATCGACGGCCACGCGCAAGCCCGTATCGCGCAACCGCTTGGCGTAGTTCTGCAGCGCCTCGAGATCATCCATGCCCTGGGATTCGGTGAACTCCATCACGACGCATTCCACCGGGAAGGGCAGGGCCTCCAGCCAACGCGGAAGACAGCTCCAGAATCCCGGCGCCTCCAGGCTGACAGGCTCCAGATTCACGAAGTGCAGGTAGTCTCCACTCCCGCGCTGGGCCAACGTCGTGAAGGTGGCCTCGAGGAATCGCAGATCCAGGGCCAGCCGATCCTGGGGTGCCAGGGCAGGGTCCTGCAGGATCGGGCCCACGGAGCGGGCGATGCCTGCCTCATCCAGGAGCTGCGCGAGGTATTCCTGGGCCACCATGCGGTTGTCCCGCAGGCGGTACATGGGCTGCACATGAGGAACGATGGCACCCTCGCCGTTCAACAAACTTTTCAGGATGCCCTTTGACATGACCACTCCGCACTCGTTCAAGGGTCCTGCAGCAAGTGTAGCCCGGCCGAGGGCCGCATGCAGGAACCTTCGCCCCGGGTTACGCTGGACCTGGAGGACGACATGCGCACCGTGGTCATGGGGGCGGGACGTTCGGGCCTGGCCGCGGCTCGTTTCCTGGCGGCGCAGGGGCGCTCGGTGGTGCTCACCGATAGCCGTCCGGGGCCGGGGCCCGAGTTGGAACTTGATCTCGCGAAAGCAGGCATACCAGGCGTATGGGGCGGCCACCCTGAGGCTCTCCTGGAGCATTGCGGCGAAATCATCCTCAGCCCCGGCATTCCTCCCAGCGCACCCTTTGTGGCCGAGGCCATGTCCAGGGGCATTCCCGTCATCGGAGAGGTGGAGCTGGCCCATCGATTCCTCCGGGCCCGGAACGATCGCAGCCGCGTGCTGGCCGTGACGGGCACCAACGGCAAGAGCACCACCACCGATCTGGTGGCCCACCTGCTCAAGGCTTCGGGTCTGCCCGCAGTGGCCTGCGGCAACCTGGGCACTCCCGTCATCGAGGCCGTGGTCGCGGGCGCTCCGGGACGTACCTATGTCGTGGAGTTGAGTAGCTACCAGCTCGAGACGGTGGCGGCCTTCCATGCCGAAGGGGCGGCCTTCCTGAATCTCACGCCGGACCATCTGGCCCGCCACGGCACCCTCGAAGCCTACCGCCAGGCCAAACTGCGGATCTTCGAACGACAGGGCGCGGAGGATCTCCGTGTGGCGCCCGCGGCTCATCCCGAGTGGTGGCAGGACGCACCGGGTGAAGGGCGGAACGCCCGGTTCGGCTGGTCTGAATGCGAGGCCTGGTGCGATGGCGGAGGCAATCTGAATCTCCATGGCGAGTTGCTCCTCCACCGAGAGGAGTTGCGCATTCCCGGCGACCACAATGTGGAGAATGCCCTGGCGGCGGCCCTTCTGGCCCGGCATGGCGACGCGGAACTGGAGGCGATCCGCGCAGGTCTGCGCAACTACCCTGGGTTGGCCCATCGCATCGCCTTTTGTGGCGAGAAGGGCGGCGTGCGCGCCTACAACGATTCCAAGGGCACCAATGTGGATGCCACCCTGACCGCCATCAAAGCCCTGCCGGGTCCGCTCGTGCTGCTGCTGGGGGGCACGGACAAGGGCGCCAGCTACGAGCCGCTGCGCGATGCGCTGGATGGCAAGCTGCGGCGCCTGGTGTTCCTGGGCGAGGCGATACCGCAACTCATCCGCGACCTGGGTGACCTGCCCCATGACGTGGTGCCGGCCTTCGATGACGCCGTGCGGGCGGCACTCTCGCTCGCCCATTCCGGTGACCAGGTGCTCCTCAGCCCCGCCTGCGCCAGCTTCGACCAGTTCGACAATTTCGAGCAGCGCGGCGAGCGCTTCGAGAGCCTGGTGACGGCCTGGCTCCAGTAGAATCGGTTATGCACGATGCCTCCCGAGCCGCCGCCGACCTCCGCGCCATGCTGGGTGCCGATGCCGTTCTGACGGAAGCGGAGGATCTCACCCGCTACGAGTCCGGCTGGCGATATGGGAAGGGCAAGGCCCTGCTGATGGTCCGGCCGGGAACCACCGAGCAGGTCTCAGAGGTCATGGCCTACTGCCACGAACGGAGCATCCGGGTGATGCCCCAGGGCGCCAACACGGGCCTGGTCGGCGCGTCCAATCCCGACGCCAGCGGTGACATGCTGGTGCTCAGCCTGGAGCGGCTGAACAAGCGCCTGGAGATCGATCCCATCAACCGCACGGCCGTGGTGGATGGTGGTGTGCTGCTGAGCACCCTGAACGAGGCGCTCTCGGCGCACGGGCTCATGTTCCCCGTCGACCTCGGGGCGGATCCCACCATTGG
>CAVPLE010000075.1:0-7320 GCA_963705865.1 uncultured Holophagaceae bacterium | reverse complement strand
CTGTCCGAGACACGCTCACGACCCGCGCGACTGGAGCTTCAATGACAATGGCGCCCCATTCCGGCCAGGACATCATAAAGTCGGATGACGCCCAGTATGTTAGGCCCGACGCGTTCAATGGGACAACCGTGCCCACCCGCCCAGGCGTTCCTGGGCCCCTCGAGAACAGCCTGGTCGACCGGGTTACACACAAGGCCCCGAAAGTCGATTAATCTGTGCTGGTCTCTTGTCTAGACTGTCAAGTGCCGACGCTCAGTTTCCCCCCGAAAGCTCGGTCAGGGCGGCGGCCACGGCCATGGAGACGGTGAGATCCAGCAGGGAGGCTCCCAGCTGAGAGGCGCGGCAGCTCCGGAGCATGGCCGCCACCTACTTCGTGGCGGCCGCGGGGCGCGGCACGGGGGTGAGGGCCAGGTAGGGCTTGAGCTTGGCGTAGGACTTCTCGCCGATGCCCTTGACGTTCATCAGCTCCTCCGGTCGCTGAAAACCACCGTGTTGCTTGCGGAAGGCCACGATGCGCTCGGCGGTCTTCTGGCCGACGCGGGGCAGCTGCATCAGCTCGGTCACCGAGGCCGTGTTGAGGTTCACCGGCCGCTGCGGGGCCCGAGGTCCACGAATGGGCGCCGCGGAGAGGGGGAACGCCAAGGCGAGTGCCAAGGCGAGGGAGGTGAGGGGGTTGGACATGGTTGCCTCCTTTCAGGCAGTCATGTCCAATCGAGGGTTGTGCCAGTTTGTAAGTCGCGTATTTGCAGTTGCAAAATTATTTCTATGAAATAATTTTGTTAGTAAAACATTACAAAATAAACATAAAAAACATCAAACCCAATAATTTCTATATTTATTTTTTGTATCAAAATTTCGAAGAAATTTTGCAAAGAGACACAATTTGAAGCCGAGGAAAAACCACCCGGACTGCCTGTCATCACCGCTATCCTGGAAGGGTCCGAGGAGCGCTGCAGGACCCGGCAGATCGGCTGTGCGGGATCTCAGGCTCGGACCCATCCTTTCTGGAACGGCGCTCGCCTCAACCCTGAACCAGGGCGATGGGGTGGGCCAACCACCTATTCGACCTGGCCCTCTGTGGAGGTCCTCATGACCGTCGCCACCACCACCGACTTCATCGTCGCCGATCTCAGCCTTGCCGCCTGGGGCCGCAGGGAGATCGCCATCGCCGAGGGCGAGATGCCCGCCCTCATGGCCATCCGCAAGGAGTACGCGGCGAAGCAGCCCCTCAAAGGCGCGCGCATCGCGGGCTCGCTGCACATGACCATCCAGACCGCCGTGCTCATCGAGACCCTGAAGGCGCTAGGGGCCGACGTGCGCTGGGCCAGCTGCAACATCTTCAGCACCCAGGACCACGCCGCCGCCGCCATCGCCGCCGGGGGCACGCCCGTCTTCGCGGTGAAGGGCGAGACGCTGCCCGACTACTGGGAGTACACGCACCGCATCTTCGACTTCGAGGATGGCGCGAACATGATCCTGGACGACGGCGGCGACGCCACGCTGCTGCTGCACCTGGGCGCCCGCGCTGAGCAAGACATCCACGTCCTTGATCATCCCGATAGCGAGGAAGCCACCGTGCTTTTCGCGGCCATCCGCAAGCGCCTGGCTGAGAAGCCGGGCTGGTACTCGGCCCAGCTGGGCAAGGTCCAGGGCGTGACGGAGGAGACCACCACCGGCGTCCACCGGCTGTACGAAATGGCCAAGAAGGGCGAGCTGAAGTTCCCCGCCATCAACGTCAACGACAGCGTCACCAAGAGCAAGTTCGACAACCTGTACGGCTGCCGCGAGTCGTTGGTGGACGCCATCAAGCGCGCCACGGACGTCATGGTCGCCGGCAAGATCGCCGTGGTCTGCGGCTACGGCGACGTGGGCAAGGGCAGCGCCCAAGCGTTACGAGCTTTGTCCGCCCAGGTGTGGGTCACGGAGATCGATCCCATCTGCGCCCTGCAGGCCGCCATGGAGGGTTACCGCGTGGTCACCATGGATGAGGCCGCCGATCAGGCGGACATCTTCGTCACCTGCACCGGGAACCTGCGCGTCATCACCCACGACCACATGAAGCGGATGAAGCACAACGCCATCGTGTGCAACATCGGCCACTTCGACAGCGAGATCGATGTGGCCAGCCTCGAACAGTACCAGTGGGAGGAGATCAAGCCCCAGGTGGATCACATCATCTTCCCCGATGGCAAGCGCATCATCCTGTTGGCCAAGGGCCGGCTGGTGAACCTGGGTTGCGGCACGGGCCATCCCAGCTACGTGATGTCCTCCTCCTTCGCCAACCAGACTCTGGCCCAGATTGAGCTGTGGACGAAGCAGGGCGAGTACCAGATCGGCGTCTACACCCTGCCCAAGCACCTGGACGAGCAGGTGGCGCGGCTCCAGTTGCAAACCCTGAACGCGAAACTCACGGCCCTGCGCCCCGAGCAGGCCCAGTACATCGGCGTGCCCGTTGAGGGTCCGTTCAAGGCGGATCATTACCGGTACTAGGCTGAAACGCGAAGCGTTTCAGCCTGCACGGCGCCGATAGGCGCCGTGCTCGTCTGTACGCCGGGGTGGAACCTCGATCAGCTTGGCATCTCCGTCGGCAGAGGCGCGACATTGGGCGGCACCTCGATGGCCTTCATCACGGCGTGACGGGTGACGGCCTCGCAGTCCAACTGGGGCGTCTGCGTGAAGTGGGCGGCACTGAGGTCGGCGCGGATCTTGGCCAGCACCTTGGCCCGGGTGAGGTGGTTGCCGCTGGCCATGGCCTCGCGGCAGAAATGCCAGGTGAAGGCGCCGTGCCAGTCGCCCTGCATGAAGGCATCCGCGGCGGTCTGGCTCTCCTTGCAGGCGGTCCAGAGGATGTGGTGTGACAGGCCCTTCTCGAGGAGCTTGATGTGCCCGGGGCGGGCGCGGCGGTACTCGATGTCGCGGAAGGCCTCGATGGAAGGGGGCGGCAGGTAGCGGGGCTTGCGGTCCATGAGCAGATCCGCGGCCCGCAGGCCCGCGCCGCTGTGGGACGTGTCGAGCAGGATCTCCAGGATCACAGTCGGGGGCAGCTGCACGAACAAATCGTGGAGTTCGTCGTCCACGATGAGGTGATCACGATCCCACTGGGGGCCGCTCTTGGCCAGATCGTGAGGGCAGAAGGCCTCGTCGGCCCGATCGAATTCGTCGAGGTTCAGGTCCGGCACCTGGGTGCCGTGGCCCGAGAAGCTGAAGACCAGGTGGTTGTACCGGCCGGCCAAGGCCCCTTCCACCATGCGCCGTAGCTCGTGCATGATGTTGGCTTTGGTCGCGGCCTGGTCCGTCAACTGGATGATGTCGGAATCTTCGAAGCCCAGCAGATCCTTCAGCAGGGCGGCCATGTCGCGGGCGTTGTTGACACACCCGTTCAGGCTGGCCGCCGGGAAGTTCTGGTACTGGTTGATCCCGACACAAAGCGCGGTGCGATGCAGCATGGGAGCCTCCTAGGCTTGGCGCTCTAACTCGGGGAACGTGGGGACGGACGCGCCGCGCCCGTCCCCCTTAGGGGCAGCAGATCCTGGGTTGGATCGGAGGACTGCGGCAAACCGCGCACATCCTGGAGGACTCCAACCTTCACGATAGGCCCGGGTCATATCGGTTCAAGCGTGGGGCCGTTTTTCCGTAGAATGGGTGGAGCTAGTTGCGGCGGAGTCCCATGAGCGACGACAAAAAAGAACCCTGGCTGAACCTCTTGGCCCTGACGACGGTGATTCTGGAGAAGAGCCTCTATTTCATCAACGGCTTCTATCTCTTTCTGCCGGCCTGATGTGGGCCCTCACGGTCGCCGCCATCATTGAGCGGGAGGGCCGCTTCCTCGTTGTGGAGGAGACGGACGGCGCCTCGCCTGAGCGCGTCTTCAACCAGCCCGCGGGCCATGTGGAACCCGGCGAGGGCCTCCTCGACGCGGTGCGCCGCGAGGTGCGCGAGGAGACCGGCCTGGTCTTCACCCCCGAGGCGCTGGTGGGCATCTACCAGCTGCAAGCCCGGAACGGGAAGGACTACTGCCGCGTCTGTGTCCGGGGCACCGTGCCCGAGGGCGTCGAGGCCATCCCCGAGGATCCGGAGATTCTCGGCTGCCGCTGGCTCAGCCGCGAGGAACTGGCCAGCGCAACCCTGCGTTCGGGCCTCGTCCTGCGGTGCGTGGACGATGCCCGCGCCGGAGCCGCCTACCCGCTGACGCTCTTGGAGGGCGTGCGCCGGGAGCGATAGTCTTCATTCTGGATGACTGGATTCGTTCAGCCTGCTTGAACTTCCGGCAGCGTCTTGCACGGGGCTCGCGACGGGAGGCACCGCCCGCTTGTGGTACCAGACCGCCGCCACCACCGACGTGAACAGACCCGTGATCCAGGTGCCCAGGGCCCAGGCGAAGGCCCGGCCCAGCGTCGTCTGCATGGGACCCCCGGCCTTCATCACCGCCTCGATCTGCTCGGCGGTGAAGCCCTGTTGAGTCATCCTGAGCCGACCTAGGGCCTCCATCTCCGCGAAGTAGCTGGGGAAGACCACCAGGGTGAAGAGCAGGCTCCCCACGAAGATGATGGCGGAGGCGATGACGGACGCCCCCACGCCGTTTTGTAATTGGCGCAGGTAGCCCAAGGTGGCGGCGCCCCTGCGGAGCATCAGCACCAGGATGCCGATCTGCAGGGGGATCGCCAGCCACATGAGGAAGAGCAGGCTGGGGTGCCGGTACCAGCCCGTGAAACCCATGACGAAGGTCCAGAGCACCACCAGGATGCCGAGGACGAGACCTGTGCGAACAGCCACCATGCCGTGCTCCTAGAAGACGTAGCCGCCCCCGTTCACAGGGAGCGTGGCGCCATTGACGAAGCCGGCCCGGAGGACGCCGACCACGGCCTCGGCGATGTCCTCGGCCCGGCCGTTGCGCCGCAGCGGCGTGTGCTCTGCCGCGCCCTGCTTGTTCTTTTCCGGAAGGTTGGTCGTGGCGTCCGTGAGCGTGAGGCCCGGGGCCACGGCGTTCACGCGGATGCCCATGGGGCCCAGCTCGAAGGCCAGGGCGCGGACGAACCCCTCCAGGCCCGCCTTGGCCGCGCTGTGGGCGCAGAAACCCCAGCCGGGGTTGCGAGCGAGGCCGCTGGTGATGGCGACGATGGCGCCCTTCTTTTGCTCCAGCATCTGGGGCACCACCGTGCGGCAGCCGTGGAAGGCCGCTCCCATCTCGCCCAGCACCTTGGCCTCGAAGGCCTCCCAGGGGTACTCGAGGATCCCCTTCATGGGAAAGCCGATGGCGGCATTGAGTACCAGGATGCCGATGGGACCCAGCTCCGCCTTCACCGCGGCAGCCATGGCCTCCAGCTGCGCATGGTCCCGGGCATCGGCCTGCACGGCCATGGCCCGGCCGCCCGCGGCCTGGATCTCGCCCACCACGGCCTTCGCGGCGGCCTCCGAGCCGAAGTAGTTCACGGCCACCGCGGCGCCTTCGGCGGCCAGGGCCCGCGCCACGGCAGCCCCGATGCCCCGGCTGGCGCCGGTGACGAGTGCGACGGATCCATTCAGGGACATGAGCCCTCCTTCAGGCATGACGTTCGATTCTCCGCCGGCTTCGCCGACGGCTCAAGCCTCGGCCAGATCCTGAATGGACATGCCGCCGGCGCTGGTGGCATCGCCCGTGAGGGCCCGACGCAGGTAGCCCGCCTGGCCCAGATGGAACGCGAGGTGCGCCTCCAGGTGCAGGAGAAAGCGCCGGGTGGACATCCGGTGCCCACCGATGGGGGTGGGGAAGGGCGCCGCGAGGGAGGCCTCCGTCTGGTCGGCCAGACTGGCCTCGACGGCGGCGATGGCGGCTTCCAGCTCCGCCACCACCGAGGCGCGGGTGCCCTCCCGCTGGGCGAACTCCCGTTCCCGCTGGCGCACGTAGCCCGTGGCGCCCAGGATGGCGCCCACGAAGTGCTGGAGGTTGCCCGCCAGGTGCAGGGCCAGGTTCCCGGCGCTGTTGGAGACGCCCGGCAGGGTGCGCCACAGCGTTGCATCGTCCGGAAACAGTTCCACCTCGCGCACGAGGCAGCGCAGGTCGCGGCGGAACAGCAGGAGAAGGTCGGCGGTGAGGGGCGTCATGGCGACCATCCTAAGAGCTTGTCCGTCGATTAGCCATGCCCGCGACGGAGCCCAGCCGCGTGATCCAGCAAGGAGGGGGCCGCAGCGCGATGTGGTGGCATCGTGCAAGGCCGCTGACGCCGCTGGGCGCGCGGCTGGGCCCGTCCCTTCGGGCTGGGGGCGGCGGGCGTCGCCTGGCTGTGTCAGGCGCCTTGTCCGTAGCCACCACTACGGCCTTCGGCGCCTTCCTTGCCATGCTCGCCCGGCGCTCCCAGCGCGGGCGCGGATAATTGACGGACAAGCTCTAAACCCATGGCTCCTGTGGGATTCTGGGGGCATGGACCTCCAAGCCCTCCTCGATGATCTGGCCTCGGAAGCAGCGCCCTTCGCGATGCAGGGGAAGGTGGCGGACTACATCCCCGCCTTGGCGGCGGTGGATCCTACACGCTTCGGCCTCGCCTTGGCCACCATGGACGGGCGCCTCGTCGGCAGCGGCGACTGGCGGACGCCCTTCTCCATCCAGAGCGTCTCCAAGGCCTTTTCCCTGGCCCTGGTGCTGGCCCGGGATGGCGAGGCCCTGTGGCAGCGCGTGGGGCGCGAACCTTCGGGCAACCCCTTCAACTCGCTGGTGCAGCTCGAATACGAGAAGGGCATCCCGCGGAACCCCTTCATCAACGCCGGAGCCCTGGTGCTCATCGATCGCCTGCTCACGCTCACCGGCGATTCCCTGGGCACGCTGCGGGATTTCCTGCGGGCCGAAAGTGGCAACCCGGTTGTGGAGGTGGATCCGGACGTGGCGGCCTCAGAAGCCTCCCACGGGCACCGCAACGCCGCCCTGGCCCACTTCATGGCCAGCTGCGGCAACCTGGAGAATCCGGTCGACCGTGTACTCGACCACTACTTCCGCCAGTGTTCCCTCACCATGAGCTGCGCGGACCTGGCCAAGGCCGGGCTCTTCCTGGCCAACCACGGCCTGCGGGCGGACGGCTCGCGCCTGCTCACCCGCAGCGAATCCAAGCGCATCAACTCGATCATGCTCACCTGCGGCACCTACGACGCCGCCGGGGACTTCGCCTACCGCGTGGGCCTGCCGGGCAAGAGCGGCGTGGGCGGCGGCATCCTGGCCGTGCTGCCCGAGCGCGGCGTCCTCTGCGTCTGGAGCCCGGCCCTGGACCCCCACGGCAACAGCATCGCCGGCGTCGAGGCCCTGGACCGCTTCACCACGCGGACGGGCTGGTTGGTGTTCTGAGGAAAAGATGG
>CAVPLE010000074.1:0-32802 GCA_963705865.1 uncultured Holophagaceae bacterium | reverse complement strand
GGATAGACGAAGCCCGAGAGCATGAAGGCCGGCAGCATGAAGAAGAAGGCCGTCATCATGGCCTGCTGCTGCGTGGAGCTCACGGTGGAGATGAAGAGACCCACGCCGAGGGTGCTCAGCAGGTAGAGGCCCGTGCCGAGGAACAGGATCGGCGGGAAGCCGAGCATGGGGACCCGGAACCAGAAGACGGTGATGAGGGCGATGAGGGCGACGTCGGCGAAGCCGATGACCGCGAAGGGGATGGTCTTGCCCAGGATGAACTCCAGCCGTCCGATGGGCGTGACCATGATCTGCTCCATGGTGCCCACCTCCCGCTCCCGCACGATGGACATGCTGGACAGTATGATCGAGAGCACGGCCACGAGCATGGCCAGGACGCCGGGTACGAAGTAGTTGCGGCTGTCCAGGTTGGCGTTGAACCAGGCGCGGGTGGCCAGGGTGACGGGCTCGGCGTCCAGGCGCACACCGGCCAAGCGGGCGAAGCGCTGCTCCAGGAGCGACCGGTTGAAGTCGGCGGAGATCCGGGCGGCGTAGGTGAGCGCGACGCTGGCGGTGTTCGAGTCTGATCCATCCAAAAGGAACTGGGCCTGGGCGGTGCCACCCCCGGACAGGGCTTCAGCGAAGCCCCGGTTGAGTCTCAGCACGGCCTTCGCCTCTCCCGAATCCAGGACCTTCTGGATCTCCGGTTCGGTGGCGATCCGCCGGACGACATCGAAACACCCCGAGCCCTCGAACCGGGCGATGAGGTCGCGGGTGGCGGGGGTGCGGTCCAGGTCGTAGACGGCCATGGGCACATGGCGCACGTCCGTGTTGACTGCGTAGCCGATGATGATGATCTGAGCCACGGGCATGACGAACAGAACGGCCCGCATCCTCGGATTCCTGAGGACTTGGATGAACTCCTTGACGAGCATGTGGTAGAGGCGTTCGAGCATGGATCGATTCCTAGGCCAAGCGCTTCTTGAAGGTGCGGATGGCGGCGAGGAGCATCAGGGCGCCGAAGGCGACCATCAGCAGGCACTCGGGCCACAGTTGCGAGAGGCCGGTCCCCTTGAGGTAGAGGCCTCGCAGGAAGGCCACGAAATAGCGGGCGGGGATGAGGTAGGTCACCACCTGCAGGGCCCTGGGCATGTTGCCGATGTCGAACATGAAGCCCGAGAGCAGGAAGGCCGGGAGAAAGGTGGCCACGAAGGCGAACTGGCTGGCCAGGAGCTGGGTCTTGGCTTTGGCGCTAATGAGGATGCCCAGGGAGAGCGCGCCCACCAGGTAGACCGCGGAAACGCCGAACAGGAGCAGCAGGCTGCCCCGGATGGGCACGTCGAACAGGAAGCGCCCGGCCAGTACCGAAAGCAGCATGTCCACCATGCCGATGGCGAAGTAGGGCGCGAGCTTGCCCAGGATCAGCTCGCTGCCCCGGAGGGGCGTGGAGATGAGCTGCTCCATGGTGCCCGTCTCCCACTCCCGCGCCACCGTGAGCGAGGTGAGCAGTGCGGCGATGAGCATCATGATCACGGCGATGAGCCCGGGCACGATGAAGATCCGGGACTCCATGTCCGTGTTGAACCAGGCCCGGAAGCGCAGATCCAGCGGCAGGACGGGGGAACGGCCCGTGATCCGCCTGGCTTTCTCCATCAGGATTTCCTGGGAGTAGGTCCGCACGATGGCGTCGGCGTAGGAGAGGGCCAGGGTCGTGGTGTTCGCGTCGCTGCCATCGGTCAGCACCTGCACCTGGACCTTCCGCCCGGAGGCGACCCGGCGCCCGAACTCGACGGGGAGGACCAGCGCCATCATCGTCTCGCCCCGGGCGAGGGTGTCCTCCACCTCCGCGTACGAGCCTGGCCTGGCCGCGACGGAGAAGTAGTGCGAACCCTCGAAGCGGCTCACCAGCTCCCGGCTCTGGGGCGTGCGGCTCTGGTCCCAGACCGCCAGGGGCACGCGGTCCAGGTCCATGGTCAGGGCGTACCCGAAGATCATCAGCATGATCATGGGCAACACGATGGCGATGCCCAGGGCACGCGGATCCCGCAGGACGTGGATGAACTCCTTGCGCGCCACGGCGACGAGCCGTCGGAGATTGAGGCCGCTCATGCCTTGAACTCCTTCTGTGCCCCGTCGGCGCGGTCCCGGGCCTCGATGAGGGAGACGAAGACGTCCTCCAGGGAGGGCGTGATGCGCTCCACGGCGCCCACCTGGAAGCCAGCGGCTTCGAGCGACTGGCGCAGGCGGGGTGCGAGGGCCTCGGCGTCTTCCGTCATGAGGTGGATGTCCCGCCCGAACAGGGCCGCATCCCGGACACCGACCACGGTCGCGGCCACGCCCAGGGCCTCGTGGGAACGGTCGCAGGAGACGCGCAACACCTGGTCGGCCATGAGACCGCTCTTCATCTCGCCCGGCGTCCCCAGGGCCACGAGCTCGCCCCGGTAGATGAGGGCGAGGCGGTCGCAGGTACTCGGCCTCCTCCATGTAGTGCGTGGTGACGAAGACCGTGACCCCCTCGCCGGCCAGCTGGTAGATGAGGTCCCAGAAGGACCGCCGGCTCAGGGGATCCACGCCCGAGGTGGGCTCGTCCAGGAAGAGCACCCGGGGTTCGTGGAGCAGGGCGCAACCCAGGGACAGGCGCTGCTTCCAGCCGCCGGGCAGCAGGCCCGTCGAGGTGCGGCGATGCTCCTGAAGGTGGGCCATGTCCAGCACCCAGGCCTTCCGCTCGGCCTTCTTCTCCTTGGACACCCGGTAGATGCCGCTGAAGAAGTCGATGTTCTCCTCCACCGTGAGGTCGTCGTACAGGCTGAATTTCTGGCTCATGTAGCCGATGCGGCGCTTGATCTCCTCGCGCTGGGTGCGGATGTCGAAACCTGCCACCGTGCCCTGGCCGCCGGAGGGCTCCAGGAGCCCGCAGAGCATCCGGATGGTGGTGGACTTGCCGGCGCCGTTGGGCCCGAGAAAGCCGAAGATCTCGCCCGGGCGCACGTCGAGGCTGATGCGGTTGACGGCCACGAAGTCCCCGAACCGCCGCTCCAGGTCCCGCAGCGTGACGGCCAACGTGCCCGGCGCGGCGTTCATGCGGCACCGCTGGGCAGAGCCGAGGTGAAGATATCCTCGAGGGTGGGTTCGATCACCTCCACGGCATGGCAGACGAGTCCCTCCGCGCGCAGGATCGCCTCCACAGCCGCGCGTCCGCGATCCGCATCTTCGGCCAGGACATGGACGCGGTCGCCGAAGAGGGCCACGCTGCCGATCTTCCCAGCGCGCAGGAGGACCGCGGCCCCCCGGGGAGACTCGCAGCGGACCTCCAGGAGCACGCCTTTGAGCAGGCCCTTCACGCCCTCCACGGTGTCACAGGCCATGAGCCGACCCTGGTGGAGCAGGCCGATCCGGTTGCAGCGTTCCGCCTCGTCCAGGTAGGCCGTGGAGACGAAGATCGTCACCCGCTCCTGCTGCAGCTGGTAGAGGATGCGCCAGAAATCCCGGCGGGAGACCGGGTCGACACCGTTCGTCGGCTCGTCCAGGAAGAGCACCCGGGGCGTGTGGATGAGGGCGCAGGCGAGCCCGAGCTTCTGCTTCATGCCCCCGGAGAGGTTGCCCGCCAGGCGGCGCCGGAAGGGCGTGAGGTTGCTGAAGGCGAGGAGCCGCTCCAGTCGTTCGCTCCGACCGGCCTTCGGGACATCGTAGAGATCGGCGTAGAAGTCGATGTTCTCCTGCACCGTGAGATCCGGGTACAGGCCGAAGCGCTGGGCCATGTAGCCGATGCGGTCCTTGATCGCCTCGGCATCCCGAACCGCGTGCAGCCCGTCGACCCAGGCCTCGCCCGAGCTGGGCTCGAGGATCCCGGTCAGCAGGCGCATGGTGGTGGTCTTGCCGGCGCCGTCCGGTCCGACGAGCCCGAAGATCTCCCCTTCTTCCACGGCCAGGGTCAGCTGGTCGAGGGCCACGAGCTCCCCGAAGCGGCGCGTCAGGGCCTGGGTCCGGACAGTCTCCATCACCGGCCGTCCAGGGCGATCTCGGCGTCCACGGGCATGCCGGGCTTGAGCTCCATCGCCGGGTTGGGGATGTCGATCTTGATGCGGTAGACCAGCTTCGTGCGCTCCTTGCGGGTCTGGACGGTCTTGGGCGTGAACTCGGCCTCGGAGGCGATGAAGGCCACGCGGCCCTCATAGCGCTTCCCGGGGAAGGAGTCGGACGTGACGAAGGCCTTCTGGCCCACCTTCACGCGGCCCAGGTCCGTCTCTTCCACGTAGGCGCGCAGCCACACCTGGCCAAGATCCGCCATGGTCACCACCGCCGTGCCCGGTGAGACATACTCCATGGGCTCGACGTTCTTGGAGAGGATCACGCCGGCGCTTGGCGCCGTGAGGGTGGCATAGCCCAGCTGGGTCTGCGCCAGCGCCAGGGCCTGCTGGGCCTGGTCGTAGCGCGCGCGGGCCTGGTCGATGTCCTCTTTCCGGGGGCCCTTCCGCACGAGGGCGTACTGCTGGTCGGCCTGCTGGACCTTGCCGCGGGCAGCCTCGAGGGAAGCCCGGCTGGCCTCGTAGTCGCGCACCGAGAGGATGCCCTTCTCCTGGAGATCCCGGAGGCGGGCCTCGTCGGGCTCCAGCCGGCGGAGGTCGGCCTGGGCCTGCTCCAGGGCGGCCTTGGAGGCTGCGATCTCCTCCTTGCGCGACCCGGCGAGCATGGCTTCCAGAGCGGCCTTGGCCGTGGCGGCGTCCGCCTGGCGCATGGCCACCTGCTGCTCCAGATCCCGGGCGTCAAGCCGGGCGAGACACTGTCCGGCCTGGACCATCTGGCCCTCATCCACCGGGCGTTCCAGCACCTTGCCCGCTACCCGGAAGCTGGCCTCCACCTGGATCACTTCGATGTTGCCCGAGAGCTTGAGACGGTTCTCCTGATGGTTCCCGCAGCCGGTGGCCAGGAAGGCCGCTCCGCCAAGGAGAACCATCATGACAAGGGAAAGATGCCGATCTGTCGGTTTCATGGACGGGTCTCCTGGATGGTGATGGCGTCGGCCGTAAGCTCAGGCAAGGGCGGCAACGGGGCGAGCGGATCGCGGGCGACGCCCCGCCAATACAGGTCGAACCAGACGCGAAGCCCGGTCTCCACTGCTTGGCCATGGGGCAGTCCCATCAGCCGGGGCAGCACGGTGGGCAGCAGGTCTAGGATCTCGAGGTGCATCCGCACGAAAAAAAAGGTGCCCAGCAGGGTATGGAGGTCCGCTCTCAGGTCGCCCCGTGAAACACCCTGGTCGAGGATGCTCCGGACGGCCATCACGATGGGGCGGATCCGCGCCTCGATGAGGTCCGAGAGCCCCTCGGCTCCGCGCACGATCTCCCCCCGGATGAGGGACCGGATCGCCGGATCATCCTTGAGGTGCCGGTGGTAGATTCGAACGGCCTCCCAGAGCCTGAGGGCTGTGGAGCGCGGGTCCTCGGGCGCCGCCACCACCTCGAGGTCCTGGAGGATGGGCGGGAAGCGGCGGGCCAGGAGGGCGGCGAACATGGCCTCCTTGCTGTCGAAGTGGTAGTAGATCAGGGCCGGGTCGCAGTCGGCCTGCTTGGCGATGGCCCGGAGGCTGGCCGCCCGGAGGCCGGCCCGGGCGAAGACCTCCTGGGCCGCGTCCAGGATCCGGTCCGGGTCCATGCGAATGGGTTTGGGGCCGCGGGGGCGAGGGGAGGTGGGCATGGGGCACCAATTCAACAGATGTTGAATCATGGCGTCCGCCGAGGAGGCTCGCAAGGTTTATTTCATCAAGCGTGGAAATTTTGTCCAGATATGAGAAAGCCCCCTGGCAGGGGGCCTTCTGGAAAGCGTTGTGCCTATTCGCCGGAGATGGGAACCACGGTGGTGTCTTCGATGGTGATGATCTCGGGCTCTTCGAAGGCGATGCGGTTCTCCTCGACCTCGGCCATGGCCACTTGGCCCCAGAAAGAGGCGAGCTTGGGGGCATCCTGGGCCTGGCCGTGCTTGTTCACGGGCACGACCACCTCGACCTTGGGGAAGGCGCCGCGCTGGAGCTGATCGCAGCGCTTGCCCGCCACGACGACGAAGCGGTACTTGTTGGCGATTTCTTCTGGAACACGGACGATGGTGCGTTGGGTCATGGGCCACTCCGAACCAGGAAGCATAACACCTGCCAGGCCTTCAAGCAATGCGGCTGGAGTAGGATGGGGGCTCCTGGAGTCCCCCGATGCAGATCATCCTCGGCATCCCCGGCGGCATCGCCGCCTACAAGTCGGCCGATCTGGCCCGGTTGCTGGCCAACGACGGCCACCGGGTCCGCTGCATCCTCACCGAGGCGGGCGCGCGGTTCATCACTCCGCTCACCCTTAGCAGCCTGACCGCGGAGCCCTGTTATGGCGCCAACCCCGACCAGGGTGAGTGGCGCGCCAACCCGAGCATCGAGCACATCGAACTGGCCCGCTGGGCGGATCTGGTGGCGGTGGTGCCTGCCACGGCCGACATCATCGGGAAGGCCGCGAACGGCTTGGCCTCGGATCTGCTCAGCACGGTGCTGCTGGCCACCCGGGCCCCGATCCTGTGGGCCCCGGCCATGAATACCGGCATGTGGGCGCATCCGGCCGTCCAAGCCAACGTCGCCCGGCTGCGCTCCTTTGGGCACTCGGTGGTGGATCCGGATGACGGCATCCTGGCCTGCGGGGAAGAAGGCTCGGGCAAGCTCGCCCAGGTGGCCTCCATCGCCGAAGCCATTCTGATGCACGGCGCGCCGAAGCTTCGGGGCTTGGCGGGACGCCGGGTGCTCCTCACCGCGGGGCCCACCCGTGAGGACCTGGATCCGGTCCGCACCCTCACCAACCGGAGCACCGGCGCCATGGGCATCGAGCTGGCCCGGGCCTTCCGCGATGCCGGTGCCCAGGTGCAGCTGGTGCTGGGCGGGGATCTCCCGGCGCCCTGGGGGGTGGAGACAGTCCGTGTCCGCAGCGCCCAGGAGATGTTGGCCGCCTGTGAGGCCCGGTGGGCTGGGGCCGATGGCCTGGCGGGGGCGGCCGCGGTGGCCGATCAGCGGCCAGGACTGGTGGCCCCGGAGAAGGTCAAGAAAGGCGATGGGCCGGAAACCCTGACCCTGGTCCGCACCCCGGATATCCTCGCCACGCTGTCCGCCGCCCGGCGACCCGGCCAGTGGATCCTGGGCTTCGCCGCTGAAAGCGAGGACCATCTGGCACATGCCACGGCCAAGCTGCAGAAGAAGGGCCTGGATGCGGTCCTGGTGAATGACATCCAAGGCGGCCGGGCCTTCGGGGCCCAGGCCAACACCCTGACGCCGGTCACCGCCCAGGGGCCGCAGGCCCCCATCGGACCCATGCCCAAGGACCGCCTGGCGCGGGCCGTCGTGCAGTGGTGGGGCCACCGGCTCGAGGCGCAGAACAACGGCCGGTGACCTTGGTCCACCCTTTTTAGAGCGCCGGATCCATCCAGGGGAGTACCTCGCTGGGACGTCCAGGCACCTCACCCAGGCGCACAGCCACGATGACGATCCAGCCCGGAGGTCGTTGAAGGGACTTCAGGTCCATGATGAGGGTCTCGCCGGGCCCAGGCAGATCCGGGCGACGGCGTTCCAACACCACCTCGCCCCGGGTGAAGACCTCTTCGGAGGTGGGTTTGGTGAGGCCCAGGGGCAGGTAAAGCACCCGCAGAGACTCGACGCCCCGCAATGGGGTCCCGTTCACGTCTGTGGAGGGCAGCACCAGGCGGACCTTCCGCAGCCCTTCCAGCCTGGCCTCCATGGCCTGGGCCGCCGCCCGAGGCCTCGGGATGGGGTCGCCCTTCCGCCCGCAGTTGACTGCCAGGAAGCTGAGCGTGATGGCGAGCAGCGGGTTTGCTAGTCTGAGGGATCGCATCGCCATCCATCATGCCCGATTCCGAGGTCCAACCATGACCGTGACCAAGATCCTCATTGCGAACCGCGGGGAAATCGCTGTGAGGGTGATCCGCACCTGCCGGGAAATGGGCATTCCCACGGTGGCGGTGTACTCCGAGGCCGACCGGGGGGCGCTGCATGTGCGCATGGCGGACGAAGCCTACTGCATCGGACCTGCCGCGGCCCGGGAAAGCTACCTGGTGCTCGAGAAGATCCTGGACGTCTGCAAGCGCAGTGGCGCCGATGCAGTCCACCCGGGCTACGGATTCCTCTCCGAGAACGCAGGGGCCGCGCGGGCTTTCGCGGCCGCGGGCATCACCTTCATCGGGCCGCGACCCGAATCCATCGAGAGCATGGGCTCCAAGACCGCCGCCCGGGTCGTAGCCCTTCAGGCGGGTTGTCCCGTGGTGCCGGGTATCCAGGAAACCATGGCCGACGAAGCGTTGCTCGCGGCTTCCCAGAAGATCGGCTTCCCGGTGATGCTCAAAGCCGCCATGGGCGGTGGCGGCAAGGGCATGCGGCTGGTGCACAAGGCCGAGGAGTTCACGTCTTCCCTGGCCCGGGCCCGGGGCGAGGCCTTGTCCTCCTTCGGCGACGACAGCGTGTACGTGGAGAAGGCCATCGTCCAGCCGCGCCACATCGAGATCCAGATCTTCGGGGATACCCACGGCAACCACGTCTATCTGCACGAGCGGGAATGTTCCGTGCAACGCCGCCACCAGAAGGTGATCGAGGAGGCCCCCAGCCCCCACGTGACGCCTGAGATGCGCAAGGCCATGGGCGAGGCGGCCCTGAAGGTGGCCAAGGCCGTGGACTATGTGGGTGCGGGAACCGTCGAGTTCCTGGCGGATGCCGACCGCAACTTCTATTTCCTGGAATTGAACACCCGCTTGCAGGTGGAGCATCCCGTCACGGAATGGATCACGGGGCTCGATCTCGTGAAATGGCAGATCCTCGTGGCCCGGGGCGAGAAGCTGCCCATGACCCAGGAGGAGATCCCCCTGAACGGCTGGGCCATCGAGTGCCGTGTCTACGCGGAGGATCCGGACAAGAACTTCATGCCCAGCCCCGGGAGGATCACCTTCCTGCGCACGCCCAGCGGACGCAACGTGCGTGACGACGGGGGCGTGTACGAGGGGGCCGAGGTGCCCATGTTCTACGACCCGATGATCAGCAAGCTGAGCACCTGGGGGCCCACGCGCCTGGAGGCCATCGAGCGCATGCGTGCGGCCCTGGGCGAGTACCGCATCGGAGGCATCCGCCACAACATCGCCTTCCATGAGGCCTTGATGGAACACGGGCCCTTCCGCGAGGGTGCGCTCCACACCGGCATGCTCGACAAGCCCTTCTGGAAGAAGAAGGAACAGGGCCCTGACCTGAAATTCGCCGTGGCGGCCGCCTTGTTGCATGAGCTCGAAACCGAACAGCGCCGGGCCGCCCAGCCTGCCGCCAATGCCGACGGGAAACCCGATGCCTGGAGGCATTGGGGCCGGTTCAACCGGTTTTAGGGAGAATCCTGTGAAACGCACCCTCATCCTCGGCAAGAACTCCCACGACGTGGAAATCCTCCACCAGGACGGCGCCACCACGCTGATCTGGGAGGGGCAGAGCCACCCCATCGACATCCTCGAGCTGGAACCTGGCTGCTACTCGATCCTTCTGGATGGCCGATCCGTGGAGGTTCGTCTGGACCAGGCCAAGTCGCCGGATCCGGAAACGCACGCCTACCGTGCCATGCTCTACGACGGCGCCTACGAATTCGCCCTGGTGGATCCCCGGAGGGCCCTCCTGGCAGGTGCCGGCGGCCCAGGAGCCGGAGGTGGCCTGCTGGCGTCCCCCATGCCCGGCAAGATCGTGAAGCTGCTCGTGAAGCCCGGCGACGCCGTCCAGGAAGGCCAGACCCTCCTCGTGATGGAGGCCATGAAAATGCAGAACGAGTTGAAGACCAGCACGACTGGAACCGTCACGACCGTGCATGTCCAGGAGGGCGCCACCGTGGAAACGGGGGCTGCGCTCATCATGGTCGTGCCTGCGGTCTGAGGGGCGGCAGCTTGGTCCTACCGAAGGTCAGTACGCGATGTTAAGGGCTCAGGCCTGCTTGTGATTCAAGGCAGATTTGGCCGATATGGCTCCAAGATGGATGATTGAACAATCGATTTATTCATATTGGTAGGCCATATGTCTTTAGTTCTAGGTGGCGGCATAAAAGGTGAGGCAGAGCCTTTTTTTGTTGAAGCAAAATGTGGTTCAGGACTAATTTGTGGCGTGATGTTAATCACAATCAATGGAGGTAGCATGAAAAAAACGCTCCTATTCCTGCTGGCGGGGTCGGCGATCACCCTATCCGCCCAGGAGGGCCAGGCCTGGGTGATGGGCCATGTCGGCCAGACCGTTTTTGAGAATGACGCCAACCTCAAGGACAAGATGCACTACGGGATTGGCGTGGGGCACTGGTACACCAACCGGTGGGGCCTCGATCTGCGTGCACTCCAGAATGACTTGGAGGCGGACCCGAACCCCTTCGGCTGGGGCTCTGGGAAGCAGACCCATCTGCTGGCCTCGGGCCTCTTCAACTTCCGCCCCGGCGCGGAGAACTGGTACCCCTATGCGGCCCTGGGCATCGGCGGAACCCGTGTGGACTCCCCCTACTCCGGGAAGGGCGAAGCCACGACCCGCTTCAACTATCACGGCGGTTTCGGCGTGATGGGCAAGCTGGCCGAGCACTTCATGATGGACATCAGCGCCAAGGCGGTTCGCGTGGAGCTGCCCGAGTCCCGCACCGAGTATCTGGCCACGCTGGGCCTCGGCTACACCTGGGGCGGCGGCAGGAAGGCCGCTCCAGCTCCGCCGCCGCCGCCACCGCCTCCGCCGGCCCCCGAGCCTGCGGCGGAACCTGTGGCTCCTCCGCCACCACCCCCGCCTCCGCCGGCTCCTGAGCCGCCGAAGGAAGTGGCCAAGCCTGTGCCGCCGCCGCCGGCCAAGATCGTCCTCGACGAGGCCGTGCTGCACTTTGCGAACGGCAAGGCGGACCTGGGTCCTGAGGCCACCACCGCCATCCAGAAGGTGGCTGAAAGCCTGAAGACCTACCCCGGCGACTACACCCTGGAGGTCAGTGGCCACACCTCCTCCACGGGTAGCAAGGCTGTGAACAAGGCCTTGTCCAAGCGTCGGGCTGATGCCGTGGCCAAGGTCCTGATCGACTCCGGCCTTCCCGCTGCCAAGGTCACGACGGTGGGCGTGGGCCCTGACAAGCCCATCGCCGACAACAAGACCAAGGAAGGCCAGGCCAAGAACCGCCGCGTCGAGATCGACGTGAAGGTCAAGGACGGCAAGGCGGAAGTGCGGCAGATCACCACGGACACCGTGGACACGGCCCCCAAGAAGTAGCTGTTGAAGGGCGGGGGCCTTCACTGGCCTCTGCCCTAATTTCCTTGGAGCAACGCCATGTCCATGAAAGACGAGTTCAAGGCCTTCATCATGAAGGGCAACGTAGTCGACCTGGCCATCGCCGTGGTCGTGGGCAGCGCCTTCGGCAAGATCATCACCGCCTTCGTGGATGGCATCGTGATGCCCATGGTGACCTATGTTCTCCCCGCCAACATCAAGTGGGAGGAGTGGGTCCTGGGCAAGTTCCGCATCGGCGCGGTACTCGGCGCCACCGTGAACTTCCTGATCATCGCCCTGGTGATCTTCCTCGTGTTGATCAAGTTCCTGGGCAAGTTCGTGAAGAAGGAAGTCGCCACCCCCACCACCAAGGAGTGCCCCGCCTGCCTGGAGCAGGTGCCCCTCAAGGCCACCCGCTGCAAGCACTGCACGAGCCAGCTGTAGGGATGCCATGAGGATCGGAAAGGGCCCGGCTTCCGGGCCCTTTCTCTTGTGAGGACAGGCCCTTCCGTGCTGAACTGGAGGTTCAACCTCAGGGGCGCTCGGGTGCGCTCCTCCGACGCACGAGGGCGCCGATGAGCGAGCAAGCTCCGGTAAAAAAATATTCCGTCTTCCTCCCGAAGACCGATTTCCCCATGAAGGCGGACCTGCCGCAGCGTGAGCCCAAGCGCCTGGAGCGCTGGAAGGCCGAAGGCCTGTACGCCCGCATCGAGGCGAAGCGCCGGGCCGATAACGCGGCGGGGAAGGGTAAAGGGCGCGAGGTGCTGCACGATGGCCCGCCGTACGCTAACGGCGCCATCCACATGGGCCATGCGCTCAACAAGATCCTCAAGGATGTGGTGGTGAAGTCGCGGTGGATGGAGGGCTACGAATCACCCTACGTGCCGGGCTGGGACTGCCATGGCCTGCCCATCGAGCACGCCGTGGAAAAGGATCTGGGCCCCAAGCGCCGCGAACTGAGCCGCGCCGAGTTCCTCCAGAAATGCCGCGCCTACGCCCAGAAGTGGATCGACACCCAGCGCATAGCCTTTCAGCGCCTGGGGGTGCTGGGGGCCTGGGAACAGCCTTACGTCACCATGGATCCCCGGTACGAAGCCGAAACGGTGCGCCATCTGGCCAAGCTTTTCGAAAGCGGCTCCGTCACCCGCAAGCTGAAGGTGGTGCACTGGAGCTACGGCGCCCGCACGGCCCTGGCCGAAGCCGAGGTTGAGTACGCCGACAGGACCAGTCCCGCGATCACCGTGGCCTTCCCGGTGACCGACGCCGTCGCGAAGCACATGGAACTACCCACACCCCTGTACCTCCCCATCTGGACCACCACGCCCTGGACGTTGCCCAGCAACCTGGCCGTGGCCATGCACCCGGACCTGGAGTACGCCGTGGTTCGCGCGGACGGACGCCACTACATCGTGGCCGTGACTCTGCGGGAAGACTTCGCTAAGAAACTCGGCATGGCACTGCACACGGTGGAGATCCGCAAGGGCAAGGAATTCCAGACCCTCGTGGCACGCCACCCTTGGATCAATCGGGACAGCCCTGTGCTGCTGGGCGACTACGTCACGGCCGACACAGGCACGGGCCTGGTGCATACGGCTCCGGATCATGGCGTGGACGACTTCAACCTGGCCCACCACCTGGGCCTGCTCCAGCTCGTGGGCCCCGACGGCAAGTTCCTGCCGGTCGTGAACGATCCCGAGCTGGAAGGCAAGAACATCTTCGAGTGCAATCCCCTGGTGGTGGACCGGCTGCGCCGGATCGGGGCGCTGCTCCACGAGGAGACGCTCACCCACAGTTATCCCCACTGCTGGCGCACCAAGACGCCCATCCTCTTCCGCGCCACCGAGCAGTGGTTCATCACCATGGATTCGGAACTGGCCGGGAAGGGTCGCAGCCTGCGGGAACTGGGCCTTGAAGGCGTGGAGCAGACGCAGTGGGTGCCCGCCCAGGGCCAGAACCGCATCTATGCCATGATCGCGGGCCGCCCCGACTGGTGCATCAGCCGCCAGCGCGTCTGGGGCACGCCCATCACCGTGTTGCGCTGCGAGGCGTGCGGCGAGCCCCTGGTGGCCGACTCGATCTTCGAGAAGGCCGCGACCGCCATCGAGGAAGGCGGCATCGAAGCCTGGTCCGAGCTTCCCGTCGAGGTGCTGTTGCCTGCCGGAGCCCGGTGCAAGTGCGGATCCACGACCTTCCAGAAGGAGACGGACATCCTCGATGTCTGGATCGATTCCGGTGTCAGCGCCTCCGTGGTGTGTGCCTCCCATCCGGAGCTGAACCGCGCGGACTACAGCCAGTTCATCTACCTGGAGGGCTCGGACCAGCACCGGGGCTGGTTCCACAGCTCGCTGCTGTTCAACCTGGCCGCCACGGGCACCAAGCCCTACAAGCAGGTGGTCACCCACGGCTTCGTGCTGGACGGCAAGGGCCAGAAGATGTCCAAGAGCCTTGGCAACGTCATCACGCCCGAAGAGATCCTCAAGACCCTGGGAGCGGACATCCTGCGCTGGTGGGCTGCCAGCAGCGACTACAGCGAGGACATCCGCATCTCGAAGGAGATTCTCGACCGCGGCGCCGATGCCTATCGCAAGACTCGCAATACCCTGCGTTTCCTCCTGGGGGCTCTGGCGGACTTCGACCCCGCGAAGGATTCCGTGGCCCATGTTGAGTTGGCACCCCTGGACCGCTGGGTCCTGGACGCCTTCGGCCGCATGGCCCGGGAGGTGCGCGACGCCTACACCCGCTTCGAGTTCCTCCGCGCCACCCAGGCCCTCCTGAGCTTCTGCCAGCTGGAGCTCTCCGGTCGGTACTTCGAGATCATCAAGGACCGCCTCTACTGCGACGCCCTTGATTCGCCCCGTCGCCGCAGCTGCCGTCAGGCTTGCTGGGAGTTGGCCCAGGGTCTCTGCACCCTGCTGGCTCCGGTCATGAGCTTCACCGCGGATGAAGCCTGGGAACAGATCCCCGGTTGCTCCGGCAGTGTGCATGAGCAGCGGTTCCCGGAGACCAGCGGCGCTGCTGTTGACCCCATGTGGGAGAAGCTCTGGGAGGTGCGTGGGGCGGTCCAAGCGGCCATGGAACCCCATCGCGCCGCCAAGACCATCGGCACCAGTCTGGATGCGGCGGTGGAGATCACCTTGAATCAGACGGATTGGGACCTGTTGGATGGCCTCGGCGAATCCCTGGACGACCTGCTGGTGGTTTCTTCCATCGCTCGAATCGCGGATTCGAACGCACCTGTCGCTCCCATCGTCACGGTCGCCACCCATCAAGGCACCAAGTGCCCCCGTTGCTGGAACCGCAAGGGCGGGCACGGGAAGGGCGAGGACGCGGCGCTTTGCATCCGCTGTGCGACGGTGGTGGCCGGGTGAAACGACTTCTCTGGCTACTGCTTCCTGCCACCGCCCTCGCCGCGGATCTCGGCTCCAAGAGCTGGATCCTGCGCACCCTGAGTGAGGGCGAGTCCCTGCCCGTCATCAAAGGATTCTTCTACCTGACCCTGAACTTCAATCGGGGCGCCATCTTTGGCAGCTTGACCTGGTTGCCGGAGGCAGCCCGATTCGCCGTGTTCGGACTGGCGGGTCTGGCGGCGCTGATCTATTTCGGGCGCCTCTTCCTGGCCAAGGGGGCTTCCACCTGGGACCGCGTGGCCCTGGGCCTCATCCTCGGCGGTGCCATGGGCAACGGCATCGACCGCCTGGTGCGGGGCGCCGTGGTGGACTTCCTGGATTTTATCCTAGGTACCTGGCACTACTGGACCTTCAACGTGGCCGACAGCTTCATCCTCATTGGCGCCGTCCTATATGGCCTGCGGATGCTCCTGGCGCCGAAGACTGAGCATCGACCCACTGAAAACTGATCCTCAGCCTACTGCGCCTCAATGGCCTTGAGCAGGGCGGGGTCCTTGGGCAGTTGATCCACGTCGGCGAGGCGGGGCACGAGGCGCTTCCAGAAGGGCTCGGCGGCGAAGACCTGCTTGAAGATGGGCAGGGCCTCATCGCGCTTGCCGCTGGAGGCCAGGGCCACGGCCTGCCAGAAGGGCATCTCCCAGATGCCGGGGGCCAGCTTGGCGGCGGCCTCGTAGGCGGCCTTGGCCTCGGCCCACTTGCCGGCGGTGACGAAGCCGTCGCCCTCATCCATCAGGCGGTAAGCACGGCGCAGCTGGATGAGGCGGCCAAGTTCCTTGAGCGGATCCGGGTTGTCCTCCACCCGCAGGTCGAAGAGGCGATCGTTCCAAGGCTGGCCCGAGGCCTTGCCCTTCACGATGAGGATGGCGGCACTCTGCTGGCCACGGATGTCACCGCCCTCGGCCTGGGCCGCGCGGAGGGCCGCCAGCAGGCGGTCCGCGAGGTCGCCCTTGGCGGTGCGGAAGGCCTTGGCCATGGCCGGCCAGACCGTGGCCTTGTCCATGAGGTTGGCTTCCACTGTGAAGCCTTCGCCCACCTCATGGCCCGCAGCCTGGATGCACTTGGCGCCCGTGTGCGCCGCGGCGCGACCCTGGGCGTCCACCATGGCCACCTGCCGCACCTCACGGTCCGGATCCGCCGCCAGCAGGGCCTTCAGGGCGTCCGGTGCCGACTTGCCTGCCTTCATGAGGGCAAGCCCAAGCGCGCCGTAGCTGGGTTCGGTGAAGCTCTGCGTGGCGACCGCGCCCACGCCCGGCTCCGCCCAAGGCACCGAAGATCCGACTGAGAACCAGTGGCTCTGCACCGCCACACCCAAGTCTCCCGTGACGGGGTCCCGGGCCACGATGGAGAAGGTGTGGACCGGTCGGCGGGGGACGTCGCCCGCCCTGACGGGAAGGACGAGTGCAAGGAGGGCGAGGGCAAACAGGCGCATGGGGGCTCCGTGCGGGGTGAGGGTGTGTTCATCATCCTACCCGCCGCTGGCACGATGGCTCCATGTACCGAGCTCTGTTCCTCTCCTTCGCCTGCCTCACCCTCAGCGCGGCCGCCCCGCCCGACGCGGCCTACGTGAAGGCGGTGGACGCCTGGCACGCGGATCGGGAAACCGGATGTGCTGCGGGCGGGCCGGATCACCTTCTATGTCATCCGCCGGGGCGACCGCCTGGGACTTCGCCTGAAGGATCCGGAGGCTCCCGCCAGGAAGGCCTTTCATGGTGTGGCGCGCTTCCCGGTAGACGCGGCTTGGCGGGTGGAAGCAGACTTCCTCCCCTATGCCACGCCGAAGACCCGGGCCATTCCCACGGTGCTGGGCACCTCCGAGCCCATGACGGCGCCGGGGCTCCTGCGCTTCAAGTTGAAGGGCAGGCGGTTCACCCTGGAGCCCCTCATCGAGGATCCGGCCCACCCCGAGCTCTTCCTCATCTTCCGTGACGCCTCCAGCGGGGAAGAGACCTATCCGGCCGGACGTTTTCTCTATGCCGCCATGCCCAAGGAAGGGAAGGTGGTTCTGGATTTCAACCGGGCCTACAACCCGCCCTGCGCCTTTTCCCACTTCGCGACCTGTCCTCTGCCGCCGAAGCAGAACGACCTCCCCATCGCCATCCTGGCTGGCGAGAAGGACTACGGCCAGCGCTGAGAGTGCCCGGTATCCCCATGCGCCCGATAGATCGTTGGGTGGACGAGCATTGGGGAAATAGATGCATTGATTGTTTCTGGTGGAACGTTATCCTCTGTTCAGACACCCCATAAACAGTCCGGAGGAACCATGCCGCCCGGGAACACTCTTGCCAAGGCACCAGCGAAGGTGGTCGAGAAGGTGACGGTCGAAGCCTGCATCGCCATCGCCCAGCGGGTCCAGCTTGCCCGGCGCGTCTCCGGCGATAAGGCCGGCTCCGAGGCGGCCAGCCAGATCGCCGAGGTCATGCGATTGGAACTTCTGCGGTAGCGGCGGGCCGCTGATCAGATGCGGAATTCGTCCGGCCGCCAGGTCCGAATGCGTTTCTTGATGGCTTCGCCGTCGAGGTTTTCCTGGAGCGCTTCCCGCACTCGGTCGGTGACTTCGTCATCAGCCGCGAAACGCAGGCCCACGAGCTGCTTGATGCTCAGCTCGGGAATGCGGCCCTTCAGCTCCTCGGGTAGGAGGCGCGCGAGGCGCAGCTGTTCCTCAAGGCGGATGAGCCGGTCCTGGACCTTGAGGGCATAGACACGGACCTGCACGGCCAGGGTAAGCACCGCCAGGGCCAGGAGGGCGACCCAGAAGGTGGCGAGGGCGGGGCGGCGTACGAACGCATAGACCGTGGCGATGGTGGTGATCAGAAAGAAGGGGAGCAGGACGAAATGGTGCACGGGTTCGAAACGGCGATGGGTCGCATAGGTCTGGGGCGCGGACATGGGGACTCCGGAAGGGACTTCCAGGTTACTCCAGGGGCCCGCTGCGACGTCGTTTGAGATCGGAGGAACGCTTCTTGGCATCCAGGCGCCGCTCCTTCGAAGCCTTGGTGGGCCGGGTGGCCCGACGGGCGACGGGGCGCACCAGAGCCGCGCGGACAGCGTCGGCGGCCTTCTCCCGGGCGTCCTGCAGGTTCTTGAGCTGGTCGCGGGTGCGGTCGCTGATGACGATCCACAGGCCCTCGGCGTCGAGGCGATTGCGCTGGGCCACGCGCAGGCGGACCAACGCATCTTCCGGTAGCCCCTCGATGGCCGTGAGATCGATGCGCAGCTCCACCTTGGAGGAGACCTTGTTCACGTTCTGACCGCCCGCGCCCCCGGCTCGCACCGCTTTGAAGCGAATCGCATCTCCGGGGATGCGGACCGAGGTCGTGACGAGGATGGGATCAGCCATGCCGCGATCCTACCGCATCGCCTCCATGGGGCTCAGCTTCATGGCGCGGAAGGCGGGGTAGAGGCCGAAGACCAGGGCCAGCGTCAGGGCGACGATCCAGGCGGTGATCAGGCCGACCGGATTCACGACCAGGCCATAGGGGAAATTGGCGGCGAGGGCCTGGCAGAGCAGGCCACCCGAGACAGTGCCCAGCAAGGCCCCGATGGCCGCCAGCACCAGGGCCTCCAGCAGGAACTGGATGAAGATCTCATGATCGGAGGCACCAAGGGCCTTGCGGAGGCCGATCTCGAACCGGCGGTCACTGAAGCTGATGAGCATCACGGATAGCACCCCCACGCCGCCGACGAGCAGGACCGTGCCCGCCAGGCTCAACAGCACCACTTGCCAGCCGTGCAGCTGCTCGAGGAAGTTCTGGTAGCTCTTGGCGGCCTCCGCGTCCAGATCCACCACTTCGGCATCTTCGATGCCGTGATGAGCCTGCCGGACGCGGCTCAGCAACATGGCCGACACCTCGCCAAGATCCTCGGTGCGGCGGAGTTTCACGGTGACCTGAGCCAGCTTGTGGGCGGGATCCATGCGATCCATGTAGGCTTCCAGCGGGATGAGGACGCCATTGGCATCCGTGTAGTTCTCCTCGTTGAAGATCTGGCCTGGGGCCTGGACACCCACGATGCGGAAGGGCACGCCTTCCACCACGAGGTCGCGTCCGACGGGATCGCCTCCGCCGAACAGCTTGGCGGCGAGCGTGGCGCCCACGACAGCCACCGTGGACCGCCGCCGCTGGTCGTCTTCGGTGAGCCCGCGGCCCAGGCTGATGGGGCGGTTCATCCAGATGGCATAGTCGGGCGTGACCCCTGTGACGAAGATGCGTTCCGTGTCACCGGTGATGCGCACCGAGGAGGTGCGTTGGGCTCTGGGCAGGAAGGCAAGTACCTTCGGATGGGGCGCCGTGAGGCGGGTCAGGTCCTCGCTCCGGAGGCCGGGGCTCATGACGAAGCGGCTGCGCTCCTCGGCGGTCTCGGCGGATTTGGGTGCGATGCGGACCGTCCCGTCCCAGCTCATGCCGGCAAAGCCGGTGCTGACCTTGTCCATGATGCCGTCCAGCACCGAGGTCATCACCACCAGGGCGAAGACGCCCAGCATGAGGAGGGTGAGGGTGAGGAGGCTGCGGAGCTTGTGGGCCCACAGCTCCACCAGGCCGGTCCGGACCACCTCCCAGAACATGGCGAAGCTGAAACCGCGCCCCTTCGCGCGGGGCGCCGGGGCCTCGCCATCGAGCAGGGAAGGGCCGGGGGAGCGGAGGGGGAAGGTCCTGTCACTCATAGCGCAGGGCCTCCATCGGAGACAGCCTGCTCGCCTTCCAGGCTGGATACAAAGCGAACAGGAAACCGGAGATCGCGGCCAGCAGATAGGCCCAGAGGAAGCTGGCGGGGGTCATGTAGAGCGGGATGCCGATGCTTTTCGTGATGATCCAGGAGAAACCCACGCCCAGCACCAGTCCGGCCAGGCTGCCCAGGGCCGTGAGCAGGAGGGCCTCGGTCATGAAGCCCTTGAAAATCTCCCGGCCGGAGGCCCCGATGGCCATCTTCACGCCCACTTCCCGGACGCGCTCCTTCAGACCGGCCATCTGGATGTTCACGTTCACGATGCCGCCGCCCACCAGGGCCAGCACACCGGAAAGCATGAAGATGATGTCGTAGACATCGCCCTGGCTTTCGCGGCGGCGGATCCGGGCCGCCACATCGTCCAGCCGGAAGTCGTCCTGGAGCCGGTGGTTGGCCTTTAGGAGATCGGACAGCTGTTTGGCGAAGGTGCCCATCACGGTCATGTCGGGGATGCGGAAGCTGATGCGGTCGACCCGGCGGTAGGCATCGCCGTTCATGCGGCGCTGCACTAGGTTCGCGGGCACGGCGATGATGCGGTTTCGCCACCAGAACTGGTTGCGCTGGTTCTCCCGGAACCGGAAGACCCGCTCTTCGAAGGTGCCAATGACCGTGGTGGGGACCGATCCGATGCGCAGGGTCTGCCCGATGGCGTCGCCCTTGGGGAAGAAGGTCTGGGCGGCCTCGGTGCCGAGGATCACCACCGGGGCGCCGGTGTCCATCTCCGAGGCGGAGAAGCCTCGGCCCCGGGCCACGGCATAGCCGTTGGCGGGGATGAAGTCCCCGCCGATCCCGCTGATCTGGCGGTCCTGGCCTCCGTAAGCCGAAACCACCCGGGAGCGGGCGTTCTTCTGGCGGCTCACCCCCTGGATGGCGTTCGCCTTCAGGCCTTCACCTCCGATGGCGTCGGCATCACGCAAGCCCAGGTTGGCCTGCTGGAGCGCCGTGGGTTGGCCGTCGCGCACAGCCGCCTTGGGCTGTACATTCAGCTTGTCCAGCCCGCCCATCTTCACGAACATCTCATCGGCCCGTCGGCGCTGGCTGTCGGAGATGGAGAAACCGCCCAGCACCGAGGCCACGCCCAGCAGCACGCCCAGGGCCTGCAGGAAGGAACGGCCGAGGTTCTCCCGGATTTCCACCCAGGCTCCGAGCAGCCGCTCCCGGAAGGCGCCGGAGGTCATCGGCTCACCCCGAGGTGATGTTCTTCCAAGTCACCCATCACGACTTTGCCGTCCCGGATCTCCACCCTCCGCTCAGCCTGGGCGGCGATGGAGGGATCGTGGGTCACCAGCAACAGGGTGTTGCCCTGGCTGTGCAATTCGCGGAAGAGATCCAGCACCTCGGCGCCAGTCTTGGAGTCCAATGCGCCCGTAGGCTCGTCCGCCAACAGGAGGGCCGGCTCATTGGCCAGGGCCCGGGCCACGGCCACGCGCTGCTTCTGGCCGCCGGACAGGGTACCCGGCAGGTTGCCGGCCTTGTCGGCGATCCCCACCTTTTCGAGCAAGGCCATGGCCCGCTCCCGGCGTTCTTTGCGGCCCACGCCGGCATAGAGCATCGGCAGCTCCACGTTGCGGGCGATGCTGGCCTTGGGCAGCAGGTTGTAGCTCTGGAAGACAAAGCCCACCTTCTCGTTGCGGATCCGCGCCAGTTCACCGCCCGAGAGGCCCTGGACCTGATGACCATCCAGCGTGTAGGTGCCGGTCGAAGGCAGGTCCAGGCAACCCAGGATGGCCATGAGGGTGGACTTGCCCGAGCCCGATGGGCCGATGAGGGCCACGAACTCGCCCTTCTCCACCGTGAGGTCGATGCCGCGTAGCGCCTGGACCGCGGTCCCGTTGGCGCCATAGACCTTGGTGAGGGCCTGGGTCTGGATGATGGTGGACATGGGGGCTCCGAAGGAAGCGCTGGCCATGAGGACGGGCTCTGCCCGAACGAATGGCGGGGGTGCGGGGGACATCGCGAGCGAAGCGAGCAGGCGGTCCCCCCGTGGAGCGTCAATTGTTCTCGTCGTCTTTCTCGACCTTCTTCTTGCTGGGATCCTCGAGGCTCACCTGGTCGTTGGCCTTGAGGCCGGAGAGGATCTCCACCCGCTCGAGGGTGGCGATGCCGGCCTGGACAGGCACCACGTCGAAGTATTCCTTCCAGTGGTCCGAGAGCCAGATGAACTTGCCACGGCCGTTGAGACCATCCTTGGCTTTGGCGAGGTCTTGGGGTGGGAGGTTCTCCTTCAGGCGGTAGACCACGGTCTGCCCATCCCTGCGCTGGAGGGCCTCCAGGGGCACGCTCACGGCCTTCTCCCGTTTCTCGCCCAGGATCTCCACGTTGGCGCTCATGCCCGTTTTGAACGCCTCGGTGAGCTCATCCAAGGCCACTTCCACCTTGAAGACCTTGATTTTTTCAACCAGGTCCGCGGCGGGGGCCACGAAGCGCACCTTGCCGGTGAAGGCCTTCTGAGGATAGGCGTCCAGGGTGATGCGGACGGCCTGGCCCACCTTCACTTTGGCGATATCCACTTCGTTGAGGTTCACTTTCACGATGAGGGAGGCCAGATCGGCCACGGTGAATACCACCGTGCCGGCATTGAAGGAGCTGACGCCCGAGGTGATGGTGTCCCCCAGTTCCGCGCCCTTCTTGATGACCACGCCATTCATGGGGGCGGTCACCCGGGCCTTCTGGGTGGAGGCGTTCCCGCTGATGGGGATGCCCCTGTCTTCCACGATCTGGTACCGGGTCTGGGCGCTCTTGTAGGCCTCTTCGGCGAGATCACGGGTGGTTCTGGCACCTCGGTAGGCTTGATCGGAGATGAGCCCGGATTTGAAGAGCTCAGACTGCTGGGCAAAATCCCGCTCGGCATTCTTGAAGCTCACCCTGGCCTGGGACACGCTGCCCTGCACATCGGACAGGGTCTGGGCCTGGTTCACGTCCGGTTCCACCTCGGCCAGCACCTCGCCGGCCTTCACCGAGGCCCCCTCGCGGACTTTAAGGCTCACGATGCGTCCCGACACGGTGGACTTCACGTCGACTTTGGTGAGGGGATCCACGACGCCCACTTCCCGGACGCTCACCTGGAGGTCCTCCGCCTGGACTTTGCCCAATCGGAAGGGGGTACTCGCCTCGACTTTCTTGCCCTTGCTGTCGCCGCCCTTGAGGGTGAAGAACATGCCAGTCGCCAAGGCCAGACCAGCCACGGACACGATGATCCATCGCTTTTGCATGAACCCCCCTGATGGGAAAGACTCCGGACCTGCCGGGTTGATGGATGGCCTACGAAGCAAAGTCTGTGGTCGTTTAGGGAGGCGCATACCGGGGTACCGGCAACCGGTGGGCCTGGACCGGCCAACGGACTGGAAAGTCGGGGGAGCGCCGCTGTGGCGTCCTGCCACAGCGATGTGGCAACGATCCACGGCGGAGGCGTTAAACCTTTCTCAATCGTTCGGGACTAAAGATGTTGTGAGTTGGCACGAGGACGGCATCAGGTCGTTCCGGGACGATTCCCCTTCGCGGCCCAGCCGCACCAGGAGCACACCATGTCCAACCTTCAGAAGCGCGTGGCCCTCGTCGTGGCCGCGGGCCTCATCGGCGCCTCCCTCATGGCCCAGGCCCCCGTGCCCCCGCCCACTGGCCAGCAGGTGGAGAAGCAGGGCGAGCGGATCGAGCGCCGGGGCGAACGCCAGGAGCAGCGCGGCGAACGGAACGACCGGCAGGGCGAGCGCAAGCAGCGCCAGGGCGCCCGCATGGAGAGGAAGGGCGCGACCCTCCAGGCCCAGGGCAAGGTGGCCAAAGGCCAGGCCCTCCAGCAGGCCGGCGAGCGCCGCGAGAAGGTGGGCGAGGTTCAGGAACGCAAGGGTGAGCGCCAGGAACGCCGGGGTGAGCGCAAAGAGCGCCGCGGCTCGCGGATTGAGCGCAAGGGCGAACGGATGCAGGTTCAGGGCAAGTAGGGTCTCGTCCCTCACGAAAGCGGCCCCCGTCGGGGGCCGCTTTCGTGAGCAGGGAAGGGGCTACCTCACCGTTTCCCGCGCGATCATCAACTCCTCGTTGGTGGGCACCACCGTGACCACCACGCGGGAATCCGGGGTGCTGATGATGCGCTCGCCGGTGCCGTGCTCGTTGGCCTCGGGATCCAGCTTCACGCCCAGGAACCCCAGCTTGCTGCAGACCTTGGCGCGGACGTAGGTGCTGTGCGTGCCGATGCCGGCGGTGAACGTGATGGCGTCGACGCCGTCCAGGACGGTGGCGTAGGAGCCGATGAACTGGCGCACGTTGTAGGTCAGCAGGTCGCGGGCCAGCCGGGCCCGGTCGTTGCCGCTGTCGGCGGCCAGTTCAATCTCGCGGAAGTCGGAGGACACGCCGGAGATGCCCAGCAGGCCCGACTTCTTGTTCAGCAGGTCGGTGATGGCCGCGTAATCCAGGTGCTCCTGCTCCATGAGCATTTCCACCACGCTGGGGTCGATGGTGCCGCAGCGGGTGCCCATGATGACTCCCTGGAGCGGTGTCATGCCCATGCTGGTGTCCATGCTCTTGCCCTGCCCCACGGCGCAGATGCTGGTGCCGTTGCCGATGTGGCAGGTGATGACCTTCAGGGACCGGAGGGGGCGGCAGAGCAGGATGGCCGTGCGGGCGGCCACGAAGGCATGGCTGGTGCCGTGGAAGCCATACCGGCGGATGCCGTACTTCTGGCTCAGCTCGTAGGGGATGCCGTAGGTGCGGGCGTGGTCGGGGATGTTGTGGTGGAAGGCGGTGTCGAAGACCGCCACATGAGGCACATCCGGGAAAGTCTCCCGGGCGACCCGAATGCCCAGGGCGTTGGCTGGATTGTGGAGTGGCGCATAGATGGCGAAAGCCTCGATGTCGTGGAGCACCTCGTCCGTCACCAGCACGGAGTCACCGTACTTGGGGCCGCCATGGACCACCCGATGGCCCACGGCGTGGACAGGCGTGTCATGCAGCACGTTGGTGTGGAGGCGGTCCAGGATGGCCTCCAGGGCCTCCCGGTGGGTGGGCAGGGGAAGGTTCTCCTTCTGCTTTTCACCGAGGATGGTGCAACTGAGGATGCCGTCGGCCAGGCCGATGCGCTCCGCGATGCCCTCGGCGATCGACGCTTCGTTCACCATGTCGAAGAGATTGAACTTCAGGCTCGAAGAGCCAGCATTCAGAACGAGAACAAACACAGAGTCCCCCATGACAGGAAAGTCTAGCGTCCAAGAATAGTGACGGGCGCCTCATTGTAGATAAATAGGTCCTCATGGTGGCTGGACCAGTCTAGGTCGAGAAAACACCCGCATTCAAGGTGGCCGGATCAGGCCAGGGGGCCGCCTCGGCCAGTTCGGCGGCAGCGAGGAGTTCAGCCTCAAGGCGGGCGCGCAAATCCAGGGCTGGCGCCCATCTCCTGCGCGTGAGCCAGGCTTCGAAGCGGGGCAGGGGATCCTTGGCGGCCCACTGGGCCAGCAGGTCGGGGTCCACGTAGCGCTGATCGTCGTGTTCGGCGTGACCTTTCATGCGGAAGGTCTCGCAGACGAGGAAGACGGGCCCCTTGCCTTCCAGGCAGCGTTGCCGGGCCTGGGCGGTGGCATCGTAGATCGCGGCGGCGTCATTGCCGTCCACCGTGAGCCTGAAGGCCCCCTGCGAACGGGCCGACATCCGGCCGGCCATCTGGCGATCCGGGGGGGTGGAGAAGGCGTAGCCATTGGATTCGCCAACGACGATGAGGGGGAGTCTCTGCACGACCGCGAAGTTGAGGCCCTCGTAGAAGGCACCCGTGGAACTGCCACCATCGCCGATCCAGGTCATGGCGACACGAGATTCGCCCTTCTGCCGGAAGCTGAGGGCCACGCCCGCCATCACCGGGATGAGCGCGCCGAGCATGGACGTGGGTGCGAGGATGCCCCGGGCCACGGAGCCGAAATGGTTGTTGTGCTCCCGGCCAGCCGTGGGGCTGGTGGCGCGGCCCAGATACTGAAGAAAGATCTCAAGCGGTGTGGCCCCCCGGACAAACATGGAGCCCAGGTTGCGGATCATCGGCGCGATCACATCGTCGGGGCCCAGCGCCATGGCCGTGGCGCAGGCGGTGGCCTCCTGGCCCAGGCTGCGATAGATGCTACCGAGGGTCTTGCCCTGGCGGAACAGCTTCACCAGGCGCTCTTCCGTCAGGCGGGTGAGCAGCATGGCCTCGTGAAGGCGGAGGGCGGTGTCCCGGTCCATCCGGTTAGCATAGACGCATGCTGAGCCTTCGTCCCGCCGTCCCCGCCGATGCCCCGTTGATCCTGCAGTACATCCGCGAACTGGCGGCCTACGAGCGCGAGCCGGAGGCGGCGGTCGCCACTGAGGCGGACCTCCACCGCTACGTCTTCTCGGACCATCCGCTGGTGAAGGTGACCATGGCGGAATGGGATGGCCAGCCCGCGGGCTTCGCCCTCTGGTTCCTCAACTTCAGCACTTGGGAGGGCAAGCCCGGCATCTACCTCGAAGACCTGTTCGTGCGCCCCACCTTCCGGGGCAAGGGCATCGGCAAGGCCCTGCTCCAGCACCTCGCGGCCCTGGCGGTGAAGGAAGGCTGGACCCGCTTTGTTTGGCAGGTTCTGGACTGGAACACGCCGGCCATTGAATTCTACGAGGCCCACGGCGCCAAGGTGATGCGGCCCTGGCTCACCTGCCGGGTGGAAGGCGAGGCGCTGACGAAACTGGCTGGGGGCGCGGACTGATGTGGGCCCCGCTGCTCCGCCTCCAGGCGGCCCTGGGGCCCGAGGCTGAGCTGGTGGTGGTCGGCGGTGCCGTTCGCGATGAGTTGCTGGGGCGACCCCACGCGGACTGGGACCTGGCCACGAAGCTGATGCCGAAGGCCGTGATGGACCGAGCGCGGGCCGCGGGCCTGAAGGCCATTCCCACGGGCCTCCAGCACGGCACCGTGACGGTGATCCTGGAGGATCGGCCCATCGAGATCACCACCTTCCGCAGTGACGGTGACTACCTGGATGGGCGGCATCCCGAGTCGGTGCGGTTGGGGGTCAGCCTGGAGGAGGACCTGTCCCGGCGGGACTTTACCATCAACGCCATGGCCCTGCCCGTGGGCGGCGGCGACCTGGTGGATCCCTTCGGCGGCCAGGCTGACCTTAAGGCGCGGACCCTCCGGGCCGTGGGCGATCCGTTGCGCCGTTTCGCCGAGGACGGCCTCCGCACCCTGCGGGCCTGCCGGTTCGCGGCCCAGCTGGGCTTCGAGGTGGAGGCAGGCACCCTGGCGGCCATTCCCGAACGGTTGGAGGTGGCCCGCAAGGTGGCCGCAGAGCGGGTCTTTACGGAGCTCACCAAGCTGCTCTGCGGTCCCGACCCCCACCGGGGGCTGGACCTCCTGGCGCGGACGGAGCTGCTGGACCTCTGGCTGGCCGAGCTGCGTCCCATGATCGGCTGTGGCCAGAACCGGCATCATCGATGGGATGTCTGGCATCACACGCTGGAGGTGGCGCGCCGGGTTCCGGCCGAGCCCGAGCTGCGCTGGGCCGCCTTGCTGCATGATGCCGGCAAGCCCGGGACCCGCACCCTCGGAGACAGCGGTGAGGCGAGGTTCCTTGGGCACGAGGCCCGCTCGCTGGACCTCGCCGGCATCATCCTGGAGCGGCTCAAGGCCGCTCATGCGCTCCGGCACGACGTCCTGGCCCTGGTCCGCCACCATGGCACCCACCCGACCTCGGATTGGAGCGATGCGGCCTGCCGCCGATTCCTCCGCCGGCTTGGCGAGGATGGCCTGGAGCTGGCGCGCTGGGCGGCCTTCCGTCTGGCGGACCAACGCGCCAAGGGTCTGGAGGCCGAGGCCCGGGAGCGGGAGCATGCCGCGATCCTGGCTCGGCTGGAGTCCCTGATGGCCGCGGCGCCGCCCTTGGCCGTGAAGGCCCTGGCCCTGGATGGCGCGGCGCTGATGGTCCTGGCCGGGCGGGGGGGTGGCCCCTGGCTGGGGAAACTTCAGCGCGACTTGCTGGAGATGGTGATCGAGGATCCTTCCCTCAACACGCCTGAAGCCCTGGCCCACCTGGCCAAACAGCGGCTTCTGAGCTAGATCCGCTCAAGCAGCACCACCGCCTGGGCGGCGAGGCCCTCGCCGCGACCGGTGAAGCCCAGCTTCTCAGTGGTGGTGGCCTTCACGTTCAGGGCCTCGGCGTGGAGGCCCAGTAGCGGGGCGATGTGATCGCGCATGTGCTGGCGGTGGGGGCCGATCTTCGGCTGCTCGCCGATGAGGCAGACGTCGGCGTTAACGACGCGATATCCACGCTCGGCAAGATCGCCCAGCACCCGTTCGAGCAGGGCTGCGGAATCGGCGCCCCGGTAGGCAGGGTCCGTGTCTGGGAAATGCTGGCCGATGTCGCCCAGCCCCGCGGCGCCCAGCAGGGCGTCCATGAGGGCATGCAGCATGACGTCCGCGTCGCTGTGGCCGACCAGGCCCCGGTCGTGCGGGATATGGCAGCCCATGAGCATCAGCGGACGACCCTCCTCCGGCGTCGCGAAGCGATGGACATCGAATCCCATGCCAGTGCGGAAAGAAGTCATACCCGCTCAGCCCCCAGGTTGCGGTGTTCGCCGGTGGATTCCTCCGACAGCTTGATCGCCCCCGTGATGGGGTGGTCGGGCAGGAGGATGATCACCTCGGTCCCCTCGCCCTCCTCACTGATGAACTCCAGGGTGCCCCCGTGCTCCTCGACGATCTTCTTCACCGTGGCCATGCCGAGGCCGGTCCCACGCTTCTTCCCGTAACTGAAGAAGGGCTCGAAGATGCGCTTGACCACGCGCTTGGGGATCCCCCGGCCCTGGTCCTTCACGCGGATTTGCACGCCGCCGGTGACCTGGATCCAGCTCACCACCACTTCGCCGCTGATGCCGACGGTGGCGTCCAGGGCATTGGCCAAGAGGTTCTCCATCACCCGGGTGAAGCGACCCGGATCCAGCTTGATCAGGCAGGACTGTCCCTCGGTCCGGAGGACCACGCCCATTTCGGCCGCCCTGGGTACCAGCGGCTCGATGATGGCGTCGAGGAAGACGCGAAGGTCCACCGTCTCCCGCCGGGGTTCGCGCACCTTGGCGAAGTCAAGCACATCCTGGCTGAGGTGCGTGAGGCGGTCGACGCATTCCAGGATCTTGCGGGAATGGTGGCGGACCTTGCTGTCCTCGGTGGAAAGCTCGAGCAGATCGGCGTGGCCGCGCAGTACGAAAAGCCCGTTCTTGAAGTCGTGGACGATGGAACTGGCCACCTGGCCCACCGTGGCGAGGACGTGGCTGCGCAGGTTCTCCTCGGACAGCCGGGCCCGCTCGATGGCGATGGCGCAAAGCGAGACGATGGCCTCGAAGGTCGGCCGGTCGGGAGGCTCGATGATGGGACGGCGGCTGTCCAGGTAGACCACGCCGATGCGCCGGCCCTGGAGCAGCAGGGGCAGGCAGAGGATGGTCTTCAGTTCGAGGCGCTGGATCGAGTGCTGGCTGAGCAGTTGACCGTCCTCGGCCACGTTCAGGATCCAGATGGGGTCGCCGGTCTCGAAAACCTTGTGGACGCTGGACATCGACAACTGGATCTGACCCTCCAGCTGTTGGCCGAGGTTGCGCTGGACCCGGCACGCCAGTTCGCTGTCCTCCAGGAGCATGAGGAAGCCTCGATCCGTCCCCGAGATGCTGAGCAGGCGGTCCAAGGTCTGTTCGAGCATGTCCTCGAGGTCCACTTCCTGGGCCAGGAGCTGGGCCGCCTCAAGAATGGCCTGGAGGTGAATCTCCGAGCTGCTGTGGTTGGTGCGGACCAGGGTCAGGGTGTAGGCGCCGTCAGCGAGACGTAGCGAGGTCCCAGGCTCCCAGGCCGCGCGTTCCAGCGGTTTCTCATGATAGAAACTGCCATGCGTGGTGTGGAGGTCCTCGGCCCACCATGTATCGTCCTGCAACTCCAGCCGAAGGTGGTTACGACTGATCATGTTGTCGGACAGCACCACTTCGCAGAGGCTCTGCCGGCCGACTGTGACGGAGCGGTTGATCGGCACCGTGCGCTCGAACCCGTGCCGGTCTCGGATCAGGAGTTGGTAGCGCTGGGCCACGGCATCTCCCGGTGGGCGTCAGGGGGGGGAGGGAAGAGGGTTGGGCAATGAACTGCGATCCCAAGATTATCCGGCCATCGGCTGGACACAAGTGGAAGTCCCATGAGGGAATAGAGGTCATGCACCGGCACCCTGACCTCGACCCCTCCGTCAACCTGGAGGACCCCATTGAATATTCGCTGAGGCCGCAGCGGCTCCAGGAATATATCGGCCAGGCCAAGGTGAAGGCGCGGCTGGAGATCGCCCTGCAGGCGGCCACCAAACGGGGCGATGTGCTCGACCATGTGCTCCTCTTCGGCCCTCCCGGACTGGGCAAAACCACCCTCGCGCATGTGCTCGCCAACGAAATGGGCGCGCCCTGCAAGGTGATCCAGGCTCCTGCGTTGGAAAAGAAGGGAGATCTGGCGGCCATCCTCACCAATCTGGAGGCCGGCGAATTCCTTTTCATCGACGAGATCCACCGCCTGTCGGCGCCCATCGAGGAAATGCTGTATTCGGCCATGGAAGACCGGAAACTCGACATCCTCATCGGCCAGGGTCCCAGCGCCCAGACGCTGAAGGTGGACCTCCGACCCTTCACCCTCGTGGGGGCCACCACCCGGGCTGGCCTCATCTCGAAACCCCTGCATGACCGCTTCGGCTTGGTCCACCGCCTGGAGTTCTATACCCGGGCCGACCTGGCCATCATCGCCCGGCGGTCGGCGGATTTGCTGGGCATCCACCTCGCCGCCGAGGGGTCCGAGGCCATCGCCCGCAGGAGCCGGGGGACGCCGCGCATCTGCAATCGCCTGCTCAGGCGCTGCCGGGACTATGCCGAGGTCAAGGGCGACGGGACCATCACCATGGCATCCGCCGAGGCCTGCCTCAAGCTCCACGAAGTAGATGACTTAGGTTTGGATGGCCTGGATCGGGAGTACCTGCAGGCCATCTGCCACAAGCACCGGGGCGGGCCTGTGGGCCTGCGCACCCTGGCCGCGGCCCTCGGCGAGGATGAGGGCGCGCTCGAAGATCTGGTTGAGCCCTACCTCATGCAGGTGGGCTTCCTGGATCGCACGCCGCAGGGCCGGAAAGCCACTGATGCGGCGTACGCCTATCTGGGGGTGAAGTCCGATCCCGGGCCGCTGTTTCGCTGATCAGAGCTTGGTCTCGAGCGTATCGAGGGGTTTCTGGCCAGAGTGGGACAGGGCGAGGGTGCCACCCTTGGCCGTACCGATGGTGTCCAGGTTGCGGGTCTGGTCCCGACGGACACAAACGCCCTGGAGGGTGCCGCCTTCGTCCACGACGAGGGAGCCGACCTCCACGTCTCCTTCCACATAGCCAGTGCCGTGGATTTCAAGGCACTCAGTGATCTTCATGGTTCCCTCCGCCCGGCCGGTCACCACGAGATGCTTGGCGTAGATGGTCCCTTTCACCAGGCCGCCCGGGGCGATGGAGATCTCGCCAGTGGAGTGGATGATGCCTTCGACACTGCCTTCGATGCGCAGGCTCTGGGATCCAGTCTGGATTTCCCCGGTGAGCACCACATCCTTGCCCAGCAGAGAGTGGATCGCCGGGGCGGAATCGGGTTTGGATTTGTTATTGCGGAACACGGCCATGGTGCACTCCTTCGCGGATCAGAACGACTTGCCCAGCGTCCGGACCCACTGACGCTGGAGACGGAGGTAAGGCTGGGGATTTGTAGGCTTTCCGTTCAGCCGGACCTCGTAATGGAGATGAACGCCGGTGGCGTTTCCCGAGCGCCCCATGGTCCCCAGGATATCGCCCCGGGATATCTTCTGCCCGGCCTTGACGTTCACATGATTCATGTGGGCGTACAGGGTCTCCTGCTCGCCGTTATGCCGTACTCGGACGCCCCAACCGTAGCGGTCCATCCAGCCCGCCTCTTCCACTACGCCATCGGCGGTGACCTGGATCGGGGTGTCGAGCGCGTTGCTGATGTCAATCCCCGTGTGGTAGCCCAACAACCCATCTCCGGCCTCGTTGGTGCGGGAGAAGGGGTTGACCCTGACCCCGAACCCCGAACTGAGATAGCCGGCCGTGGGAGGGATGGAGGGTGTGTGAGCCCAGGCGCGGAGCACGGGTTCCATGCGGGCCCGAACCACGGCCGCCTGCTTGGCCGTGTAATCCAGATCCTGCTTCAGGCGGGACAGCCGTTCCTGGACACCGGGGGGGACCGGGCTGGGTGAGGGAGCTTCCTGGCCCGGTGGCGTCGGGAGCGGTGCCGCTGCCGGGGCCTTGGGATCCAGCAATTTCAAGAGTTCCGTGTGCTGCTGGCGAAGGGTGGCGACTTCCGCCTCCAGGGCCTGAGCCTGATCCAGGGAAGAGCGGAGCTGCTCCTGCTGTTCCCGGGTCTCCTGTTGGAGCCGTCCGAAGCTCATGATTTTCTTGGTGGCCCAGAATCCGTACCCCGATCCGATCATGGCCAGGGCGGAAAATCCGACCACGAGGCCGATGATCCACAGCAGCGTCCGGCGGGTGAGGGACCAGCGGAGGGTGCGGTGGCTGAAGACGACCATCACGGTGAGCCACCCCACGGGATTGGGGCGGCTGGAGCGCACAGCGAGTCGGCGTTCGGGCTGATGAGTGGACATGGCCCCTCAGCATACCTGGGAATCCGTGAAGGTTCGACTCGCCTTCTTACAACGAAGGATCTAGACCGCCGCCAGGAGTGAGCGTGAAAGCCACCATTCCAAGACATGCCCGAGGAAAAACACGAGTCCGATCAGGCTGTTCAGGGTGAAGAAAGCTTGGTCGATGCGGGCCAGGTCTCCCCCCCGCACGAGCCATTGTTCGCGTGCCAGCATGCTCGCGACCGTCGCCCACCCTGCCCAGGCCACGACATGGCTGCCCATCTGCACGTTGAACATGGCCCAGGCCGCCAGAGCCAGGAGGTGCAAGGCGCGGGACAAGGCCAGGGCACCGCTGGTTCCAAGCTTGACGGGCAGGGAATGCAGCCCTTTCTGGTGATCGTAGCCCTGATCCTGCAGTGCGTAGAGGATGTCAAAGCCCGCCGTCCAGGCCAGCACCCCGCCTGAAAGCCACAGGGCCGGCGCTTCGATCCGGCCGGAAACGGCGATCCAGGCCCCGAGGGGCGCTCCGGCGAGTGAGAGGCCCAGCACCACGTGGGACCAGGAGGTGAAGCGCTTGCAGAGCGAGTAGCCCAGGATGATGGCCAGGGCGAGCGGCGACAGGGCCCAGGTCAGGGGACCGAGGGCGCCAGCGGCTAGGCCGAAGAGGACGATTCCGGCTCCCATCAGGGCCATGGCGCCGGCCCGGGAGACCCGACCCGCGGGCAGGGCGCGACCGGCGGTGCGGGGGTTCTCCGAATCCACATCCGCATCCACCAGGCGGTTGAAGGTCATGGCCGCGG
>CAVPLE010000073.1:0-6621 GCA_963705865.1 uncultured Holophagaceae bacterium | reverse complement strand
CCCCTGCCCTCGGAGGTAGGCCAGAGTTTGCGCCTCCGCCAACTGGGCCAGGTGCTCGAAGAGGGCGGGCCTCCGGTCCCACTGGTCATCGAAGAGGATGCCGTATTTCCAAGCCTGGGGCTGGGCCCAGGTGGAGCCGCTCGGATGGAGGCCCGGAGGCAGTACCTGGCCCGCCGTCCGACACCACTCCAGGGCCGCCTTGGCCTTGTCCCAGATGGAGGCCTGTTCGCGGTCGCGGGCCCCCTTGGTCTCGATGAGCCACATGGCGTCCGGCGTCCGAACGACAAAGTCCGGCCAGTACCCGACTCAACTCACCGAATCGGGTGCGGTAGGGAAGCAGGAGGTTATGGCGGCGCTCCAGAGGCTTGAACCACCCCTGAACCTCGGCGGACCGCTCCAGCACCTCCTGGATGAAGGCCTTCTCGAAGCCCCCGCCCTGGGCCGTCTCGAAGATGGCCGGGAACACGCACCTGTCCGCGAGGATCTTCCGGGGCTCCCGACCGCGCAGGATGGGCGTGCGCCCATCCAATTCGGGATGGGAAGCCCAACCCCACCCGCTCACGCCCACCTCGCTCGGATGGGCCTTCTGGAGTTCGGCCAACCAGTGGTCCCGGGCATCCTCCAATTGCTTCTTCAGGTGGGCCGTGACCTGGCTGGAGCGCAACACCCGGGCATCCTCGTCCCGGCGGAGTGGGTCGAAGTCGGTCTTCGGGAAGAGGTGTTTCGAGGCCACCTGCTCCACCACCTCGAGCATCTCGGCCCATTGGGCGCTCAGCCAGCTCTGCCCCTTGGAACGGCCCAGCACGAGCTGATCCGCCATATTGGCAAGGGCCGTCTGAGCCTGCGTGGACAGCTCCATCACGAAACCCACCTGGGTTCCCGTCTCCACATGTTCCTTGCTCAACAGGACCCCCGTGTCCTTCCGGAGGGCGTTCAGCATGCTCTGATTCCCGAGGGGGGCGAACGGGTGCTTGAGGAGTTCCCGCACATCGGGCAGAGGTGGGTCTTCCCGGACGAACCCCAGGGGCCAAGCCAGGTCGAGGGCCGGAACCCGCGCCGAATCCACCTCGACCGTGACCATCTCCCCGGCGGCGGAGCGGCTCTCATCCACCTCGCCTTCACCTATGTCCAGGCCGTCGGCTTCGAGCGTCTCTCGGACGAGGCTCCGGAACTTGGGGTGGTCCACCAGGTAGAGCATGTCGAAGGCGTTGAGAGGCTCCTTGTGCTCCTTCAGGTTGGCCAGGGCCTCGACCTTGGCAGCCCAGAGCTCATGCTCGACGGATTCCTGCCGGAACATCAAGCGCAGGCCACGGCCGATGACCTGTTCCACCAGGATCGAGCTCTCCCCGGCGCGCAGAAACACGATCACGCAGATGGAGTTCACATCGAACCCCTCCTGGAGCATCGAGACATTGACGATCACCTGGAGGTCATCCCGGCGGTCCGCGGCGAAGATCCGGCGGCGCAGGGTGTCGTACTCCTCCGGCTTCAACGCGCCCTTCCGGCCGCTGTGCAAGACGGCCGTGGCCCCCGATTGGAGGCCAAAGTCCCCCACCCGCTCCTTCTCCAGGTAGTTGGCCACCTGGTCGGCCACGACCGTATCCTCGGCCACCACCAAGAGCTTAGGCACGGAACTGACGCCGAGCACCGTGAAGGCATCCTCCACCCACCGGCGCTTGGCCAGGCCCACCTCCAACAGGGCCCGCTGCGTCTCCGTGAGCTGCCCGTCCTCGCTCCGGGGGACCTCACCCTCGGGGAGGCGCGGATCCTTCACGATCCAGAGCTGCTTCACCAGCATGTCCTTTTGCGCCTGCCCCAGGCCGTAGTCGCAGAGGATGTGAGGGAACCACTTCCGGACGGGCTGCTTGGCCTTACCGCGACCGGCGCTGACCTGGAAGAACGGCGTGGCACTGAAGTCGCCCCGGAAGCCAGAGCGGGCCCCGTGACGCTCCACCTGCTCGGTCCGGATGGCCGTCAGGGCCTCCTCCCAGGCGCCCTCTTCCCCGCCCTGGTTGGTGTGGGTGTGGTGGGCCTCGTCGTTGTAGATCACCAGGTCGGGCTCGGCCGCGAGCCATTCGCGGAACACCAGGTAGCGGGGGTTGCCCCGCTCGGTCACGCTCCCGTACTTCGGAATGTCGAGGAACTCCGCAGCGTTCTCGCTCTCCTCTTCGTCGCCGCTCCGGTCCATGAGGGCCTGCCAATTCACCACCACGGCGAAGGCCCCGGGCTGGGGCGTGGTTTCCATGACGCTCCGGCCGTCCAGGGCCCGGAAGGCACCGAAGAAGGCATCACGGTAATCGGCGGGGAGGAAGAGATCGCGGAAGCGCCGAAGATCCGCTTTGTCGAGGTGCCGGTTGCCACGATCATCTTCGGGGCCCAGGAATGCGTCCAGCAGACGCCCATGCACCACCAAGCCCGGCGCCACCACCAGACAGCGGGTGGAAAAGGCCCCGAGGCGCCAGGCACGCTCCTCCGGTGGCAGGCCCCGGTACCAGCCTTGGTCCGCCGCCAGGCGGTTGAGCACCTGCCAGACGAGGAGGGCCTGGAGCACCCAGGTCTTGCCTGTGCCCGTGGCCAGCTTGAACCCATAGCGCGGGAGGGGCTCCTGCCACCAGGGTGTGAAGAGGGCATCCCGATCCTCGGGAGCCCCCAGCTCGGTGTGGAGGGCGTGGAGGAAGCCACCATCCTGAGGCAGGGACCGGCCCATCACCTCGTGGACATAGATGGCCGTCTCGATGGCCATGCGCTGGGCGGGATGGAAGGATGCCTCCTCGTGGTCCGTCTCGAACCAGTGGCGCAGGAGGGTTCGTGTCAGGTCGGTGGCGCCCTCGTAGCCGCCCTCGGCCCAGGCCTTCACCCGGGGCTGGAGGAGGGACGGGAGAACGGGGCCTGTGTGCATCGCCTTGACCTGTTTCTCGAGGTTGGCCATGTCAGACCCCCGCGCGCCGGGCATCCTCGGCATCCGGCAGCAGGCCGGTCCAGAGGGCGTCGTTGCCGAAGAGGTCCACCAGGCGCATGGCCACCCGCCGACCCGGCCGGGGCACATAGAGCAACTCCGTCTCCGTGGCCACCGGGCGCACCCGCTTGCCCAGGCCGCGGAGGGCCTGCCAGGTGCTGGTGAAGGGGCGCTTGCCATCCTCGCCGCCCAGGTCGTCGTCCACGGACCAGAAATCGATGAGATTCAGGCCCGCGGGCCCGCCGGCCTTCTGGATGAGATCCCGCGCCTCGGTCTCGCTGAGTTTCTTGCCCTGGAGGCCCATGGGCAGGCCCCGCAGGAGGTAGCGCGTGAGCGTGAGGGACACCCTGAGGCGGGGCTCCGCCTCGCCCGTCCAGCCCAGAATCTTCAACTCCGGCGGGGCCAGGAAGGGTTTCTCAAAGAAGGCCACCTGGGCCCGGAGGCGCTCTACCGCTGGGTCGTCCGGCCCTGCGTCGGCGGGGATCTTCTTGAGGTATTCGATGACCTCCGTGGGGATCTGGCGGACCTCCACGACCTTGCGCCAGTCCGGCCCCAGATGCTTGTCCAGGGCCGAGTCGAAGTTCAGCTCGAAGTCCCAGCCCAGGGCCACCAGGCGGGAGTAGCCGCCGCCGTCCAGAGACTTGAGGGACCGCGCCGCCTCCGCCACACGTTTGGCCGAGAGGGGCCGATCTGGGTCGCCCACGAGCACGAGGCGGCGCTGAAAGCGACCCGTCTCGGGATCGTTGAAGCCCTGCACACCCAGGGCCCTCTCGGTGGGGTGGGGCTGGGCCCCGTAGAGGGTGAGGATCAGCGTCCCCACCTGCTTCAGTCGCGTGTCGTTGAGGTAGAGGAGCTGGCGCTGGTAGTTGCCCAGGTTCTCCACCACGAAGGGCGCGCAACGCGTGGCGCTGTCGGGCCGCTGGAAGGCGATGCCTCCGGATTCCGTTTCGCCCATTTTCACGAACCGGTTGCGAGCCACCTGGATGGACGCCTTCCCCAAGTCTGAGGTGATCCAGCGACGGCCGAGCTTTTCAGCAGCGGCGGCGGCGGTACCAGAGCCACAGAAAAAATCTGCGACCAGATCGCCTGGCCGCGAAGTCATTCTGATAATTCGCTCCAGCAAGGCCTCGGGTTTTTGCGTCGGATATTCCAACCTTTCCTGGGCTACAGGATTAATTACAAATATATCCGTCCATAAACTTTGAATTGGTTGACCATCATATTCTTCAATGAATATTTTACGATAAATTCTATCGCCGACACCTTTGGGTGGGAAATAAAGTCTTCCTTCTGAATCCCATTTTTCCATGACAGATTTTGAAATCGACCAACCATTCGGAGGAGGGGTATACCCTTTATAGTTGTATACAAGATTTTCTCGATAGCCCGGGCTGACGATCGGAGATTTCATATATCTCCGCCCTAATTCATCAGTGTTGGTAAACCGTTCTTCAATGTATTTTTTAACTTCATCACTATTAAGAGTCGTTAAAGAATTGTAATACACTTTTTTTTCATTTTTACAAATCCACAGAATCGAATCCGTTGTGGTGCCAAGCTTATTAGATGGATTTGCACTACCGCCTTTTCGTTTCCAGATTATTTCATTCAAAATATTTGATTTACCAAAAATCTCTTCACACAATGTTTTTATATATGATGAAATTCTCCAATCGCAATGAATAAAAAAGCTTCCATCCTCAGTCAATAAACGATTTATTAATTGAAATCGCGGATACAGCATGTCTAAATAGCTATCCGTCCCGTCCTCCCAGGTATCCCGATAGGCCAGCCGCTCCAGTACGCTCATTTCCGCGTTAAGTTCGCCGCCGCCCTGGCCTGACTCGTCCGGCGTGAGCTGAACGCTGTGGCTGTAGTCGGCCTTGGAATCGAAGGGCGGGTCGATATAGATGAGGTTGATCTTCCCCTCGTAGCCCTGGGCCAGGAGGGCCTGCATCACGAGGAGGTTGTCGCCCCAGATGAGGCGGTTGCAGGCTTGGGTGTCCACCTCCTGGGTGCCTGGGTCGAAGGGCAGGCGGGGCCCAGCTTGGCTCGCAGGATTGGGCACCACCACCTCGGCGATCTGGAAGCCCAGGTTCTTGGGGTTGGGCGCCTTTTTCGGCTTGCTGTCCCACACGAGCCTCGCCGTGTTTCGCTTGCGCCGGCGGGGTGTGGACTCGGCCACGCCTTCCTCCTCGGGTGCTCCTGGAAGGGGCGCATCCAAAGCCTCTTCGACCATGCGAGGCGTCTCCGGCGCTCTGGCGCGGCCCTGGTAGGGCTGAAGGGTGAAGTCAGAGGGCTCGGAGGGGCACATGAGGTTGAATCTACTACTTAGTAGTAATCAAAACCAGCCACGACGCCCTTCCCCGGCCCCGCCTTCCGGCGCGTGCCATCCGCTTCCTAGCCTGGGCCCATGGCCTCCACCCCGTTCGGCTCTGGATCCGCCAAGGATCCCCGATGACGCCGCCCCGCAGGGCCGGCGCGAAGAAGGCCCGGGCCATCTCGCGATTCCCCGAGAATCTCCGGGCGCTGCGGGGCACTCGCTCCCAGACCGAATTCGCAGAGGAACTCCTCGTGAGCCAGCAGACCCTCTCCTTCTGGGAGCGGGGAGAGCGCCACCCCAGCCGCCGGACCTGGGTGGTGCTGGAACAGCGGCTGGGCTACTCCCAGGCCCAACTGGAGGGCGAAGTCTTCTCCCGTGGGGGGCCCTCCGCCGTGGCCGAAGGGGGCGACCTGGGCCATCCCATCACCCTTCCCCCACACCATGGCACCGCAGCCCTCAGGCTGGGGCTGAAGGGCCTCCAGGCCGAGGCCCTGGGCGTGGCGGAAATCCAGCGGGCCCTGCGGGAGGCTCTCCGCGCGAAGCGGCCCATCTGGCTCGTGGTGGGATAGGCAGGCCCCATCCGTTCCCGATCGGGACATTCATCTTCCTCTGTACCCCTTGAATTGAATATTTTACCGATCGGGAAACTTAGCCTAGACAAGAGATCATTCGGGCCGATACTTACCCGAACGGGAAAGTCTCATGCCTGGATCCCCTCTCACACCCTCCGACCTCGGTGCCCTTGTCCGGCGCGTCCGCAAGGCCCAGGGCCTGCGGCAGGATCAATTGGCCGGCGTGGCGGGAGTGGGGCTTCGCTTCATCGTGGATCTGGAGGCCGGCAAGCCCACGATCCAGTTGGGGAAGGCCCTAAAAGTGCTCGAGGCACTGGGCTGCGAGGTCTCCATCACCCCCCCCACCGGGACCGAGTCTGAGGAGGCCCTGTGAGGCGCCTCCGGGTGTGGTGGGATGGCCGTCCCGTAGGCGAATTGACCCAGGATGACGGCGGGGAACTCGGGTTCACATACCTCCCCGAGTGGGTGGCAGATCCCCAGGCGCCTGCGGTGTCGGCATCCTTGCCCAAGCGGCCGGAACCGTTTACCCGGCGGGAATGCCGCCCCTTCTTCGGCGGCCTTCTGCCCGAAGAGGGCCAACGCCGGGCCGCGGCCCAGGCCCTGGGCATCTCCGCCGCCAACGACTTCGCCATGCTGGATCGCCTGGGGGGCGAAGTGGCCGGGGCCCTCCAGTTCCTCCATCCGGAGGAGGTCCCTGCGGAGGTCGCCGGGCCCTGGGTTCCTGAACCCCTGGATGATCGGCGCCTTCGGGCCGTGCTCGATGCCCTGCC
>CAVPLE010000072.1:0-5398 GCA_963705865.1 uncultured Holophagaceae bacterium | reverse complement strand
GGATGGTTTTACGTGTCCACTCATTCCATGCGTCGGCAGCTTTTTGAATCTTTGCCGGATCTTCACCGATGGCACGATATGAATCTTCGATTTCCTTCACTGCCGCTCGTGCTTCATCAAGCTTTATGTCTCCGGGATTCTTAATCTGCCAGAACCATCGTTTTTCAGTTGACGGGACATCGAATTCTACCCACCCATGCCCAGGGACACGCTCTTTTATTGTCTTCACGGTAGGCATCTCTACCTTCATGGGGTTTGCCACACCTTGAGGTTTTTCCGGTCCTTCCTTGATCATTTTGGCACGGGTTTCCATGCGCTTTGCGGCAATATAGTCCCTGAACACCTTCTCGTCATTGCGGACATCCTTGAGTGCTTCTTCAAGATCGGAAAACTCCATGGCCGCAACATCCTTGAAGGAAGAATGCTTGCGTGCATCCTCGTAGGTCTCAGGGGATACTTTCTTGATCGGAGCAAACCTGTCGAGCATCCCTACATTGAGCTGAGTCAGCGACGGCAATCTCCCGGCTCTTCGTTCTGGTTCAGTGATCTGCTCATTGATGCGCTTCCAGTTGGGGTTTTGCTTCATGAGATCCGACCACATCTTGTCACGCTTCATGCCTGGAAGCGGAATTCCTCCAACTTCAGATCTGAGTGGATTTGTAAGTTGATCCGGTTGGGGAGATGTGGCTTGATTTCCGGCTTTCCTTGCCTCCAAGTCAGCCTTCAACTGGTCAACAAGGCTCTGGTCAACATCCTTCTGCTGGACGAACTCGCCGGTATCTCTTTGAATTGTTTCAGGGGCGACCTTCTCTCCATTCGGGATGGATTGCTCTTGTGCCTTAGCAAGTCTCCGTTCCTCGATCAACTTCCTAAGTCTTGCAATCCCTTCTGGCTCATCCTTCGGCTTTGGTCCAAGACCGGCCATCGGTACTTCTTCTGGTTGCCAAGTCTTGATTTGTGCAGCTTCTTTGTCTGCTTCGGACAAATCGAGTGCGGCCTTCTCTTGTGGAGTGGGTGGGATATCGGCCGCCCGTGGGGGTGGGGTTACGGTTGGCTTGCCTATTTCTCCTGGCTCCCCACTCACTCTAGGAAAATCACTACTACCACGTTTGATGGGTGGATTAGCAAGAATATCTTCACGCCAAGCTTGATGCTCTCCGCGCTTATTGAGTAACCCAAGAAGATCTTGTCGGATGGCATCCTTATCTGCCTGATCCAAAGCATCAAGTTTTTTGATATCGTCAAGAATTCCAGTAGGTAGCTCGCCCGTTGCCATCACTGGAACTTGGCCGGTTCTTTTGAGTTCTGAAAATAACTCTTTCGCTCCCTCTCCGAATGTCTTTCTTGCTCCCATTTCCTTGATAACCTTGGATGCGGTTCCCAAAGATACGGTAGGGTCCATGACCACGCTTTGAATCAAATCCAAGGTTGGAGCGGCCCACTTGAGATTATCAGGCAACGCCTCTTCCGTCGTTTTCCCAAAGGTGAATTTATTGAAGTCGCTTACATCTGAACCAAATGATCCCTCCTTGGCGATGGAGTCCCATGTCGATTCCATGCCAGACCCTACTGCCACAAGAGCCTTCTCCCAAAATGGAAGTTTCGCCCACTCCTCAGGATTCTCGTTTGCGACCTTGAACCCGCCCATTGCAAAAGGGAACCCAGACAATGCATTGGCCGTTCCTACCACCACCCCGGCACTCCTTGACAAAGCATCTCCGGTCGCACTTGCCGCACGGGAAAGCATGCCAGGCTCTTCTGGGGCGTTAAGATAGTCAATGGCTGATTGTTTGTCTTTTGGCTTCTCTGTGGATGGTTCTGACCTCATCGTGAGTGCAACACGCTCTGAGAATGCTTTTTGATCGGGTGTTACATTTAAGGCACTAGGATCTCCAGAGATAATTCTTCCAACGATAGTCTCGCGTTTCGCAAGTTCATCCCCTCCACCATAGTTCTTAAATGCGGATTCCTGTTCAGGGGTCAATTGGAACTCTGGAACAAGATTGTTCTTCCTCATCGCAAGGCGAGCGGTTTCATTCTTTACTACTGCCTGTTTCTCTGAGTCAGACAACTTACTGAAAGGATTGAGCACAACCGTACCACTCTCAAAGTCTGCCATCCCTCCAACATGTGGATTACTTTCAAAATACTCATTCTCTGAATCGGAGGGGTTTCTCAAAATACCAACCGGAGATTCTTGTCCTGCTTCTGGCTTGTCACCGGCTACGCCCTGTCCTATTGCAGTTGGTTGTATTTTTTCCGGTCCCATCTCCGAATGATGCTGTTCGGCGTAGGCACTTGCATCTTCTTTGCTTTTGAATATGCCAAGATGCTTTCCTGTCTTCTTGAATTGATCCCATGCTTCATCGGGAGTCATCTTTCGGCCATCGTCGGCTATTGTGGGAAGCAATACTTCCTTCCCACCCTCAAGGCCAAAGCCAGTACCAACGACACTACTTTCCGTCCCGTCTGGATTCTTTACCAATGGTCTTGTATTGTAGTCAATGTTACCAGGGACAAGAGGTTGTGGCGCCGTGCTTGATTCTGGAGCGTAACGAGGCGGTGCGGTAGCCGCTTCTGCTATTCCCATTGCCTCCCCTGTAGCAACAACGGGGGCACCAATCTTCTCATCATCACTCTCCAAGAAGTCAATCGCCTTCATCTTTGGCTTCCGCTCTTTGGGAATTTCGGCGGCGTGAGCTTCGGATACCGAGAAGATTGACGGCTCTTCTTCGTTTAGGAAATCTATGGCCTTGTGCTTCCCTGTGACCATTTCTCCACCATCCTCAATGATCTCACTGAATGATGTCTTCCCAGAATTCCTTAGTACTTTCTTGGGATATGCCTTGGTAAGTGGTCCTACCCCACTTGGTTTCCCGGCAAGGTAGTTGTCCATGTTGCCCTCACCAGCGTGATAGGCCATTAATGCATTCTTCTGGTGTTTTATACCGATCAAGCAAAAACTTTAGGTATTGAAGTCCACCAGATATGTTCTGTTCCGGATCGTCAATGTCTACATTGAAACGATTGGCGGTATCAGGAATAAGTTGCATTGGTCCACGGGCACCCTTGGGACTCTCCCATTGTCTTGGATTGTATTCAGTACGATGAACACCAAGTGCAAAGTCTACAGGGATTCCCATTTCGTCAGCCTTGACAAAAACCTCTGCATCGTAATTTTGCTTAGGTTTCGATCTTACTGAATCACGTCCTTCCGGTTCATCGGATGCATTCAGGAAGTCAATGGCTTTCATTCGTACTCGTCTCCATGGAAGGATTGAAGTAGCAATTGAGCGTCTTCTGGGTTGATCGTCTTGTTTTTGTACGCCTTCCTTATACTTTCGGCATCTGGGAATTTCCCATGCAATTCCTTCATCCGCGATACTTCCTGTTCCGAAACCACTTCATTCTGAACCGATTCAAGGGCTTTACCCCTGTCCATTCCTTCTTCTCTGCGTTTTTGATACTGACTCCACATCGTTGCGGTCTTAGCTTGGTCGTATTGAGCTAATTCTCGGATATTCTCCAACACGGAAGAATCGCCTAATTCTCCAGAAGGTGATCCGGTTGGTGCTCCACGTTGCCATCCGTGCTTACCCACAAGCTCGTCTGCAAGTGGTTGGGTTACTTCACGCTTAACCCTTGTCTTTGGATTGAATACCCATTCCTTTTCTGGTTTCCCGGTTTTCTCTTTCCCGTATTGCGGCCCCTTATAATATGGTTCGGTCTCTCCTGGCTTAATTAATGCTCTATCCGCACCTACCTCTATCGGTTTGACAGGATCAACCTTCTCAGTGAACTGCTGACCACCCGGAAGAGTGAGCGGCTTAATGTCAAGCTCTCCACCACTACCAACGTTTGCCAACCATTTCTTACCATCAGCATCGGTCATAAATTCATACTGACTCTTTCCTTTTCGCCTGAATCCACTCATCTCTGATAGGTTTGGATTCACGCTTGGAGCAGTAGCATTAAACTGCTCGACCAAAGCTGGCAAAGAAGCATCATCCGACATCTCGGCCATGGTTGCAAATGTCTTTAAGAAGTCCATGGTCTCCTGACGTTTGGCCTGATCTTTTCTTGATGCTAATTCCTGCTCAGTCAAATCCATTCGCCTCTCATCAAGCTTTGTCGAAGTATCGAGTCTACTCTTTTGCAAGTCCATCATCTTGTTTCGATAGTTCGTCTGGTCGTATGCCTGCATGGCATTACCAGCAGCCGCACCTAGAAATGGCATCATTGAAGCCATAATAATTACTCCTTAGTGGTAAGGTGTTCCAGACGTAGACCATGCGCCCAATGCTGGATCGTATCCTCCAGTGGTCCCTCCACCAAACATGGAGCTCCAAGGAATATTAGCCAAGGACGATCCGACCCCAGTCCCGGACTGAGACGCAAGATTACCGTACATGGAGGCCTGTTGTCCATAGGTGTTTCCGGCTGAACTATATCCAGACATGGCATTGGAGGGCAAATTTCTACCATATCCAACGATACCCATCATTCGGTTCCATCGGTTTTGGTCCCAATCGGATTCCAGGTTGGCTACATCCTTGATTCTGGACCGGTCCAAAGATTCTTTTTTACCTTGTGCGATTCCACTCCCTCGCGGATACATTGCCGATAATTCTTTCTTGGTATTCATGGTTAGATCGGCATAGCCACGGTTTATGCCGCCCTTGGCTTCTCGAAAACCCTCAAGTTCTCTTGCTGGTTGTTGGGCCTCCTGTAGCATCTTGTCTTCAACGGGGGCGAAGGCATCCATGTATCGATCCCATTGAGCTTTTGCCAATGCCATCTGAGCATCTGCGGCATCCGCTTGGGCATCGGCTGATTTGCTTGCAGAACTAGATCCAGATATAGCACCAAATAGACCAGCGCCGGCTCCTACTATTGCTGCGGCAGGCATGACCACTCCTTTCTTGTTATGCCAAGGATGTCTTGGTCATACAGAATCCCATCTTTTAGAAAGCTTTGCCTGTTCACGCCCTCATGCTTCATTTTACACTTGAGCGCGAATATCTTAGCTTGTCTATTAAAGAATGGAACGTGAGTTACTATTTTGAGGCATCCGGTATTTTTGAAAACCCACGCCATGGCTTTCATAGTTTCTGTAATTGCCTCTCTTCCTCGCTTCTCTGGAACTATGTTCGTATGAACCTCAAGGGTTATGCTATTCCATGGGTGCAGAATAAAGACAACCCCATCGGATGGCATCAGCACGAATACTTCTGGATTTGAAATCAGTAGACTTGAAGTGAACTCGTCAACCAGCGGAGAACCATCATCGCTTATCCATGGATAAACTTCTGGATGCTTTAAAACAGCATCGACAACATTGACATCATTAATTGAACATCTCATGTAGATGGTCCAATTCTCATTCCAAGAATGCTAC
>CAVPLE010000071.1:0-14672 GCA_963705865.1 uncultured Holophagaceae bacterium | reverse complement strand
AGGTGGCAGGGGAGACAGGCTTCGAACCCGCGACCTGCGGATTTGGAGTCCGCTGCTCTACCAACTGAGCTACTCCCCTGTGGGACCACCCGGCTGTTGGTAGCGCCGGGTGGAAAACCCTCGACCGGAGACCTACTTCGTCTCGCGGTGAATCTTATACCCGCCACAGAAACGGCAGAACTTGTTGAACTCAAGCTTGCCCGTGGTGGTCTTCTTGTTCTTGGTGGTGCTGTAGTTCTTGCGCTTGCAGTCTTGGCACTGCAGGTGAATGATGTCGCGCATCTGGACCTCCTAAGTCGGAGGGCGGATCAGGCCATTAGGCCAGGATCTCACCCACGTTGCCGGCGCCCACGGTGCGTCCACCCTCGCGGATGGCGAACTTCAGGCCCTTGTCCATGGCGATGGGCTGGATCAGCTCCACCGTCAGGGTGACGTTGTCGCCGGGCATCACCATTTCGCGGCCAGCCTCGAGCTCGATGGAGCCGGTCACGTTGGTGGTGCGGAAGTAGAACTGAGGACGGTACTTGTTGAAGAACGGGGTGTGGCGGCCGCCTTCTTCCTTGGTCAGCACGTACACCTGGGCATTGAACTTGGTGTGGGGGGTGATGCTGCCGGGCTTGGCCAGCACCTGACCGCGCTCCACGTCCTTGCGCTCCACGCCGCGGAGCAGGATGCCGGCGTTGTCGCCAGCCTGGCCCTGATCCAGGGACTTGCGGAACATCTCGACGCCGGTCACGACCTTCTTGACGGTGTCCTTGAGGCCGATGATCTCGATTTCCTCGCCGACCTTGACGATGCCCTGTTCGATGCGGCCGGTCACCACGGTGCCGCGGCCGGTGATCGTGAACACGTCCTCGACGGGCATGATGAAGGGCTTGTCGATGGCGCGGACAGGGTTGGGGATGTAGGCATCGACGGCATCCATGAGCTCAAGGATGCACTTGCAGTCCGGATGCTCGGGGGTGTCGGCGTGATCCAGGGCCAGACGGGCGGAACCCTTGATGATGGGGATCTCGTCGCCGGGGTACTGGTAGGAGGAGAGCAGGTCGCGGATTTCCATCTCGACCAGCTCGGCGAGCTCGGGATCGGCGATGTCGATCTTGTTCATGAAGACCACGATGTAAGGCACGCCGACCTGACGGGCCAGCAGGATGTGCTCGCGGGTCTGGGGCATGGGGCCGTCGGTGGCGGCGACCACGAGGATGGCGCCGTCCATCTGGGCCGCGCCGGTGATCATGTTCTTCACATAGTCAGCGTGGCCGGGACAGTCCACGTGGGCATAGTGGCGCTTCTCGGTCTGGTACTCGACGTGGGCGGTGTTGATCGTGATCCCGCGGGCCTTCTCTTCGGGCGCGGAGTCGATCTGGTCGTAGGACTTCGTCTCGCCGCCGAACTTCTTCGCGAGGATGAAGGTGATGGCTGCGGTCAGTGTGGTTTTGCCGTGGTCCACGTGGCCAATGGTGCCGATGTTGACGTGGGGCTTGGAACGGTCGAATTTCTCTTTGGCCACGGGTGCCTCCTGAAGGGTGGAAGAGAGAATGAAGGTTGAACAGTGCGAAGGGTGGAGCCCACAACCGGGCTTGAACCGGTGACCTCTTCCTTACCAAGGAAGTGCTCTACCACTGAGCTATGTGGGCTTTGAACCTTCCCGCCGTGAGGCGGGGGGGCCTTGCCGTCGGGCCGGGTGGAGCCGGCGGGACGGGGAGGGTGGAGCGGGAAACGGGGTTCGAACCCGCGACATTCAGCTTGGAAGGCTGACGCTCTACCAACTGAGCTATTCCCGCGATGGAATCCCGAGAATAGGGTCCAGCGGACTGGTGCCGAGAGAAGGATTCGAACCTCCGTAACGCGTTGCGTGGCAGATTTACAGTCTGCTGCCATTAACCACTCGGCCATCTCGGCATGCTTGTCCGTCGCCCCTCCCGGGGCTTGTCAATGCTTCCCGGAAAGCCCGGAAAACGTCCCCTCGGAACCCCTACCGGGGCTCCGTGTCAGGGTCGCTGCGAGGCAGGGCTTTCCTGACAGGGAACTCGAAAGATATCACGCGTCCACGGGTGCCTCAAGGGGAAACTTCCGGGAGCGCTCACGACTGCCGCCGGGCCAGGACCCGGAAGAGCGTCACTGCCGCGGCCGCGGAAACGTTCAAGCTCTCGATGCCGCCCGGCATGGGGATGTGCAGCAGGCCGTCGCAGCGCTCGCGGATCTTGAGGTGCAGGCCCTCGCCTTCGGCCCCCATCACCAGTACCGTCGCGCGATCGAAGGCTTCCCGCAGGTAATCCCGGCTGCCCTCGCCCGCCGCCAGGCCGTAGATCCAGCCGCCGGCCTCCTTGAGATCATCCAGCGTGCGGCCCAGGTTCACCACGCGGCAGACGGGCACACGGCCCGCAGTGCCCGCGCTGGCGCGCACCACCGTCTCGTTCACCGCCGCCGAACGCCGTTCGGGCAGGATGACGCCATCCACCGCGGCGGCCGCGGCCGAACGCAGGATGGCGCCCAGGTTGTGGGGATCGGTGACCCCATCCAGCGCCAGCAGCAGCGCGGCATCGCCTTTGGCCTTGAGGCGGGCCACGATCTCCTCGAACTCCGTGTAGGCGAAGGGTCCACCCTCGCCCAGCACGCCCTGATGGCGCTGGCCCTGCGCGCGGCGATCCAGGCCCTCCATGGGTTCGCGGTGGATGACCACGCCCGCGCCGCGGGCCTCGGCGATGAACTTCGCCATCCGGCCGAACGCCGCTGGCGCGAGCCAGGCCGTATGGAGTTCCCCCCTGGCCAGGGCCTCTTCACACGCATGGGGGCCGAGGTAGCGCATCTAGAACCCAGTCCCCGGGATGATCAGAACGACCTCCTGTAGCCGATGGCCATGAGGTGCCCCATGCCTTCGACCCGCGTGCGGGTGACGCCGGTGCGAAAACCCGTGTCACTCCAGACGCCGGTGAGGCGGTGGGTGTCCTGGTCCTCGCTCTGGCGGTACTGGTAGCCGATGCTCCACTCGCCGCCCCAGGCTTTGTACCCGGCGCCCACGGAGAAGGCCGCGGTCCGCGATCCGCCCAACAGGGGTTCGGTCATCGCCTCATCCACCGAGCGCTGGTCGAGGCTGAGGCCGCTGCGCAGGGTCCAGTACTTCCCCAGTTCGATCTCCACCGAAGCGTTGACTCCTAAATGGCTTTTGCCGCGGGGCAACTCCGCCGGGGCGGCCACGGGACCCGTAGGGGTGGCCACCAGGGCGAAGGCGGGGACCCGCAGGCCCGCGGACGTCCAGCGGAGATCCGCCTCCCAGGTCACCATGGGGTGGGCGCGATGGCGGAAGCCCACGGTGGTCTGCGAAGGCAGCTCCAGCGTCCGCGACCCGCCCACCACCGGTGTCGATGCCCCCAGCAGCGCCACAGCCCGGGGCGCCGTGCCCAGGTCGGCACTGCTGAGGCCGTCATTGGCGTAGAGGCCCAGGTAGGGATCCTGGAAGCCTGCATGCATATCCAGATCGCCCTTCAGGCCGGACTGGTGCGTGGCGCCCAGGGTCCAGCGGGGGTTGATGGCCCAGCGAAAGCCCAACGAATAGCTCGGGACCACCTTGTTCCCACTCTGGCCCACGCGCTGTTCCACCAGGCCCTGCACGGGATTGGTCCCCGACGCGGGCTGGGTGGGATCGAGCGGCACGCCGAGGCGCATGACGCTGCTGGAGTCATAACTGAGCCTGGCCACACCGAGGCCCAGGCCAACGGACATGTTGGGGTCGAGGGCCCACGCCGCCTGCCCTTCCAGGCGATGGGTGGACAAGTCGATGGAATCGCCGAAGAACCGGCTGGGGGCATTATCCAGGAGCTTCCCGTGACGGAGGTACGGTTCGTCCAGCTTCAGGCCCAGGGTGAGCTTCGACGAGAGGCGCATGGCCAGCCCGAAGCCCCCGATGGCGCGGTTGCGGTCGATACTGTACAAGGTCTTCTGGTTCGACTCCAAGGTCTCCTGCGTGGAGGCCAGTTCCTGCCCGGCGGCCAGGTAGAAACCGGTCTTCTCCTTCTGGGAGGCCAGCAGGGCGGGATTGGTCGTCGCCGCCTCCAAGCTGTAGCCATAAGCCACTTGGGCGCCGCCGCGGGCGATGCCCACGGGGTCCACGGCCGGGAGAGCCAGACTCTGAGCTGCCACCGGCAGGCCAGCCACCACCAGCAATCCTACCCCGAACATTCCACGAACTGCCTGCGCCATATCGCCACGCCTCCGAGACACGCTTCTTGAATGGCCCGAACCCGGAAAGGGTTCAAGTCCAAGACTCCAGGATCGCCAAAAGGGCCCGATTCACCAAGCAGAGTGTTCCACCTAGTGCTCCGACTCCCCCATGAAGCGCACCAGCAGGCGATCCACCAGTTCCCAGACCTCCAGGAGAGCCGCCAGGCACATCACCAGGCCGAATCCCAGGGCCAAGGCCCGTCCCCATGGCCCCATGAGGGCCCGGCAGAGTTCGGGCCAGTGCCAGAACGCCGGCGGCAGCTTCAACCGGCCGTAGAAGGCCAGGGTGGACAGCAGCATGCCACCCCACAGCAGGTAGAAGAATCGCAAGGTTCGGATGAGGACGTCCCAGGTGAAGGGACGGTGACGGGAGGGCATCGCACTAGCCTAGGCGGCCGCCGAGGGAAATGGAATGCCCGTTTCAGCCGCGGAGCACCTGCCAGCCCAGACGCAGAACCAGGGCCCCCACCACACTGATGAAGATGGCCCGCACCCAGCGGCTGCCCCGGTTGAGGGCCACGTGGGCCCCGAGGTAGCCCCCCACTCCGTTGGCCGCGGCCATGCTCAGGGCCACGGAAGGGATCCAGCTGCCCTGCCATACGAAGAGCGCCATGGCCGTGAGGTTCGAGGCCCAGTTCACACTCTTGGCCAACGCCGAAGATCGAAGGAAGTCGAACCCCAGCACTGCCACGAACAGGAAGATCAGCACCGAGCCCGTGCCCGGACCGAAGAATCCGTCATAGAAGCCCAGGACCATCGCGATGAGCGCCGCCAGGCCGCGCTGGTGGTGCAGGCCGTACCGGGGTGCATGCAGGCTGCCCAGGTCCGGCTTCAGCAGCGTGAAGGCCAGCATGGCCACCAGCAGGCCCAGCATGACCGGGCGGAGGAAGTCCGCGTGCACCCGGTAGGTGAGCCAGACCCCGCCCGAGGCGCCCAGGGCCGAGGCCAGCACCGGCACCACCATCTCCCGCCAGGCGAGGGTGCCGGAGCGCAGGAACTTGCCGGCCGCCATGGTGGTGCCCGTGACCGCCACCACCTTGTTCGTGCCCAGCAGCGTGGGCAGCGACGTGCCCGCGGGCAGGCCGAGCATGAGGGCCGGCACCGTGATGAGCCCGCCCCCGCCCACCACCGCGTCAATGAACCCCGCCAGCAGCGCGGCGAGCATGAGAAGGGCGAGGGCGGGGAGAGAAGGCATGAATGAGTCCGGAGGCTGGAGACTGGAGGCTGGAGGCACTGCTTTTTGTGGCGGCCCTCCGGGCCGCGCCAACATTTGATCTTGAGCCGTTCGGACACGAAGCGGCGGAGCATGCACCGGCGCCAGCCTCCAGTCTCCAGGCTCCAGCCTGAACGTCGTCAGACTTTCAAGATCTCCGCTTCCTTGTGCTTCAGGGCCTCGTCGATCTCCTTGGTGTGGACGTCGGTGAGCTTCTGGATGTCATCCAGGGCCTTCTTCGCGGCGTCTTCGGAGATGTGGCCTTCCTTGAGCTTCTCCAGCTTCTTCACGTCCTCGTTGGCGTCGCGGCGGATGTTGCGCACGCCGGTCTTGATCTCTTCGCCCAGACGGTGGAGCACCTTCACCAGATCCCGGCGGCGCTCCTCCGTGAGCATGGGGATGGGCAGGCGGATCACGTTGCCGTCGTTGCCGGGGTTGATGCCCAGGTCCGACTTGAGGATGGCGGTCTCCACGGCCTTGATGGCGCTCTTGTCGAAGGGGGTCACCACCAGCATCCCGGCCTCGGGCACCGAGACCGTGCCCATCTGGTTCAGAGGGACCATGGAGCCGTAGTACTCCACATGCACGTTGTCCAGCAGGCTGGCGTTGGCCCGGCCCGTGCGGATGGTGCCCATTTCCTTCTTGAGCGCCTCCACGGACGCATGCATGCGGCGCTTGGTTTCCTGCAGGATGGCGTCGGGGGTCTGGGCGGTCATGGGCACCTCGAAAGAGCGGAAGCTTTCTTTTATACCTCAGGTACCTATGAACTTGGCGTGCTAGAGTGAGGCACTTTTGCGAGGTCCCCATGCGCACAACCCGCCTGCTGGCTCCTCTCGCGGCCCTGATCCTGGCCCCCACGTTGGTCGCCGCGCCATCTACCACCGACATGGCTCTCACCAGCGCGGACGGCTTCGCCCTCAAGGGCACGCTCACCCTGCCCGCCGCCAAGCCCAAGGCCAAGGTGCCGGTGGTGATCCTCGCCCACCAGTTCCAGTCGGATCGGACCGGCTGGGCGCCCCTCACCGACAAGCTCCTGGCACGGGGCATCGGCGTGCTGGCCTTGGACCTGCGTGGCCACGGCGAAAGCGCCATGAAGGATGGCACCGAGACCCGGGTGACTGCCGACTTCATGGCCTCCGCCAAGGCGGTGGGCTTCGACAAGATCCCGGCGGACCTGGCCCAGGCCGCCGTCTGGCTCCGCAAGCAGCCGGGCGTGGACGGCCGCCGCATCGGCCTGGCCGGCGCCAGCGTCGGCGCCTTCACGGTGCTCCTGGCCGCCCCGGAAGTGAAGCCCGTGGCCGTGCTCAGCCTCAGCCCCGCCGGTAGCGGCGCGTTCGGAGCGGACTCCCGGGACCGCCTGAAGGGCGCCGTGCTCCGCAGTCGGCCGTCCATCCTGGTGCTGGCCTCCAGTGGCGACAAAGAGGCCGCCGAGAACGCCCAGGTCGTGAAGGACCTGCCCGGCGTGGCGGTGGATCTGAAGGAGGGCGAGGCCCACGGGTTCGCCTTCTTCAAGGACTGCAGCGATCTCATGGCGGTCTACTTCGGCGAATACCTCACCTACCACCACACCGGGAAGACCTACGCCGCGGGGCATGCGAAGGCTGCTGCCCCGGCCCCCGCCACCACGGAAGGCGTCACCGGCGGCCAGAGCCCCGCGGAAAAGAAGACCGAGCCCACCCCTGTGACCAAGTAGCGTTCAAAAGTAGAGATTCACCACGGAGGCACAGAGTCCACAGAGATGTCACGGAGCCCCGGACCGGACTGAGGGGCCATGCAGTCCTCCGTGCCCCCTCCTCCTTCGCGGGCGCGACGCGCCCGGGGCCGCATGCGGCCCCGCCAGCCGGCGCGGGCGGGATCCGCGCGATCGCGTGGCCGACCGCCCGCGCCGGCTGGCCTCGCGGAGCCACCCAGCCGAGCCCCTCAGTGCCCTCCGTGTCTCAGTGGTGGATCTTTTCATCCCAACCAGGCGCCGAGCCAACCGGCATGGGATTTCCGTGGTGGATCCTTAACCGTTGAACGCGATCGATATCAGTGGAACTGCTGGGACTCGGTGGAACCCGCCAGGGCCAGGGTGGAGGCCAGACCGCCGCTGATGGCCTGGGCCACCTCGTCGAAGTAACCCGTGCCCACCTCGCGCTGGTGCTTGGTGGCCGTGTAACCCTGGGCCTCGGCGGCGAACTCGGCCTCCTGCAGCCGCGCGTAGGCGGTCATGTGCTCGGTGCGGTAGGCGTTCGCCAGCTCGAACATCCCGAAGTTGAGGCTGTGGAAGCCCGCCAGGGTGATGAACTGGAACTTGTAGCCCATCGCATTCAGCTCCCGCTGGAAGGTGGCGATCTCGTCGTCCGAGAGCTTCTTCTTCCAGTTGAAGGAGGGCGAGCAATTGTAGGCCAGGAGCTTGCCGGGGAACTCGGCGTGAACGCCCTCGGCGAAGCGCCGGGCCTCCTCCATGTCCGGCGTGGAGGTCTCACACCAGATGAGGTCCGCATAGGGGGCGTAGGCCTTGGCACGGGCGATGGCCATGTCCACGCCGCCGGTGATGCGGTGGAAGCCCTCGGGCGTGCGCTCCCCCGTGAGGAAGGGCCGGTCGCGCTCGTCGATGTCGGAGGTGATCAGGCGGGCCGAGTCGGCGTCGGTGCGGGCGATGATGAGGCTGGGCACGTCCATGACGTCCGCCGCCAGGCGGGCCGCCACGAGGGTGCGGATGAAGTGGCCCGTGGGGATGAGGACCTTGCCGCCGAGGTGGCCGCACTTCTTCTCGCTGGAGAGCTGGTCCTCGAAGTGGACGCCGGAAGCGCCGGCCTCGATCATGCCCTTCATGAGCTCGTAGGCGTTGAGCGGGCCGCCGAAGCCGGCCTCGGCATCCGCCACGATGGGCAGGAACCAGTCGCGGCTGACGCCGCCCTCGCCGTGCTCGATCTGATCGGCCCGCTGGAGGGCGCCGTTGAGGCGCTTGACCAGGGCGGGCACCGAGTTCGCCGGGTAGAGGCTCTGGTCGGGGTAGGTCTGGCCCGAGAGGTTGGCATCCGCCGCCACCTGCCAGCCGGAGCAGTAGATGGCCTTGAGGCCGGCCTTGGCCATCTGGACAGCCTGACCGCCGCTTAGGGCGCCCAGGGCACGGGTGGGCTCGTCGTTCTGGAGGAGCTTCCAGAGCTTGCGGGCCCCCAGCTTGGCCAGGGTGTGCTCGATGCGGAGGCTGCCGCGGAGCTTCTTGACCGTCTCCGGCCCGTAGGGCCGGGTGATGCCCTCCCAGCGGTGGGCCTGGAAGTCATCCTCGATGGGCGGGATGGGGAACTTGGGGGTCATGGGGCACCTCAGGGTGGGGGTTGGGTATGGCGTAATGTCAAAGATTGACCTATTCTTTCGTTAGTCAACCAACGGCTGATTTGATAGGGGTTGACTTGAAAATTTCTGTCAATTGTCTCCATTGATTTTGTAAATTGATGTAAATGAGGTCCCCATGCCTTCCGCCGCCCCCAGCAAGCCCGCCGCCCGCCTCGGCGCCAAGATCCGCCTCCTCCGCCGCCAGGAGGGCCTGAGCCAGGTCCAATTGGCGGAATCGCTGGGTATCAGCCCCAGCTACCTGAACCTCATCGAGGGGAACAAGCGGCCCCTCACGGCCCCTCTCCTCATCCGGCTGGCCCAGCAGTTCCATCTGGATCTCAAGGCCCTGGCCCCGGAGGAGGATCAGCGCCTGTCCGACGACCTCATGGAGGTCTTCGGCGATCCCCTCTTCGAACCCCAGGGACTCCAGGCTCAGGACGTGCGCGAGCTGGTGCAGAACAGCCCCCAGCTGGCCCGGGGCGTCTTCGAGCTGTACCGCGCCTACCAGCACTCCCAGGAGAGCCTGGCCACCCTGGCCGCCAAGCTGAGCGACGGCCAGGGTTTCGACCCCGAAGCCACCCGCCTGCCTTCGGAAGAGGTCGGCGACTTCATCCAGCAGGCCATGAACCACTTCCCCGAGCTGGAGGCCGCCGCCGAAGCTCTGTGGATCAGCGCCGCCCTGGACGCCGACCATCCCTACCCCGGCCTGGTGGCGGCCTACGAACTCCGGGGCATCCAGGTGAAGGTGCACCGGCTCTCCGAAGCCCCCGGCCTATTGCGTCGCTTCGACCCGAAGCAGCGGACGCTCAGCCTCTCCGAGCTGCTGCCACAGCGCAGCCGGACGTTCCAGCTCGCGCATCAGCTCGCGCTGCTGGACCACAGCGACCTGCTGGACGAGCTCGCGAACCATCCGCTGCTGCGCACCGACGCCTCGCGCGCCCTGGCCCGGGTGGCCCTGGCCAACTACTTCGCCAGTGCCGTGCTCATGCCCTACGAGCGCTTCCTGAAGGCGGCCAGGACCGAGCGCTACGACATCGAGATCCTGGCCCGGCGCTTCCAGGCCAGCTTCGAGCAGGTCTGCCACCGCCTGACGACCCTGCGGCGGCCCGGCGCCGAAGGCGTGCCCTTCCACTTCCTGCGCATCGACATCGCCGGCAACATCTCCAAGAGCTTCTCCGCCTCGGGCATCCGCTTCGCCCGGTTCTCCGGTGCCTGCCCCCGCTGGAACGCGCACGCGGCCTTCCTCACGCCGGGCCTCATCCGCACCCAGATCAGCGAATTCCCCAATGGCCGCCGCTACTTCTGCATCGCCCGCACCATCCAGAAGGACACGGGCGGCTACCGCGGCCAGCACGCCATGCAGGCCCTGGGCCTGGGTTGCGAGATGGGCCATGCCAAGGAACTGATCTACGCCGACGGCCTGCGCCTCGATCAGCCACCGGTTCCCGTGGGCGTCACCTGCCGCCTCTGTGAGCGCACGGACTGCGAGCAGCGTGCCTTCCCGCCCCTGCAACAGGCTTTCAAGGTCGAGGAGAACCTGCGCCGGACGAGCTTCTACGCGCGGATCGGCGGCGCCTGATCAGCGGCTACCGTCGCCTTTCCTGCCCCGCCCCAGCTTCCCCAACGGTTCCTCGATCCAGCGGTGGAGCGCCCAGGCGGCGACGATCGCCAGGCCCAGGGCCAGGCTGAAGCCCAGGCGGCCGGCCGCATGTGGCGCCACCAGCTTCATGGTGAAGGGGTGCACCAGATAGAGGCCGTAGCTCCAGGCACCCAGGTGGGTGAGCTGCCTTCCGGTCCAGCCCGGGTCGGTGGACCGGGTGAACGCCGCCAGCGCCACCAGGCCCGTCACCACCAGCAGGTAGCCGTAGCGGAGCCAACCCGTGAGGGCCGCCATGTGGTCGAAGAACTGGGGGGTCGGCTTGATCAGCAGCCACACCAGCGGGAGGGCCAGCAGCAGGGCCAGCTTCGGTTCCAGCCGCTTTTCCGTGACGGCGTGGAGCCCCGCCAGCAGGGCGCCCCAGGCCAGCAGGAACACCTGGTTGGAGGCCGGGACGTAGGTGTGGAAGCGGTTCCACTGGGGCTGCTCCATCACGCCGTGCAGGGTGGCGGGCAGGCTCCAGGCCCACAGGCCCAGGGCCAACGCCGTGAGAAAGACGAGCCCACCCCGGGACCCACCCTTCGCCTGCAGCCAGGCCAGCACGGGATAGGCGAAATACAGCAGGGCCACCAGGCCCACGTACCAGCCGCCGGTCACCAAAGCGAGGTTGGGATGGATGGCCCCGAAGGTGAGGGTCAGGTTCTCCAGGATGCGCACCCAGGTGGGTTCTGGCCCCATGCCCAGGCGGAAGACCACGTTCACCGCGCAGAGGAGGTAGAACACCGGCGCCAGCCGCAGGAAGCGCCGCTCGTAGAACCGGCCCACGCCTTCCTTCTGGAGGCGGTTCCAGGGCGTGGTGCGGAACAGCACGAAGCCGCTCAGCACGAAGAAGGCCGACACGCCGTAGTTCCCCAGGCGGGCCGTGGCCATGTTCAGGCCCGACCCCGATTCCGAAATGGCAAACCAGACGCTCAGGTGGTACACCGCCACACACAGCGCCAGGATGCCGCGGAGCGGATCCAGCAGGCCGAGGCGGGCGGGGCGGGCTTCCACCGGTGCGCTGGTCAGGACCATCCTCCCTCGTCAGGGGTCAGTGGACCACCGATGGCCCGCCTTGGCCACCGTCCGGTTGGGCCGGTCCGCCCGGCGCCAGACCAGGGTCAGACCAGGGTCACCTCCGGATGCCGCTCCACGGCGGGTTCCGGCGCGGGGTCGGCCGGCAGGTAGCAGGGGTTCCACATGGCCGCCGCGATGGCACCGGGGATGTCCTCGTCCGCCAGGGGACGGGCCGCCACGCCCATCTCCCGGGCTTCCCGCACCACGGCCGCGGCCACGCGGGCCGTGACCTCCCGGATCCGGCCGGCGGACGGGAAGAGGCTCCCCGCCGCCAGGTCCTCGGGCCGGACCTCCTCGGCCAGCTGCCGGGCGGCGGCGGCGAACATGCCGTCGGTGACTTCACAGGCCTCGGCCACCAGCACGCCCAGACCCACCCCCGGGAAGATGAAGACGTTGTTGCTCTGGCCGATGCGGTATTCCCGGCCTTCGTGGATAACCGGGTCGAAGGGGCTGCCCGTGGCCACCAGGGCCCGGCCCTCCGTCCAGGCGAGGACATCCCGGGGTTTGGCCTCCGCCTTGCTGGTGGGGTTGGACATGGGCAGCACCACGGGCCGCTCCACCTGGGCGGCCATCGCGCGGATGGCCTCTTCCGTGAAGGCCCCGGCGGTGCCGGAGGTGCCGATGAGCACGGTGGGTTGGAAGGCCTTCACCACGGAGAGGAGGTCCCGCTTCTGGCCGCGGCCCAGGCCCATGCGCTCGGCCAGCGCCACCGGCCAGGCGAAGTCCCGCTGCAGCGGATCCAGGCCGGGGTCGTCCTCCAACAGGAGCCCCTGCACGTCGAGGTTGGCCATGGCCAGCACCAGGTCCTCCCCTTCGAGGCCTTCCCGTCGCAACGTCGACCGCACCAGGCGGGAGATGCCGATGCCGGCCGCGCCGGACCCCAGGAAGAGGATCCGCTGCCGGCGCAGCGGAATGCCCGTGGCCCGGGCCCCGGCGATCATGGCCGAGACGCCCACCGCCGCCGTGCCCTGGATGTCGTCGTTGAAGCTGGTGAGCACCTTCCGATAGCGGTCGAGCAGGTGGAAGGCGTTGAATTTCTTGAAGTCCTCCCATTGCAGCAGGGCCTTGGGGAAGACCTGGCGCACCCCATGCACGAACTCGTCCACCAGGGCGTCGTACTCGGGGCCCCGCAGGCGGCGCGAGCGCCAGCCCAGGTAGAACTCGTCCTCCAGCAGGTCCAGGTTGTCCGTGCCCACGTCCAGGCTCACGGGCAGGGTCTGCCAGGGCGGGATGCCCGCGGCGGCGGTGTAGAGGGCCAGCTTGCCGATGGGGATGCCCATGCCGCCCGCGCCCTGATCGCCCAGGCCCAGGATGCGCTCGTTGTCCGTCACCACGATGAGCCGGATGTCGTCGAAGGCCGCGTTCCGCAGCACCTGCGCGATGTGGCCGCGGTGCTCCGGCGTGATCCAGATGCCCCGCGCCCGGCGGAAGATGTGGCTGAACTCCTGGCAGGCCCGCCCGACGGTGGGGGTGTAGACGATGGGGAGGAACTCCTCGATGTGATCGATGAGCACCCGGTAGAACAGGTGCTCATTCCGGTCCTGCAGGGCCGCCAGCCCGATGTACTTCTCCAGGGGATCCTGCTTGCGCTGGATGCTGGCGTACACCCGCCGGGCCTGCTGCTCCATGCTGGTCACCGCGTGGGGCAGCAGCCCCTCCAAGCCCAGGGTCACCCGCTCCTCCTGGGAGAAGGCCGTCCCCTTGGTGTACATGGGGTTGCGCAGGAGCCGTACGCCCCGGAACGGCACGGCCAGACGCCTCTTGCCGCTGGGTTCGCATTCCACACCGAAGCGCTCCATGGGACCTCCCCGCCGGGATGCGGCTCCCCCGCGGCGCAACGCCACGGCAGGATTCACACCCCTCGGGAGTCCATCATCGGGAGCAGGCAGGGGCGGCCGGAAACCCGGGCAACGCCCCAATATGCGTCCCCGCTCCCGGTTCGGCCACTAATTGACGATCTAGCAGTAGCGAACGGCTCCCGCCCCCCTCACCAGGCGGCCCAGCACCCAGGCGGGCTCCTCTGCCTCGTGCAGACGGGCCAGCACATCAGCGGCCAGCTCGGGCTTCACCACCAGCACCATGCCCACACCCAGGTTCAGGGCTTGGCGGGCATCGTCGATCCCCAGGCCGCCCTTGGCCATGAGGAACTTGAACAGGGCCGGGATCTCCCAGCTGGCGGTATCGATCTCGGCGTCCAGCGTTTTCGGCAGCACGCGGGGAATGTTATCCGTGAGGCCGCCGCCGGTGATGTGGGCCATGGCCACCAGCTTGTGGGCCTTCACCAGGGGCATGACCGGCGCCAGGTAGCTGCGGTGGATGGCCAGCAGGGCCTCGGCCACGGTCTGCGTCGTGCCGGGAAGGGTGTCGGTCACGTCGAGCTTTTCGAGCTCGAAGCAGACCTTGCGAGCCAGCGAGTAGCCGTTGGTGTGCAAGCCCGAGCTGGGCAGGCCGATGAGCACGTCGCCCGCGGCCATGGCATCGAGCCGCGGCAGCAGGTCAGCTTCGTCCACCACGCCCACGATGGTGCCGGCCACGTCTACTTCGCCTTCGGCGTAGACGCCGGGCATCTCCGCCAGCTCGCCGCCGATGAGGGCCGAGCCTGAGTTCTTGCAGGCGGTGGCCATGCCCTTGACGATCTGTTCGATGACCTCGGGCTCCAGTTGCTGGGCGGCGATGTAGTCCAGGAAGAACAGGGGCCGGGCGCCCTGCACCAGGATGTCGTTGATGCAGTGGTTGACCAGATCCTGGCCCACGGTGTCCCAGATGCCGGCGCGCCGGGCCACCTTCATCTTGGTGCCCACGCCATCCATGCTGCTGACGAGGATGGGCTTCGTCTCGGGGAACTGGGCGCTGTACAGGCCGCCGAACAGGCCGATGTCGCTGCGGACCCCGGGTGTCTTGGTGGCCTTCACCAGGGGCTTGATGCGCTTCAGGGCCTCGTCCTGGCGGCTGATGTCCACGCCGCTGGACGCGTAGCTGACCTTCTCGCTCATCACCCCTCCCGAATCCCCCATGATCCCACAGGCGGCATTTCAGGCCGATGCCAAACCTTCCCGGGCCGCCCGGGCGTAGACTGACCGGACCATGGCTGCTTCCCCCGTCCCGTCCTTCGATCGCACCGCTTCCGAGGCCGCCGTCCGCGCCCTGCTGCGGGGGCTGGGGCAGGATCCGGACGCGCCGGAACTGAAGGACACGCCCTCGCGG
>CAVPLE010000070.1:0-5738 GCA_963705865.1 uncultured Holophagaceae bacterium | reverse complement strand
CTCCTCAAGACGGACGAGCGCGAGATCCAGCGCATCCTGCCCGAGCTGGTCCTGAGCCGCACCCCGCTGTGGGCGCAGATCATGTTCTTCGGCGCGCTGCTGTCGGCGATCCTCTCGACCGCGAGCGGCGCGCTGCTCGCGCCCACGGCGCTGTTCACCGAGAACGTGCTGCGCCCGTTCGTGCCGCGCATGGGCGACCGGCAGTTCCTGCTGACGCTGCGCGTCGTGCTGGTCACCTTCACGCTCGCGGCGCTGCTGTTCGCGCTCAATTCGAAGAGCACCATGTACGAGATGGTGCAGAACGCCTACAAGGTGACGCTGGTCGGCGCGCTCGTGCCGCTCGCCGCGGGCATCTACTGGCGCCGCGCCTCCACCCAGGGCGCTCTCGTCTCCTCGGTGGTGGGCCTGGTGGTGTGGGGCATCTGCGAGAAATTCTTCGCGGACGCCGAGATCCCGCCGCAGATCGTCGGGCTCGCGGCCTCCGCCATCGGGATCGCCGTGGGGTCCCACGCCCCGCAGCTGGTGAAGGACGCCCGGCACGGCACCCACGCCGGGGCCTGATTTTCGCGGCGGGGTCCCGCATACCCCCCGTCCGGCGGCGTTTCGCCCCTCATTTTCCGCATTTCGTCGCTTTCCGCTTCAGGCCCCCCTGGTGCTGGACGTGCTGGCCGCGAAAGCCGTGCAGCCCGAGGTACCGCTGGCGGAAGGGGAAGTCCAGGGAGTCATCCGGCGCACGGGTGGCGACGAACTGACGATCCACCTGCGCGCCAACGGACGCGGGAACCTGAATGTGGACCTTCTGCCCGCGGATGGCTCCAAGGCCATCGGGACGGTCCGCATCGGGGGGAAGGAACCTGGTGGGACCTTCACCGTGGGTCCGTGGATGGAATTCCGACCGAATGTCGTGGTCAAGGCTCCCAAGGCCGGAGTGGCCCTGCTGATCCGCTGCGGGGATCCAGGCACCGGCTGGAAGGGCGAAACCCTTGCGCCGCTGGATGGCCCCTGGAAGACCTTCACCTTCCGGATGCAGCCTCCCAAACCCTGAGCTTCCCCGTACGCAGAACGGCCCGGCATCGCCGGGCCGTTCTGCGTAGGAAGCGACCTCAGGCCGCGAAGGTCCGGTGGCTCCGGTGCATGACTTCGGCTTCGAGTTCAGCTTCAAGGGCCTGGACCTGACGGAGGACAGCGAGGCCGCTCGGGGAGGCGCTCATCTGGCGCTCGAGCTGGTTGAAGACTTCGTGCAGCCGCTCAGCGGTGGTCCAGAAGGCCGGGTTGTGCTGTCGAACGCTGGTATCCATGTGCATGGCCGCTCCGGTTGCTTGCTGGACATCATCATCGTCTTTGATGATCACCAATGCTAGTGATAGACATCACAAGAAATGTCACGAGTTACGTGTCTTTTTGTCATGGCTGGCGTGACAATTTATCAAAGCCTTGAAAAACATGACCTTCAGGTCACGCATGGAGGGATCAGGCTCGCCTGGAAGCCAGTAAATGGCCGATCGCCACTGCCGCGGCGTCGGCTGCGTCCGCCGCCAGGGGCTCCTTCAAGTTCAGCAGGGTCATCACCATCTTCCCCACCTGGCTCTTGTCCGCCCAGCCGTAGCCGCTCACGGCCTTTTTCACCTGCATGGGGTTGTAGTCGCCCACGGGCAGGCCGTGCAGGGCCCCCGTGAGCAGGATCCCTCCCCGGATCTGGCCCAGCTTCAGGGCGGTGGCGGCATTCTTCTCGACGAAGGGCGATTCCACGGCCATGAAGCCGGGGTGGTGCGCGGCGATGGCCTCCGCGAGCCGTTCGTGGATGCGGAAGATCCGTTGATCGAAATCGGCCCCCCGGGGGCTGCGGATGACGCCCGCCTCCACCAAGGTCATCCGTGATCCGAATCGTTCCACCACGGCCCAGCCACAGGCCAGGGAGCCCGGATCCACCCCCAGGCAGCGGACCGGCGAGGGCGCGACGATCACCGGCCCTTCCGCTTGCCGACGCCCCGGACACCGCCTTTCGGTGGCTTGGGGTGGGCCTCGCGGGGCTTTCCCCCCGCCTCGCGGACCTTTTTGGGCGGCCGGCCTTTGGGCACGGCCTCGCGCCGGCTCCGGGTCTCCTGCGTCTGGGATCTTCCCCGCCGCGGCTTTTCCAGGTCCCCCTCCCGCAGCATCGCGGGCGCCGCGAGCGTGGGCACGAACTGGAACGCCTTCCCATGCGCATCCTGGGCCTTCGCTTCCGTGACCCAGGCGCTGATGCGGCGCAAGTCCTCGTCCACGGCGGTGATCTCCACCGCGACCGCGTCGCCGATGGTGAGCACCACGGTGCCCCGCAGGCCCGTGGCCTTGGTGCGGTGCTCATCGATCCAGAAGTTGCCGCCCAGGGCCGCCAGGGGCACGCCCACCTCCACGAAGGGGGCGTCCAGGGTGATGAACACCACTTTGGCCGAGAAGCCCTGGATGCGGCCCTGGAACCGCTGGCCGATCCGGGACTTCATCAGCAGGCAGGCCTTCCACTTGTCGTTCTCGCGCTCGGCCTCGGTGGCCTTCTGCTCGGCGTCGCTGGCGCCCTTGGCGAGCACGGCCAGGTGGCTCTGCAGGGCCTCGGGCAGGCGCTCGCCGCGCAGAACCTTTCGCAGGTAGCGGTGGACGATGAGATCCGGATAGCGCCGGATGGGGCTGGTGAAGTGCAGGTAGTCCTGGAGCGCCAGGCCCGAATGCCCGATGTTCTCGACGCTGTACTCGGCCCGCTTGAGGCTGCGCAGCAGGAGGGTGTTGATCATGGCTTCCATGGGGCCGCCGCGGATCTTGTCGAGCATGGCGTTCAGGTGCTCGGGAGTGGGCACCTCTTTGGGCTTGAGCAGGCCGAAGGCGCGGGCGACTTCCGCGAAGATCTCCAGCTTGAGTGGGTCGGGTTCATCGTGGATCCGGTAGATGGTGGGGATCTTCTTCCGCGTGAAGAACCGCGCCACGGTTTCATTCGCCAGCAGCATGAACTCCTCGATCATGCGATGGGCATCGTGGCGGGGGTAGCGGCGGGCGTCCACGGGACGGCCTTCGGCGTCGAAGATGAACTCGGCTTCTTCGGTGTCCAGGTTCATGGCGCCGCGGCCCAGGCGAATCTCCGTGAGGCGGCGCGAGAGCACCAGGGATTCGTCCAGCAAGGCGCAGAGCGGTTCGCCCAGCTCGGCGCGCTTCCGGGTCGACAGGTCGATGCTGGCCTCCTTCACCTCGTCATAGGTGAGGCGCTTCGCGCTGCGGATGACGCTTTCGGAAAGCCGCGTCTCCACCACCTCGAGCTCGGGCGAGATGGTCATCCAAGCCGTCATGGTGAGCCGGTCCACCCCCTCGCGGAGGCTGCACAGATCGCCGCTGAGGCGGTCCGGGATCATGGGGATGGCCTCGTCCGGGAAGTAGACGGAGGTGCCCCGCAGTCGGGCCTCCTCGTCCAGGGGGCCACCCTCCGTGACGTAATGGCTCACGTCCGCGATGTGAACGCCCAGGAGCCAGCCCCCACCTTCAGACTTGGGCAGGATTTCCAGGCTGATGGCGTCGTCGAAATCCTTGGCCGTGGGCGGATCGACCGTGCAGGTGAGCGTCTCGCGAAGATCCTCCCGGCCCTGGATCCACTCGGCGGGAATGGTGGTGGGAAAGGGCGCCAGCTCGCGCATGACGGCGTCCGGGAAGGCGGTGCGCAGATTGAAGAGCGCCGCCGTGAGCTTGTTCTCGATCTTCAGGTCGGTCTTCTTCCCGAGCCGGGCCACCACAGTGCCCCGCAGCTGCTTGGCCGCGGGGTCGGCATCCAGCTTCACGCTGACCAGCTCGCCATCCTGGGCCAGGTCTGTGGGAGGCACGGTGATGATCTGGGGCAGGCGGGGTTCGAGGGGCACCACGCGCCAGCCCCAGGGCTGCTGCTGGAGCGTTCCGGGCAGGGGAATCTCGCCCCGGCCCTTGATCTCCAGCACCCGCGCCTTGATCCGGCCATTCCAGCCTTCGCCGCTGACCTCGGCCACGACTCGGTCGCCATGGATGGCCCCGTGGGCATCCCGCCAGTCCACCAGCAGATCCATGCCAGGGCCCTTGCGCGCGCCAGCCAGCCTCAAAAAGCCGCCAGCGCCTTCGGGATGGCCCAGGAAGGTGGCCTCGAAGGTTTCGTACGGACGAAGCCCCGCGGCTTGGGGCCGCGGGGCTCGAGGTGGTTCCCGCCGATCGGGGGTGCGCGATGGAGCACGGACGGGAGTGTGGGGAGCGGAACGGCGGGCCATGCACTCAGGGTACAGGGCCTGGGGGGGGTCAGCCCTTCTTTCCCTTCTTGGTGGGCTTGGCGGCCTTGATGGGAGTCGCCGGAGCCTTTCCGAACAGGACGTCCAGCTGGTGCTGGACCTTCTTGCTTTCAGGGTCCAGGACCGCGAGGCGATAGAGGAATCGGGCCTTGCCGGCCTTGTCGCCCTGCGCTTCGAGGTAGGCGGGACTGGACACCACGGCTTCGACCCACTTGAGCTTGTCGCCCTTGCCCGCCTTGTAGTCGGCCACCTGGTCGGCTTCGCCCTTGAGCTTGCCCTCCATGACCTTCACCAGGGGATCGTAGGCCTCGGCCTCGCGCTTGGTCACTTCCAGGTAGGTCTGGAAGAACTTCACCCATTTGGCGTCGTCCGCCTGTTCCTTCTCCACCCCAAGGGCCAGATCCAGTTCCTGGCGCTCACCGGGATCCAGGACGCTCTTCCCTTTCAGTTCCTTGATGCGGGCGTCGTTTTCCTCAAGCACCTGCTTGGCCCGGGCCTCAGCCTGGGTGTAATAAGCGGCGGTCTTGGTGAAAGGATCCTGAATCGCGGCGTAGCTCTCAGCGCTCATCGCCTTGGCCGTCTTCGCATATTCCAGGGCCTTCTCCCACTGGCCGGCCGCGTCGGCGGTCTCAACGGCCAACCGGTAGGCCTGGCAGGTGTCCATATAGACCGCACTGCTCTGGACCATCGTCTGGTTGTCGGCCTTGTTGAATACCGGCTTCGTGGTGGGGAGCAGGCTCTCGGCCCGTTTCAGGGCCTCGGGGAACTGCAGGTCCGCCATCAGCTTTTCCACGGCGGGGCGCTCGGCCTTCACGCGGTCGCCCAGGGACGGCGCGGGAGCCTGGGCCATCAGGGCGGCGGAAAAGAGAAGGGCGGGAAGAAGGGCGAGTGTGCGCATCAGCATGACCCAAGATGAAGGGGGGAGACCCCGGGAGGAAAACCCCCATTGTTCCGGGATCCACCCCCCTTGGCTAGCCCCAGGATCGGATGCCGGCTTATCCCAAGGCTTCGGACATCCCCCGGATCTCAGCCTTGATCCGATCCATTTCCTCGCGCTCGATCCTCCGCGCGGGGACGCCGCCCCAGGTCTCGCCCGCGCCCACCCGGCTACCCGGCAGCACCACGCTCTCCGGCAGGATGGTGGCGCCGTCCCCGATGACGACATCGCCCATGACGCACACGCCAAAGGGGGTGAGCGCCACGAAGGGCAGGAAGGTGAACCGCGCCAGATAGAAGAGCCCGTTGTGCAGGATCCAGGGCAGGGGGCCCGGTAATCCCGTGGACCACCGCTGGAAGATGGGCCAGGCCCACAACGCCGGGGCCAGGCCCAGGGCCGTGGAGGCCAGGGTGTACATGAGCAGCACGGCGGCGCCGTAGGCGAACCGGGAGAACCGGCGCAACAGGCGGTCGAGCCAGTTCGCGGGCGGCGGATTCTTGGACTGATCCTTGGACAGGCTCCTAGCGGCATCGGCA
>CAVPLE010000069.1:0-5085 GCA_963705865.1 uncultured Holophagaceae bacterium | reverse complement strand
CAGATATCTTGGTGCCCACCCAATCATCTGATAGTCCTCAGTTAGAAGTGGAACGGCCAGACGAGTCTCAGGATTGTTAAGTTCTACCAAAATCCGCAACTCCTCACCAACCTTCAAGTATGAGGCTCGCTCGATCGCTTTTTGGCCTAGGTGCCTAAGGCCATGCAGGAAAAAGCGTACGTGAAAGTGACCAGTTGCATCCGCAGTCACCTTGGGGAACACCTCAAGGTTATCCGTCACTCGTTCGCCTCCGGAGACTTCAAGGATGGAAACCGGGTCCGCGTTGCCGCGATCCAAGTCCAGCCATTGAATGTATTCCTGGAAGTCATTCCTTTTCGATGAAATAACCCTGTTCTTGAAAAGAGGGAAAAGTTCTTCAGATACATAGTCCTTCCGAAAATCAGGGAAGGCCAATAGTGGTTTGAAGCCAACATCTTCCTGTGCCTTGAGTGCCCCGCCCGTATAGCGGAAGCGGTAGCGAGGTGTTTCCATCTCGGCATCCAGGCGACCAACCGGGAACCATGCACGGCTATGCGCACTGTCATTGGGGGCCTGCCAAGCTAAAAATAAACTCTTCATGGGACCTCCGAGATCAATTTACGACTGACCGAGAGAAATGCGAGAACAAAGGCCCGGCCGCTAGGACTGATTCGTTCATCTGGAATTCTCCCCACCAATTCGGTCAGCGCAGATTCTGATAGTTCCCTAACTCGTGCTTGCCAGGGTTTGAAAAATTCTGGGTAACGACGAGCCAGCATTTCGGCGACGGCCATTGGGCTTATGCCGTGTCTAGAGTGCGGGTTTTCAAAAATGCCTCCTCTTCCTCTTCGAATGTAACGCTCCATTGATTCACGGCTCAACTTTTGATCGCGCGCCTCATCAGTCAGCTCCCGCCCGAGCGATGAGGCATGGTCAAAGGTGTGAGCCAGTTGGAGAACCAAAGTGGGAGGACGATCGGGCTGAATCCGCCTATCTAAGAGCACCCCCCAGTTTTGATGATGTCGGTCAGTATTGCCCACCAGGGCATCGAATACTAGATATCCCACCATCCTCGAGGCGGCCACACGACGCGCCGTTTCGCCTGGGAAGAGCTTCTCTATCACTGTGACGATGTTGTCGAAGGTGTGATCAGTTTGCCCCCACTCTTTCTGACTGTCGTAGCCAGGGATTACTCCTCCCAGCAGTTCGTTTCCATGTACCAGGATGCTTTGATCTGTGGGGAGAAATGATTTAACAGCGCAGCCCCGCTTGCCTTCCCACACAGCTAGTTCCGAATGATGGGTAGGTAGCCCAAGGAGAAGAGCGATTTCTGAAGCAATCTTTTCAGCCCAGTCTTCTCCGGTATTTACCCTTGCTTCCTTGAAAAGCCAGTTTTCACCGTGCAACTTGAACCAAAATTTGGGTTTGCTTCCAAGCTGCTCTACATCACTGCGCATCTCGGACGTAACTTCGAGGATCGGAAAAGGCTCGGTCATGCATCAAACCTTCGAGTATGGCTAGGAGGTTGAGGCGCCTTCTGACGGGCTCTGTAGGTTCATCCCATCGGCTCTTCATGCCCGCACTTGGGGCAGATGAGGACTTGGATGGGGTCCTTGCCCCGGGGTTTCCGGGTCTTCTCGCCCATGCTGGGGTTCTTGCAGGCGGGGCAGGTGACGGGGACGGGCTTGTCCCAGGCGGTGAAGTCGCACTTGGGGTAGTTGGTGCAGCCGTAGAAGACCTTGCCGAAGCGGGTCTTGCGGGGGCTGAGGCCGCCGCCGCACTTGGGGCAGGGCACGGCCAGGATCTCCTTCTTCACCGTCTTGCAGGTCGGGTAGTCGATGCAGCAGATGAACTCGCCGTAGCGGCCGTGGCGCTTCACGAAATCCTTGCCGCAGTTGGGGCACTTCTCGCCGATGGGCTCGTCCGGCGGCACGGGGATGCCCTTGGGATCGGCCTTCACGATGCCCTTGCACTTGGGGTAGTTGGGGCAGGCCCAGAAGGGGCCCCACTGGCCCTTGCGCAGGTTCATGGGCGTGGTGCCGCAGAGCGGGCACTCCGGCGCGTCCTCGGGCTCCTCCATCTTCTCGAGGTCCGCCGTGTAGTCGCACTTGTCCTTCTCGGCCTCGGCGCTGTAGTTGGTGCAGCCCACGAACAGCCCGTTGCGGCCGATGCGCTTGAGCAGCACGCCCGGGTGCTTCTTCCGGTCGCCGCACTTGGGGCACTTCTCGCCCGTGGGTACGCCGGCCTTCAGGTTCTGCATGTCCGTGCCGGCGGCGGCCAGGGCCTGCTCGAAGGGACCGTAGAAGTCCGTCATGGCCTTCTTGAAGGTGAGCTTGCCGTCCTCGATGAGATCGAGGTTGCCTTCCATGCCCGAGGTGTACTTGCTGTCCAGCAGGCGGGGGAAGCCCTGGATGAGCAGGTCGGTGACCACCATGCCCAGCTCGGTGGGCCGGAAGCGGCCCTCGTGCTTCTTCACGTAGTCCCGGTCCTGGATGGTGCTGATGATGCTGGCGTAGGTGGAGGGCCGGCCGATGCCGTCCTCTTCCAGCTCCTTCACCAGCGTGGCTTCGTTGAAGCGGGCGGGGGGCTTGGTGAACTGCTGGTCCGCGTCGAGCTGCTCCAGCTTCAGGGCCTCGCCCAGCTTCAGGGCCGGCAGCAGGGCCTCGTCCTCGTCTTCTTCCTCGGGGCCCTTGGCGGCATCGGTGATGGCTTCGGCATCGGTCTCGGCCTTCTCGGCGCGGTAGACCGCCAGCCAGCCGGGGAAGCGCTCGATCTCGCCCTTGGCCTCGAACAGGGCCGTGTCCTTGCCCAGCTCGGCTTCCGTCTGCACCACGGTTTCGTCGAAGCGGGCGGCCTCCATCTGGCAGGCCATCGTCCGCCGCCAGATCAGGGCGTAGAGGCGGAACTGGTCCGGCTCCAGGTGCCCGCGCAGGCTCTCGGGGGTGCGGGTGATGTCCGTGGGGCGGATGGCTTCGTGGGCGTCCTGCGCCCCGGCCTTGCCCAGGTAGATGCGGGCCTTGGGGGGCAGGTACTCCTTGCCGTACCGCTTGGCGATGAACTCGCGGGTGGCCTCCACGGCCTCGGGGGCCAGGCGGGGCGAATCCGTGCGCATGTAGGTGATGAGGCCCACCGGACCTTCCCCGAAGTCCGCGCCTTCATACAGCCGCTGGGCGTTCTGCATGGTGCGGCTGACGCTCATCTTCAGCTTCTGGGCCGATTCCTGCTGCAGCTTGGCGGTGGTGAAGGGGGCCGCGGGGTTGCGCTTCTTCTCCTTGGTTTCCAGGCTGGTGACCTTGTAGGCGGCCTTCTCCAGCTTGGTCTTGAGGTCCTTGGCCTGGGCGGCGTCGGCCACGCGGCGCTTGGTTTCCTTGTTGCCCAGCTGCAGGGCCTCGCCGCCGACCTTCACGAGCTTCATCCAGAAGCTGGGCGGGAGCTTGGCGGCGAACTTGGCCTTCAGCACCCAGTACTCGACCGGGTTGAAGGCCAGGATCTCCCGCTCGCGGTCCACGATGATGCGCGCGGCCACGCTCTGGACGCGGCCGGCTGACAGGCCCCGGCGCACCTTGTCCCAGAGCACCTGGCTGACCTTGTAGCCCACCAGGCGGTCGAGCACGCGGCGGGCCCGCTGGGCGTCCACCAGCTTCTTATTAATGACCGTGGGTGCCGCCATGGCCTTGGCGATGCCCGTGGGGGTGATCTCGTTGAACAGGACCCGGCTCACGGGCAGGGTCTTGGGGGGCTTGATGGCCTCCAGCAGGTGCCAGCTGATGGCCTCGCCCTCACGGTCAGGGTCAGTGGCGAGCACGATCTCGGAGGCGGACTTGGCGGCGGCCCGTAACTCCTTGACCACCTTCTCTTTGGCTGGGCTGATTTCGTACTCTTCCTGGAAGCCGTTCTCGATATCCACCCCCAGCTTGCGGGGCAGATCCCGGATGTGGCCCACGGAGGCCATGACCTTGTACCCCTTGCCCAGGTACTTGGTGATGGTCTTCGCCTTCGACGGGCTTTCGACGATCACGAGTTTCTGGCCCTTGGCCGAGGGCTCGGCGGGGTTCGGTGAACTCGCGTCGTCTTGCTTCAGCTTCCTGGCCACGGGGGAACTCCTAGGGGGCTAAGCCGCCACGTCAAAACCATGATTCCGTCTCAATCAGAGGGGCGGCATAAGGCGCCGTCACAGGGCTGCCAGAAAAACGCTGTCTGCCCTGAACGGCCCCTAAGGATGGAACCTAAGGGCGGAGGCTTGTCAAGTGGCCAGGATGGGGCCGAGGTCCTCCAGGAGGTCGGCGGGAGAGAGGCAAATCCTTGCGGCGCCTTCCCTTAGCAAAGCGTTCGGCCCTTCGGCGGAAGGATCTTCCGGCGCCCCGGGGCAGACCCAGAGGTCCCGGCCCAGGTCGAGGGCGAGGCGGGCGGTGACCAGGGAACCGGACCGCAACCGGGCCTCGGTGACGAGCACGCCATCCGACCAGGCCGCCAGCAGCCAGTTGCGCCGGGGGAAGTGCCATTTCCGGGGCGGGGCCTCGGGCGGGAACGGGGTGATGACCCCGCCTCCGGCCGCCACCATGCGATCCATGAGGGCGGCGTGTTCCGGTGGATAGGGATGGTCCAGCCCCGAGCCCATGACGCCCCAGGTGGCGGCCCGGCCAGAGGCGGCTTCGAGGGCCCCCGCGTGGGCGGCGCCGTCAATGCCCCGCGCCAGGCCCGAGAGCACGGCCACGCCCGCCTCCGTGAGCGCCTTGGCCCAGGCCCGGGTGCGCTCCCGCCCGCGCCGGCTGGCCACGCGGCTGCCCACGATGGCGAGGCGGCGACAGCCTTCCGGAGGCAGCGTCCCCCGCACCCAGAGGGCCACGGGATAGGGCAGGGGCGGCAGCAGGGTGTCCACCCCGGCATCGCCGGGAAGCAGCAGGCGGGCCCCCCGGTCCAGGGCCTCCTGGCGGCGACGAGGCAGGTCGGTGGCCAGATGGGCCAGGGTGTCAGCCTGGGTCGCGGTCAGGGTGGGCTCGGCTCCCGCCTGGAGGGCCGCCCAGGCCGCGGCCTTCTGGCGTTCCGGCCAGTCCAGCACGGTGAAGGCGAGGGCCCAGAGGGCGAGGTCCATGGGGTGTTCCAAGA
>CAVPLE010000068.1:0-4046 GCA_963705865.1 uncultured Holophagaceae bacterium | reverse complement strand
CCTGAATGCGCTGAACACGGTCATCTTCGCCCATGCGGGCGCCCTCGCCCTGGCCCGCGCCCGCCGCGAGCACGACGCCCAGTGGGGCTGGCGCGGCATCGCCGCGGGCCTGTTCGCCCAGACCCTCAATCAGGCCTGGGCCACCTTCAGCATCCTTCGATACGGCACCGCACCGCCCTTCCCCTCCTGGGGCGACCTGCTCTCCATCCTCACCCTGATCTTGATCGCCATCTCCCTGCTCGCCTGGCCCTTGGCCTCCGCCTCTGGATCGGAACGCTGGCGTAAGGGCCTGGATGGCCTCGGCGCGGGCATGGCCCACGACCTCGACAACGCCCTGGCCACCATCCGGGCCTGCGCGGAACTCGCCATGGCGAGGCCAACGTTCCGATCCCCGGATCCCGCACCCAGATCGAACAGATCTTCGTGAACCTGGTATCCAATGCCCGGGACGCCATGCCCCAGGATGGCGACATCACGATCCGGCTTTCCCAGATCCTATTCGGGGGAAAACCCCTGGCCTGCGTGGAGGTGGAAGACACGGGCGAAGGCATGACGCCCGAGGTGCAGGCCAAAGTCTTCACGCCCTTTTTCACCACCAAGGCTCCGGGACACGGCACGGGCCTGGGGCTGCCTTCGGTGCGCCAGCTGACGCACAACCCGGGGGGCGATCTGAGCGTGGCCTCCAGCCGGGCCTGGGATCCACCTTCGTGCTCCGCTTTCCCATGGCCGAGAGCTAACCGCTCCGTTTGAATCGCGAAGCTCCTACAATCGCCCTAGCCACCCCAAGCCATCTCCGATTCAGCCCTCACCCACCAACCGCCCGTCGCAGGTCGCCATGATCCACCTCACGCCAACCAGGACCCTTCATCGATTCCTCCTCCTCTTGGTGGGGGGCACGGTCCTGGCGATCGCCTTCGGCGCACTGATATCCCACCTCGCACCGAGGGCGGTCCAGTTGGCCCTCGGCCTGGGCCTCGGCCTGTCCAACCTCGTGGCCTTCGTCTTCCTCGTGCAGCGCGCCCGGGAGGCGGGACCGGAACGACGGGGCTGGGTGCTGCTGACCCTCAGCTCCTTCGGCGTCGTGGGCTCCAATGCGGCCCTGGCGCTCGCCCCGTCGCCCCTCGTCCAGATATCCCCGGCTGAAAAGCTGTTCTTCGCCCTCCAACTGTTCATCGCCCTCATGCAGGCCTGGGGGCTGCTCAGCTGGCCACTCCGCACCACCGCCAATCCGAACCAACGGTCCATGAACCTGCTGGGCTGCCTGATCTTCGGGGGCTCCCTCTTCCTGGTGCTCTGGACGACGGCGCTCTACCAGGAGCTGGACCACGGACAGTGGCCCCTCTACGTGCGGATGATGGGACTGGGGGTCCGCGTGGCTATCGTCGGGGGTGTGGTGACCTACCTCCTCGCCGATGATCCCCGCCGGATACGGGGACCCCTTGGGTGGATCTTCCTGGGGGCGGTGGCCATGGTCGCGATCATCGTGCTCGTCCGTCCCTACCTGTATGGCGCCCAGGCCATGATCCAGCCCTCGCCCCTCTTCGGCCTGGTGGTGAGCGCGCCCCTGTCCTATGCCGCTGCGGCCTGGCTGCGCGCGCCCGTCGAAGTTCCCGAAGGTGCCCCCCGACTGCGGTTTCCCATGGTGGACGGCCTGCTCTACCTGCCCTTCATCGCGGCCGGGGGTGTGCTCATCGCCTCGGATCTCCGGCGCCAGAACCACTTCCCGCCGCCCTTGGCCGGATTCATGGTCATCAGCGCCCTCCTGCTGGTTCGCCAGTTCCTGCTGCTGCGCGTCATCCGCAGCGCCAATGAGAGGCTGGAGGAACGGGTGCTGACGCGGACCCGCGCCCTGGAGGATCTGCAGAAGATCACGCTGCGCAACGAACGGATGAATGCGATCGGAGTGCTGGGGGCGGGCCTGACCCACGACCTGAACAACGCGCTGACCGGCATCCGCGGCTGCGCGGAACTCGCCCGCCTCAGCCTGGAGGACGGGCATCCACCCTCGGTCGAGGATCTGGATCGGATCCTCGTGGCCGCGGACCAGTCCGCCACCCTCACCTCGCGGCTGATGGCCTTCGCCCGTCAGGAAAAGGAAGAGCTGGGGACCCTCGACCTGGTGGAGGAAGTCTCCGGCATGGAGGCCATCCTGCGCATGATGCTCACGCGCAAGGTCTCCCTGAAGCTGGACCTGGGCGAGCGCCCGATCCGAATCCATGGATCGCGGACCCAGCTCGAGCAGATCCTCGTGAACCTCGTGGGGAACGCCCGCGACGCCATGCCCCAGGGCGGTCTCATCAGCCTGAGGGTCTGGTGCGAAGCCCAGGCTGCCTCTCCGGTCGCCTGTCTGGAAGTCGGCGATTCGGGCGAAGGGATGAAACCGGACATCCAGGCCCACATCTTCGACCCCTTCTTCACCACCAGGCCCTCCGGGAAGGGCACGGGCCTCGGCCTGGCCTCGGTCAAGTACCTGATGGAAGCGGCGGGAGGTTCCATCGGCGTCGAATCCCAGCCCGGCCGGGGTTCACGGTTCCTTCTGAGGTTCCGCCTCGACCCAGCGGCTCCGCAGACCTGACACCGCGCGGGCTGGACCGGGACGGCGGGCGCCTTCGCGGTCTGCGATTCTGAGCCCCGTCCGTCCCCGGGAGCGGATCCCCGGGCCGTGGCTTGGTAACTTGGATCATTCTCCGGAGTATTCATGTTTCCCCAGTTCACCGAGGACCAGTCCGCGATCCGCGACGCCGCACGGGACTTCGCGATGTCCGAGATCGAACCCGGCGCTTCGGCCCGGGACGCCAGCGGCGAGTTCCCCAGCGACATCGTGAAACAGCTCGGGGAGATGGGCTTCATGGGCATGACCGTGCCCGAGGCCTACGGCGGCGCCGGCGTGGACTTCCTCAGCTACATCCTGGCCCTGGAGCAGGTGGCCTACGCCGACGCCTCCGTGGCCGTGACCATGAGCGTGAACAATTCCGTGGCCTGCGCGCCCATCTTGTCCTTCGGCACCGAGGCGCAAAAGCAGAAATACCTGAAGCCCCTGGCCAGCGGCGAGGTGCTGGGTGGTTTCATGCTCACCGAACCCGATGCCGGCTCCGACGCCGCGGCCCTGAAGACCCGCGCCACCAAGGTGGACGGCGGCTGGCGGCTGAACGGCGCCAAGGCCTGGATCACCAACGGCGGCGTGGCCCGCTACTTCGTGACCATGGCCCGCACGGACCCCGACAAGGGCAAGCGGGGCATCAGCGCCTTCATCCTCGATGCGGAGCAGCCCGGCGTGGTCATGGGCCGGCCCGAAGAGAAGATGGGGCTGCGCTCCAGCAAGACCGTGATGGTGGCCCTGGAGGATGCCTTCGTGCCCGAGGACGCCATCCTCGGCAAGCCAGGCGATGGCCTGAAGGTGGCCTTCGGCGGCCTTGATGGTGGACGCATCGGCATTTCGGCCCAGGCCCTGGGCATCGCCCAGCGGGCCATGGACGAGAGCGTGGCCTATGCCAAGGCCCGCGTCTCCTTCGGCAAGCCCATCGGCGAGCACCAGATGATCCAGACCTACCTGGCCGAGATGGAAGCCCGCCTCCAGGCCGCCCGTCTCCTGGTCTACCGTGCCGCCGCCTTGAAGGGGGCCGGGAAGACCTGCACGGTGGAGGCCGCCACCGCCAAGCTGTTCACCACCGAAAGCGCCGTGTGGATCTGCGACCGGGCCGTGCAGATCCACGGCGGCTATGGCTATTCCCGCGAATACACCGTCGAGCGCCTCTACCGGGACGTGCGCGTGACCACCATCTATGAAGGCACCAGCGAGATCCAGCGCATGGTCATCGCCAGAGAGCTCCTTAAATAGGGCTTTTCAACGCATGATGAAATACCCCTTGCCCTCATCATGCGAGGTGGGCATGCTGCTTCTGTTGGGCCATCTAAACCCGGCCCCAGGCCCGTGCGTAGGCACCATGTCCCTATGGCGGTTCTTTTTGATCTTCTAAGGAGTGGTGATGATGCGTTCCCCGATCCTCCCGGCCCTGCTCGTGGCCTTCTCCCTGGTCGGCCAGGAG
>CAVPLE010000067.1:0-8734 GCA_963705865.1 uncultured Holophagaceae bacterium | reverse complement strand
CGGGGGACTCGTCCGGCAATCGTAGCTAGCGACCCAATACCCATGAGCATTTCGCCGTCGCCTGTAACACGAGGATCGGAACTGAAGGTTGGCGATCGCCAGTCCCAGGCCAACCATAGCCGCGCCACCCATCGCCCCCCACAAATAGAAATTGCGCTCGTGATCTCCGGCAGCGGCGACATCGTAAGTCGGTGAGCCCAATCCTGTGACTACGACCAATTCGTTTCGATTCTGGACTAGCGCTTTGATCGCCAGTCGACGGTCTAGTAACGGGCCCATTTATTCGGATTCCTGTTTGACAAACGCCTTGGCGCCGATCAGTCGCTGAGCGAGAAGGATCGCCGTAGGCGTTCCGCCCTGGTAAGCCATGGCGGCCGCCGCAGCGACAACCTCCCTAGCTTTTGTTCTTCTTCACTCGTTCCAGTTAGGTATTATGGAATAATGATGATGAAGAACGGATTGGCTTTGTGCTCTTGATGTGCAGCGGCCCAGGCGCTGGCCGGCGCTATGCAGAGCGCGAAATTAGGAACATGTACGCGCGTTGGGATACGCAGCTATTGGTGATCGGCAACGCCCATGTGGGCGCATGGAAGGTGGCGGGTGGCCTGCTGTATGCATTCCGCGACATCGAGTCGGGCCGCGAATCGATCACACACTCCTCCGCGCAGCCGCTCCTTCCCAATTTTTTTTTTTTTTTTGGCGATGGAAGTTGCTGGCGTCGGCGCCGAGTACGTATTGCTGGGGAAGCGCACATGGATGATGCCGCCCTCCATGGCCCGCGTGGTCTCGAACCCGGAATCCTGGAAGACGTTGGCCATCTTCTTGTTTTCGTAGAGAAGCTCAGCCTCGAAGCCCACGTAGCCGGCGCCCGCCGCCAGGCCCGCCAGACGTTCCAGGATCAACGTGCCGATGCCCCGGCCCTGGTGCGCGTCCCCGATCATGAAGGCGACTTCGGCGACCGCCCCCCCATCGCCCACATAGTTGCCGAGGCCCAGCACCTGCTGCTCCGCACCCTCACCCTCGATGGCGAGAAGGCAGGCCCTTTGGCGGGGGTTCTCGTCGCAGAGATCCTCCACGAACTTACGGGAGACGCTGGACACGCCGCCCATGAAGCGCATGGCCATGCTTTCGCGAGAGAGACCCTGGATGAAGGCCGTCACCCGTTCCACATCGTCCGGCGAGGCCATCCGCAGGAGCACTCCCTGGCCATCTTTCAGCAGGACGAATTCCCGGTAACCTGCGCCGTCAGGGATGATGCTGAACACAGGATGCCTCGCGGATGGGGTGCAACGCGACCACCCTACCATGCCCGGTCAGGGTACAAATTCCGCCGGCTGCCCTTTCTTCTCCTCTAGGTCCTTTTTCGTCCTGGACGGCCGGTCAGGGGCCTTCTAGATTGCTAGATACCCCCCAACGCCCAGGAGGATCACATGAATGGTCGCGAAGCCTTTCTCCATGCCAGGGATTTCCTCGTCCAGCATCGGGATGACTACGACAAGGCCTGCCGCGACTTTCGTTGGCCGGTGCTGGATACCTTCAACTGGGCCCTCGACTACTTCGATGTCTACGCCGCGGGGAACCAGCGTCCCGCGCTCTGGATCGTCGAGGAGAACGGAGCGGAGGCGAAGGTCACCTTCCAGGAGCTTTCCACCCGCAGCAGCCAGGTGGCCAACTCGCTGAGGGCTCTGGGCGTCAAGCGGGGCGACGGCGTGCTGGTCATGCTGGACAACGTCCTTCCCCTCTGGGAGGTGATGCTGGCCTGCATCAAGCTGGGGGCGGTGCTCGTCCCCTCCACCCTGCTGCTCTCCCAGACCGACCTCCAGGACCGCATCGAGCGGGGCGGGATCCGGCATCTGGTGGTGGATGCGGCCCAGACGGCCAAGTTCGACGGTCTGGATGCCGGCCTGAACCGCATCAGCGTGGGCGCGAAGGTCCAGGGCTGGCATGACGTCTCCGAGCTCTACGGAGGAGCAGCCTCGTTTGAGCCGGATGCGGTCACCCGCGCCACGGACCCCATGCTGCTGTACTTCACTTCGGGCACCACGGCGAAACCCAAGCTGGTGGTCCACACCCACCAGTCCTATCCCGTGGGCCACCTCTCCACGATGTACTGGGTGGGCCTCCGCGAGGGGGATATCCACTACAACATCAGTTCGCCCGGCTGGGCGAAGCACGCCTGGAGCAGCTTCTTCGCACCCTGGAACGCAGGGGCCTGCATCTTCGTGTACCGCTCCGCCCGGTTCAGCGCCTCGGCCACCCTGCAGGTCATCGTCGACAAGGGCGTGACCACCCTCTGCGCTCCCCCCACCGTGTGGCGCCTGTTCATCCAGGAGGATCTCGCGGCCTACAAGGTGAAACTCCTGGCCCTGGTCGGCGCCGGTGAACCCCTGAACCCCGAGGTCATCAGCCAGGTCGAGAAGGCCTGGGGCCTGACCATCCGCGATGGCTACGGTCAGACCGAGACCACGGCCATCGTGGGCAATTCGCCCGGCCAGAGTGTCAAGGCCGGATCCATGGGCCGCCCGCTGCCAGGCTTCACGGTGACCCTGTTGGACGGGGATGGGAAGGAAGCGGAGGAGGGCGAGATCGCCCTCAAGCTGAACCCCCGGCCGACGAGCCTCATGGCCGGCTACAAGGACGATCCATCGAAGATGCAGAAGGCGGAGGCCGAGGGCTACTACCGCACTGGCGACGTGGCCACCCGGGATGCGGATGGCTACCTGTGCTTCGTGGGCCGGGCCGACGATGTCTTCAAGAGCTCCGATTACCGCATCAGCCCCTTCGAACTGGAGTCCTTCCTGATCGAACATGAATCCGTGGCGGAAGCGGCCGTGGTGCCCAGCCCGGATCCACTCAAGTTGTCGGTCCCCAAGGCCTATATCATCCTCCGTGCCGGGGTCCAGCCCGACCGGGCCACGGCCCTGGCCCTGTTCAAGTTCATCCGCGAGCGGATCTCTCCCTACAAGCGCATCCGGATCATCGAGTTCGGCGATCTGCCCAAGACCATCTCGGGCAAGATCCGGCGGGTGGAACTCCGGAAGCGGGCGGCTGATCCGACGCTGTCTCCCCTGGAGTTTCGTGAAGAGCAGTTTCCTGAACTGAAGTAGCCATCGCCCTGGAGGGCCCGGCGCAACTTACCTGAGGACAGGTATTGGAGGAGCGGGGTGTCCAGGCCAAGAATGAAGGAAAGTCCACTTCCCCCAGAATCCACCTCGCTCCGGCCCTGGAGGCCTCATGAAATACCTCGACGATATCCGTGATATCCGATTCAACCTCCTCGAATGGCTGGATCTGGATGCCGTGCTGAAGTCAGAGCACTACCAGGAGGTTGACCGGGACCAGCTCAGCATGGTGCTGGATGAGGCCCTCAAGGTCGCCAAGGGCAGCGTTGCCGCCTGCAACGAGACTGGGGACCGTGTCGGCGCCCAGTGGGAGAACGGGAAGGTCCAGCTCCCGGAGGGTTTCGCGGAAGCTTTCCGGGACCTGGCCTCGGGCGGCTGGATCAGCGCCACCATGAGCGCCGAGTTCGGCGGCATGGGCCTGCCGGAATCCGTCGGGACCGGCATCAGCGAGTTCCTCATGGGGGCGAACACGGCGCTTGGCCTCAAAGTGCTGCTCACCCGCGGCGCCGCCAACCTGATCGAAACCTTTGGAAGTGACGAACTCAAGAACACCTTCTGTGAACGGATGTACTCCGGTGAGTGGACCGGCACCATGTGTCTCACCGAGGCTGGGGCGGGCAGCGACCTGGGGGCGCTCACGACCAAGGCCGTGAAACAGGCCGACGGCTCCTACCTCATCACGGGCGAGAAGATCTTCATCACCAGCGGCGACCACGAACTGACGCCAAACATCATCCATGCCGTGCTGGCGCGGACTCCCGGCGCGCCTGCCGGGCCGAAGGGGATCAGCCTCTTCGTCGTGCCCAAGGTCCGGGTGAATGGCGATGGCAGCCTGGGCGCGCCCAACGACGTCGCCTGCGCCGGCATCGAGCACAAGCTTGGGATCCACGGCTCGCCTACCTGCAGCCTCGTGTTCGGCACCAACAACGGCAGCCAGGGCTTCCTCCTGGGTCAGGAGGAGCAGGGTCTCGCCCACATGTTCCAGATGATGAACGCTGCGCGGTGGGAGGTCGGAGTCCAGGGGTTGAGCAACGCGTCGGCGGCCCATCAAGCCGCGCTGGCCTACGCGCGGGAGCGCCTCCAGGGCCGTGGTCCGGGAGCGGGAAGGACGTCAGGGCAGTCTCTGATCATCGAGCACCCGGATGTCCGGCGTTCGCTCCTGCTCCAGTCGGCCTACGTGCAGGCCATGCGGGCGTTGGTGACCTATACGGCCTGGTGCATGGACATGGCCCATGTCTCGGAAGGCGAGGAGCGGGACCGTTGGCAAGGCCTCGTCGAGCTGTTCACGCCCATCAGCAAGGCCTGGTGCTCGGATTGGGGTTTTCGCGTGACGGAGTGGGCCCTCCAGGTCTACGGCGGGTATGGCTACACCATGGATTACCCTGCGGAGCAGTACCTGCGGGACTGCAAGATCGCCTCGATTTACGAAGGCACCAATGGCATCCAGGCCCTGGACCTCGTAGGCCGGAAGTTCCGGATGCAGGATGGGCGGCCCGTGAAGGCCCTGTTGAAACTGGCCGCGGACGCGGCGCAGTCCCTGATCGAGGATCCGACGCTCGGCGCCTCCGCCCGGCAGCTCGCAGAGGCCGTGAAGGCCATGGGCGCCGTGCTGACCCAGATCCCCGCCCGCGAGAATGCAGGACTGCTGACCCTTCTGAATGCCGTGCCGATCCTGGACATGCTCGGCCATGTGGTCGGCGGCTACCTTCTCCTCCTGCAGGCGGGCGTGGCGAAGCAGAAGGCCCTTGCCCTCATGGGCGAGCGTGGTGTGGATCCAGCGGACCAGAAGGCCGTCCGGACACACCTGGCCGGGAGCAAGGAGGCCGCCTTCTACCAGAACAAGGTGCAGGCCGCGATCCACTTCGCCCACCGCGGCCTGCCCCTCGTGGCCGCCCAGGCCGTGGCGCTGCTGGCCGGCGAAACCGCCCCTATGGAGGCGGTGTTCTGATACCAGGTAGCGTTCAAAGATAGAGATCCACCACGGAGACACCGAGGCCACAGAGGAGGCACGGAGGCCTCGGTGATCCTCCGTCATGGGAGGCCGAAGGCCGCTTCCAGCCAAGCCGGAAGCCACGGTAGGCGGCGGGCCCGGATCCTTTTGGGACATCCTGGCCCGCCGCCTACCGTGTGCCCATGCTCTGTGCCTCCGTGGTGGATTCTTTTACGATTGAACGCGAATGGGTATGAGGGCTTGTTCAACGCGCAACCTGGACGCGAGTCCACCAACAAAAGGCCCCCTGACGACTCAGGGGGCTTTTTGTTGGTGGACCTGATCAGGATCGAACTGACGACCTCTGCATTGCGAACGCAGCGCTCTCCCAGCTGAGCTACAGGCCCACGAATCTCCAGTCTACCCGGCCTGAGGTCCGCGTCAATGCTTGGCCTTGTAGAACAGCGGCCGCCCAATCGGGCGGCCGCTGGCAGGGACGGAGAACGAAATTACATGAGCGCCTGCATGATCTTGTCCAGCTCGGCGGGGCTGGGCTTGAGCAGGTCCTCGCCCAGGGTGGCCAGGGGCTCGTCCACGAGGTTCAGCACATCGGGGAGGGGAGGCTGGGTGGGATTGATGTAGAGCAGGCCGGTGAGGAACTCGCCCTTGGCCATGGACTCGTGGATGGCCTTCATGGCGCCGAAGCGGTCCGTGGGCTCGTAGCCCTCGTGGATGGCCTTGATGGCGACCTTGGAGCCGTCGGGGAAGGTGACGACCTCGGTCTGGCCCGCGGGAATCTCCACTTCCTCCACCTCGGAATACTGGATGAAGCCCAGATCGTGGAGGGGGAAATCGTGGTCCTTGACGTGCTTGTAGGAGCGGGTCGAGGCGTCGTGGTTGTTGAAGGTCACGCAGGGGCTGATGACGTCGAGGACCACCGTGCCCTGGTAGGCGAAGGCGGCCTTCAGGATGGCGTTCAGCTGCTTGGGGTTGCCCGAGAAACTGCGGGCCACGAAGCCGCAGCCCAGCTCGATGGCCAGGGTGCAGGGGTCGATGGGGGGGAAGTCGTTCACGGCGCCGGACTTCAGGTGGGAGCCCTTGTCGGCGGTGGCGGAGAACTGGCCCTTGGTGAGGCCGTAGACACCGTTGTCCTCGATGATGTAGATCATCGGAATGTTGCGCCGCACGGCGTGGACGAACTGGCCCATGCCAATGGACATGGAATCGCCGTCGCCGGAGACACCGATGTTGATGAGGGTGCGGTTGGCGAGGGAGGCGCCGGTGGCGATGGAGGGCATGCGGCCGTGCACGCTGTTGAAGCCCCAGCCCTGGTTGATGAAGTAGGCGGGCGTCTTGGAGGAGCAGCCGATGCCGGAGTACTTGGTGACGCGGTGGCCCTCGATGCTGGATTCGAAGGCGGCGTTGATGATCTGGGCGGTGATGGAATCGTGGCCGCAGCCGGCGCAGAGGGTGGACTTGGAGCCCACGTAGTCCTGCTTGGTGAAGCCGAGCTTGTTGGTGGGAGTGGCTGGAACAGGAGCGGAAGGGGTGGCGGTGGTCATGGTCGGCTCCTCTTACTTCTGCTCGAAGGCGGTGATCTGGTCCACGATGCACTTCGCATCGATGGCGTAGCCGTCATAGTGCAGGACACTCTTGAACTTGGTGGCGTGCTCGGGATAGGTCTCACGGAAGAGGTTGGCCAGCTGGCCGTCCCGGTTCTGCTCGACCACGTAGACCACCTTCTTTGCCTTCACATAGGCGTCGACCTCGGCGGTGAAGGGCAGGGCGCGCAGACGCAGGTAGTCGGTCTTGAGCCCACCCTCGGCCAGGATGTCCTGGGCCTCGACGACGGCGGGATCGCTGGAGCCGAAGGCGAGCACGCCCTTGTCCGAGCCCTGGTTGCGGAACACGGGGCCCGGTACGAAGGCCTTGGCCGTCTCATACTTCCGCTTCAGGCGGTCCATCACCTCGAGGTAGTCCTCGGGCTTCTCGGAGTACTGGGCGTAGGCGTTGTGGCCCGAGCCGCGGGTCAGGTAGGCGCCCTTGCCGCCGGGGGTGCCGGGCAGGCTGCGGTAGGGGATGCCGTCGCCGTCCACGTCCTTGTAGCGGCCCCAGTCCTTAACCTCGGCCAGCTGCTGCTGGTTGAGCACCTTGCCGCGGTCATAGGGCTTGGCGGGGTAGGCGAAGGGCTTAGAGGCCCAGTTCTGCATGCCCAGATCCAGGTTGGTGACGACGAAGATGGGCGTCTGGAACTTCTCGGCCAGGTCGAAGGCGTCGTAGGCGAACTGGAAGCACTCCTCCATGTTCCCGGGGTAGAGGTTGATGTGCAGCGTGTCGCCGTGGCTGCACTTGGCGCAGAGCTCCACGTCGGACTGCTGGGTGCGGGTGGGGAGGCCCGTGCTGGGGCCCGTGCGAGCCACATTGAAGAACACGCCAGGGGCTTCGACGTAGTAGCCCAGGCCGATGAACTCGCTCATCAGAGAGATGCCGGGGCCGGCCGTGGACGTCATGGAGCGGGCGCCGGCCCAGCCGGCGGAGAGCACCACGCCCGCGGAAGCCAGCTCATCCTCCATCTGCACGATGGCGACGGTGGACTTCCCGGTCTTGGGATCCTTGCGGTATTCCTCGGCGTACTCGATGAACGTCTCGACCAGACTGGAGGCCGGGGTGATGGGATACCAGCCCACCACAGTCACGCCGGCGAAGAGGGCGCCCAGGGCGCAGGCTTCATTGCCGTCGATGATGATGAGGCCCTGGGTCTTGTTGTCGCGCACGACCTTGATGTGGTCCTGATCCTCCAGGTGCTCCATGGCCCAGTCATAGCCGGCCATGCAGGCGGTCTGGTTGAGCTCGATGGCCTTGGTCTTGCCCTTCAGCTGCTTGGCGATGGCCTTCTTGACCTCCTCCATGTCGATGCCGAGCAGGCGCGCGGCCACACCGACATAGATCATGTTCTTCACCAGCTTGTGCAGCTTGGGCTCCGGGCAGGAGGCCGTCACGAGCTTCTGGAAGGGCACTGGCGTGTAGGCCAGATCGCTGCGCAGCTTATCGAGCTGCAGCGGCTCATCGTAGATCACGAGCGCGCCGGGATCGGCCTTGGCGATGTCCTCCTTGGCCGTCTCGGGGTTCATGAGGATCAGCATCTCGTTGCTGGCCTTGCGGGCCACGTAGCCCTGCGCGCTGGCGCGGATGGTGAACCAGGTCGGCAGTCCCGCGATGTTCGAGGGGAAGAGGTTCTTGCCGCTGACGAACACGCCCATCTGGAAGATGGCGCGCAGGAGAACCGTGTTCGCCGTCTGGGAACCCGATCCGTTGACCGTGGCCACCTGGATGGAAAAATCATTGATCCGGGTTTTCGCTCCTCCAACGGGCGAGGGGGCGGCAAGGGCGGCAGTCATAGGACTCCTTTCACATCGTGGCAATGGCGACGAAGAGGGCGTAAATACTAGGCTCGCCACAGCATCCGCCAGTATGGCAGAGGCCACCATGGGCATCCAGGAAAGGTGCTGGAACCCACATCAATGAAGGTCTTAAATAAAGCGAAAAAAAAGGGATTGACGACCTGCGTCGGGTCACCGCCGACAACCGTGTCCGAGAAGCCTTGCTGGTCAAGCTCCTGGCTACGCTTGGTTGCCTGCTTAAGGGCTGCCACGAAGCTGTTTCCTCTTGGTACTGCCATCAC
>CAVPLE010000066.1:0-24207 GCA_963705865.1 uncultured Holophagaceae bacterium | reverse complement strand
CGGAGCCTCGACCTTCGGCTTTTCCATCGATGCCATCGCGCGGCGGCGGCTGCCGCGTATCGCGGCCTGCGCCGCCGCGATGGGGGCCATGCTGTTTCTCGCCAATCCTTCGTGGCCCCGGTGACGGCCACGGCCGGCTTCGCCGCAGAAATCACCATCCTCGGCGGGCTTGTGGCGGGCGTCTTCGTTCTACGGCCTGCTGCTGGACCGTTCGGCGTGGGAGCTGGGGCGAAGCCATCAGCAATTTGCGCGATGGCCGCTTGCGCGAATAGCGCTGCCGTGAGTAAAACGCGCATCAAAAGCGCGGTCTGCTGAGTTTTTTCCGATTCTAACATTGCATCCCGTTTCCAGCAGGCTTTATTGCGAATGTTAGAATGAAAGGACCACTGGAAGGCAAAATATCGCTTCCAGTGGAGTTTGGGATTTGCATTCGCTTTACGGACTCGCTGTTAAGCGTTTGCGAATGTCAAATCCCACTCCGCTGACGGCGGCACGGGAACGATCAAAATGGCTGCAAAAGAACTGGTGTTTTCAGGCGTCCAGCCGACGGGCAATCTGCACCTCGGCAACTATCTTCGCTTCCAGACTTGGCGTGACCCTGGAGCACGAGCATCCGTGGTTCTGGACGCTGATCGGCGTCGACCAGGCGCTGCACCATCTCACCGGTTTTGGCCTGTCGATTTTCATGGCGGCGAACGCCTGATCCCGCCGGATTCGGCATCGCGTTCGACCCGAGTCCAGTCGGGCCCTTTGCAAAAACCTGAACGCCGCCGCCGCGCCGCTGTCTGATTCGGCTGGCCTGTTCAAGCACCCCCGCACGACTGCCGGGGAGCGTGGTTAACCCTTCGTTAGAGCTCTACTTCGGTGGCTGGCAGGTGCCCTTCGTGCAGAACCCCGCGGTGATGCTCTCGGTGCTGAGCTTCCTGGTGAAGATGCTGTTCTTCGCCTGGGTCTTCGTCTGGATCCGCTGGACCCTGCCTCGGTTCCGCTACGACCAGCTCATGCATCTCGGCTGGAAGGTGATGCTGCCGCTCTCCATGGCCAACCTGGTCTTCCACGCCTGGCGCATGAGCCAGGGACACTGAGGAGTTCGCAATGGGTGTCCTGGTCAAGAAGGTCGAGCTGAGCTGGCTGGACCGCACCTATGTGTGGCCGGTGATGAAGGGCATGGGCATCACGTTCCAGCACTTCCTCAAGCAGCTCTTCACGCCCACCGCGAAGCGCTTCACGATCCAGTACCCGGACATGAAAAAGGAGATGCCCGCCGGCTATCGCGGGCTCCACGAGCTGAAACGGTTCGAGGACGGCGCCATCAAGTGCGTGGCATGCTTCATGTGCCAGGAGGCCTGCCCGGCCCGGTGCATCAGCATCGAGGCGGAGGAATTCAGCGATCTCAACATCACCCAGGGCTTCGAGGAGAAGCGGCCGGCCAAGTTCAGCATCGACATGCTCCGTTGCATCTACTGCGGCATGTGCGAGGAGGCCTGTCCCAAGGATGCCATCTGGCTCCGCAAGGACTATGAAGTGGCGGCCTACGACCGGTTGTCCATGCAGTACGGCAAGTGGGATCTGATGAACACCTACACCAAGGCCGACGGCAAGGAAAGCATCTCCCAGGATCCCACCCCCTCCGTGCCGCGCCGCACGATCGCGTTGTAAGGGAGCGGCCATGTTCATCACCTTTGCCCTCATCACCCTCCTGGGCGCCCTGGGGATGCTGCTGCAGAAGAACGTCGTCGTGGCGGGCCTGTGCATGGTGGCAGCCTTCTTCGGCGTGGCGGGCCTCTTCGTGCTGCTGGGCAACCCGGTCGCCGCGGCGCTCCAGATCATCGTCTACACCGGCGCGATCATGGTGCTCGTCCTCTTCGTGATCATGATGTTGAACAGTCACGAGGAGGAGAAGGCCCAGGCCTCCCATCCCGTCCAGCGGTGGCTGTCCGTGGCCCTGATCGCGGCCCTGGCCGTCGGTGCCGTGAAGCTGGTGCTGGGCTCCAGTGGCCTGAAGGTTCTGGCGGTGAAGGGGGCCGAGATGCCCCAGGCCATGACCCTGCAGAAGGTAGGCACCACACTCTTCGCGGATCATCTGCTGGGCTTCGAGGTGGCGGGCCTGGTGCTGCTGGCCGCGATGGTCGGCGCCGTGGCGCTGACAAAACGGAACCTGTGAGGAGCCCACGATGACCGGCATGGATGCGATCCTCCACGGCGGCCTCCAGGGATACCTGGTGGTGGCCCTCCTGCTCTTCGGCCTGGGGTTGGCCACGGTGCTCCTGCGCCGCACCCTCTTGCTGCAGTTCATGGGCGTGGAGCTGATGCTCAACGCCGCCAACGTGGCGCTGCTGGCCTTTGCCCGCTTCCATGGAGGCGATGCCCAGGCCATGGTGTTCTACCTCTTCATCATCGCCGTGGCCGCCTGCGAGGCGGCCATCGGCTTGGCGCTGGTCATCGGCCTCTACCGTCACCGGGACACCACGGACTCGGACCGGGCCACCAGCCTGAAGCAGTGAGGATGCGATGAACAAGTACTACTGGCTCATTCCGATCCTCCCCCTGCTGGGCGCGGCCTTCAACGGCCTCCTGGGCAAGCGCCTGGGCAAGGGCGCCGTCACCGTCGCGGGCGTGGGTGTGGTCTTCGCTTCGCTGCTGCTGGCCGTCTCGGCCTTCTTCGCCATGAAGGCCCTGCCCGACCATCGCCTGGTGCTGAACTACGGCGACTGGATGGTGACCGGGTCCATGGCCGTCCCCTTCGGCATGGTGATCGATCCCCTCAGCGGCACCATGATGCTGGTGGTCACCGGCATCGGGTGCCTCATCCACCTCTATTCCGTGGGCTACATGCATGCGGAAGAGGGCTACGCGCGGTTCTTCAGCTACATGAACCTGTTCGTGTTCTTCATGCTCACGCTGGTGCTGGGCTCAAGCCTGCCGCTGATGTTCGTGGGCTGGGAAGGGGTGGGGCTTTGTTCCTACCTGCTCATCGGCTACTACTTCGAGACGGATTTCGCGCCCCAGGCGGGCCTCAAGGCCTTCCTCTTCAACCGCGTGGGCGACCTGGGCGTATCCATCGGCATGCTGGTGCTCTTCGCCAGCTTCGGCACCCTGACGATCTCCGACATCCTCATCCAGGCCGGCCATCTGGCTCCCGAGGCGAGCTTCGGCATCCTCACCTTCGCCACCCTGATGCTCTTCGTGGGCGCCACGGGCAAGAGCGCCCAGCTGCCCCTCTACCTGTGGCTGCCGGACGCCATGGCGGGCCCGACCCCGGTCAGCGCCCTCATCCACGCGGCCACCATGGTGACGAGCGGCATCTACATGATCTGCCGCCTGGCGCCGGTCTACACCCTGACGCCCACCACCTTGACCGTGGTGGCCTGGGTGGGCGCGGCCACGGCCCTCTTCGCCGCCACCATCGGCCTCTTCCAGCGCGACATCAAGAAGGTGCTGGCCTATTCCACCGTCTCCCAGCTGGGCTACATGTTCCTGGGGCTGGGCGCGGCGGGTTTCTCGGCGGGCTTCTTCCACGTCTTCACCCACGCCTGGTTCAAGGCCCTCCTCTTCCTCGGCGCTGGCAGCGCGATCACCGCCATGCACCATGAGCAGGACCTCTTCAAGATGGGTGGCCTGAAGAACAAGACGAAGATCACCTTCATCACCATGGTGGCCGGCACGGTCGCCATCATGGGGTTCCCCGGCACCTCCGGCTTCTTCAGCAAGGACGAGATCCTCTATCTGGCCTACCTGAAGTCCCCGGCCCTGTGGGTGGTCGGCGTGGTCGCCGCCTGCTGCACGAGCTTCTACATGTGGCGCCTCATGGCCCTGGCCTTCTGGGGCGAGCCGCGCGACAAGCATGCCTACGAGCACGCGCACGAAAGCCCGCTGTCCATGACGGTACCGCTGATGGTGCTGGCCGTGGGCTCGCTGTTCTGGGGCTTCTGGGGCGTGCCCGAGGCCTTCGGCGGCCACTTCAACATCGGCGAATGGCTGAAGCCCGCCCTGACCTTTGGCCAGACTCACGCCGCCCACGGCCACCACGAGGGCCCGGCCGTGCTGCTGGCGGTCGTCTCCACGACCCTGGGCCTGGCATTCGGCCTCCTGGGTTGGCTCAAGTACAAGACCGGACCCGCCTGGGAGCTCGCGTTCGCGGAGAAGCACCCCTTCCTCCACGACCTGCTGGTGAACAAGTACTACGTGGATGAAGGCGTGGAGCTCTACCTGCTCCGGCCCATCCGCTGGTTCGGCAACCTCATGTGGAAGCTGTTCGACGTGATCATCATCGACGGTCTGGGCGTGAACCTGCCGGGCGCGCTGGCCCGGGTCTTCGGGGACTTCACCGCCCTGTTCCAGACCGGCCGGGTGCGCAACTACGCGCTCAGCATGGCGCTGGGGGCCGCGATCCTCCTCTATGTCTTCCTGAAGTAGGTGGGGCGATGACCTGGCTGAACCTCCATCCCCTCACCTTCCTGGTCTTCGCGCCGACCCTGCTGGGGTTCGTGCTGATGGCTTTGCCGCATTCGCTCGGCAAGCTCTCGCGGCTGCTCGGCTTCCTGGGTGCCCTGGCCATCTTCGTCCTGAGCCTGGCCTGGCTGCTGGGTCACAACCCGGCCGCGGGCGGGATGGTCCTGGTGGAACGCGCCCCCTGGTTCACTTTGGTGGGCCTGCCGGTTGACTACGCCCTGGCGGTGGACGGCCTGAACCTCTGGCTGGTGCTCCTCACCACCTTCCTGGTGCCCCTCACCATGCTCGGCACCTGGAACAGCCTCAAGGATCGCCTCGGCACCTTCGCGGCGCTGTTCCTACTGCTGGAGACGGGCATGCTGGGCGCCCTGGTGGCCCAGGACCTGTTCGTGTTCTACATCTTCTGGGAGGCCATGCTGATCCCGATGTACTTCATGATCGGGGTGTGGGGTGGTGACGAGCGCCGCTACGCGGCCAACAAGTTCTTCCTCTACACTCTGAGCGGCTCGCTCCTGTGGCTGGTGGCGCTGCTCTACCTGGCCAACAAGGCCGGGGGCTTCAACCCCGCCGTGATGGCCCAGGCCGCCTCGGCGCTGCCGTTCAGTGTGCAGAGCTGGCTGTTCATCGCCTTCGCCGTGGCCTTCGCCATCAAGGTGCCGCTCTTCCCGCTGCACACCTGGCTTCCGGACGCCCACGTGCAGGCGCCCACGGCGGGTTCCGTCATCCTCGCCGGCGTGCTGCTGAAGCTGGGCGGATACGGCTTCATCCGCTTCGCCATCCCCATGTTCCCCCAGGCGGCGATGCACTATGCCAAGCCCATCGCCCTGCTGAGCGTCATCGCCATCGTCTATGGGGCCCTGGTGGCCATGGTCCAGCGCGACATCAAGAAGTTGGTGGCCTACTCCTCCGTGAGCCACATGGGCTTCGTGATGCTGGGGTTGGCCTCCATGACCGTCATCGGCACCCAGGGCGCCATGCTCCAGATGCTGAACCACGGCATCAGCACCGGCGCGCTCTTCCTCCTGGTGGGCATGCTCTACGACAGGGCGCATACGCGCATGATCGCCGACTTCGGCGGCGTCGCCGTGAAGATGCCCATCTTCACCACGTTCTTCATGATCGTCACCCTCAGCTCCATCGGCCTACCCCTCACCAACGGCTTCGTGGGCGAATTCTGGATCCTCAACGGCACCTTCCTCTCCGGCTTCGGCTGGGGCCGCCTCTATGCCGTCCTGGCCACGTCCGGGGTGCTGTTGGGCGCGGTCTACATGCTGTGGATGTTCATGCGGGTCTTCTGGGGCCCCGAGAACAAGGATGAGGACAGCGGCACCCACCATCTGCACAGTGATCTGAATGCCCGCGAGATCGCGGTGATGCTGCCCCTGGTGGTGCTCATCGTCTGGATGGGCGTCCATCCGAAGACCTTCGTGGCCGCCAGCGAGGCCCCCGTGACCGCTCTGCTCCAGGAGATCAAGGCCCCGGCGCCCCGGACTTTCGTCCTGAGGCCGGCTGTCCATGAAGCCCCTGCACCCGCCGGGGCCCAAGCCCATGAAGCTTCCGCGGCTCCTGAATCCTCCGCCGCCCACGAGGTGCACTGATGAGCCTCACCCCCAGCCAGTGGGCGGCGCTGCTGCCGCTGCTCCTCCCAGCCCTCGGCGCCTGCCTGATCCCCCTCATGTCCCTCGACAAGGATCAGGCCACCACCAAGTGGATCCGCGGCGCCATGTACGGCACGGCCCTGCTGGCCGTCGCCGGCAGCTTCTGGTATCTGACGGATCTCTGGAAGACCGGGTCCCAGCCCGCCTTCTTCCAGCTGCACATGGATCGCCTGGCCCAATTCACGGGGATCTTCGTGATGGTGGCCGCGGCCCTCACCATCCTCCAGAGCTGGGATCACTTCCACCAGGAAGGCTGGGTGAAGGGCGAGACCCTCGCGCTGCTGCTCTTCTCGGTGGTGGGCATGATGCTCTTCGCCTCCACCACCCACTTCGTGACGCTCTTTCTGGGCCTGGAGCTGTTCAGCATTCCCCTCTACGCCCTGGTCGGCACCGTGCGTGCCCGCTCCGAGAGCGCCGAAGGGGGCATGAAGTACTTCCTCACGGGCGCCGTGGCCTCCAGCTGCTTCCTCATGGGCGGGGTGCTCATCTACGGCCTGAGCGGGACGTTCGACTTGGCCGCCGCGGCCTCCATCCTCACGGTCCAGGGGCTCGCCAGCGACCCCCTGGTGCTGGTGGGCGCCGCCCTGATGCTGCTCGGCTTCCTCTTCAAGGTTTCCGCCGTGCCCTTCCACCAGTGGACGCCGGACGCCTACGAGGCGTCGCCCCATCCCATCGCCGGCTTCATGTCCGTGGCCACCAAGGGAGTCGCCTTCATCGCCCTGCTGCGCGTCTTCCCCGGCAGCTTCGCCCCGATGGGCGCCGTGGGGGTGAAGCTGCAGGCGGTGGTGGCCGTGCTGGCCGTCGCGACGCTGGTGCTCGGCAACCTCACGGCCCTGGTCCAGTCCAATGTGAAGCGCATGCTGGCCTACTCCAGCATCAGCCACGCGGGTTACCTCCTGCTGGGCTTCGTGGCCGGCACCCCGGCGGCCTACACAGGCGTGCTGTTCTACCTGGTGATCTACCTGGCCATGAACATGGGCGCCTTCGGCCTGCTGACCGCCTTCGGCCTGGTGGGCGAGCACACCACTTTCGAGGATCTGCGCGGCCTGGGCTGGAAGCGTCCGGCCATGGGCTTCGCCGCCGCCGTCTTCATGCTGAGCCTGGCGGGGATCCCGCCTTTGGGCGGGTTCTACGGCAAGTACATGATCTTCCGCGAGCTGGTGGGCACCGGCCATGTGGGCCTGGCCATCCTGGGCGTGCTGGCGAGTCTGGTGTCCGCCTATTACTACCTGCGCCTCCTGGTGGCCCTCTTCCTCCAGGCCCCCAGCGCCGAGGCGGAGCGCCTCGCCTCGGACCGCCCAGCGGTCCACGCCCCCCTGGCGGGTGCGGCCGTGCTGGTCTGCGCCGTCATCGTCCTGGCGGGCGGGTTCCTCCAGTACGCCCTGGTGGATGGCTTCGCCAAGCGGGCCCTGAACGAAGGCCTGGGTCTGCTCCGGTAGATTCCACGATTTCCGCCTCAACCGGGAACCTTGTATGGTGGTCCATACATCGTTATGCGAAGGTAGAAGGCTGGGCCCCGCCCGGCCCCTTGAGAAGCGGAGCGCGGCGTCATGAAGCGGAATACCTGGATCGGTCTTGGCCTCGGCGTCGTGGTGGTGGCGGGTGGCACCGGCTACCTGTTCAACCGGCCCAAGGATGAGGTGAAGTGGCGCCTGGCCAAGGTGGACAAGGGCAACATCACCCAGCGCATCAATGCCACCGGGGCTGTGAGTCCGGTGGTGCAAGTGGCCGTGGGCACCCAGGTGTCGGGCGTGATCTCGGCCCTCTACGTGGACTACAACAGCATCGTGAAGAAGGGCCAGCTCATCGCCCAGATCGATCCCACCGTGTCGGATACCCAACTCCAGGACGCCCAGGCGAGCCTGCTCCGGGCCCAGGCCGCCTATGATTTCGCCCAGGCCGACTTCGACCGCAGCAAGCGGCTGGCGGAGAATAAGCTCCTGGCTGCCCAGGATCTCGATACCAAGGACACGGCCCTCAAGAATGCCAAGGGCAACCTGGAGTCCGCCAGGGCCACCCTGAACCGGGCCAAAGCCAATCGGGGGTACTGCGACATCACGGCGCCGGTGGACGGCGTGGTGATCTCCCGTCTCGCCGACGTGGGTCAGACCGTGGCGGCCAGCTTCAGCACCCCCAATCTGTTCCAGATCGCCCAGGATCTTTCCAAGATGAAGGTCCAGGTCTCCATCGGCGAATCGGATATCGACGAAGTGCAGGTGGGCCAGCCTGCGCTGTTCACGGTGGACAGCCTGCCCGATAAGCAGTTCGCGGCCACCGTGAGCCTGGTCCGCCAGGAGCCGATCACCACGCAGAATGTCGTGAACTATGTGGTGGAGATGATCGTGCCCAATGAGCCGCTGCCCGGCCCTGATGAGGGTGGCAAGGGCACGGCCGGCGCAGGGCAGGGCGGCCCCGGCCGTGAGACCGCCCCGGATCCCGAGAAGGCCTGGGAACGAGTGAAGGACCGCATGGCGGCCCAGGGCGTCACCAAGGAGCAGTTCCTGAAGCGGTTCAAGGAGCGCCAGGCCGGCCAGGTCCAGGGGCTTCCCGGTGGAGCCAGAGGCGCGGCTGCGAAGGCTTCGGCCCCCGCCGGCGACCCGAAGCTGCTGGCGCGGATTCCCGGCGGCGCCAGCCAGCTCGGCGGCCCCAAGTTCACGGGCACCCTGGCCTTGCGTTCCGGCATGACCGCCAACGTCACCATCATCACCAACCAGCGCAAGGACGTGCTCCGCGTGCCCAATTCGGCGCTGCGCTTCAATCCCGCAGCCTTCATCAAGGAAGAGAAGAAGGCCGAAGGCCCCCGGTTGGGCCAGCCCATGATGATGGGGGGTCCCCGGCACGGCACCCAGAGCACCACCGGCAGCAAGGGCGGCATGGTGGGCCGGCCGGATGACCGCGTCTGGGTGCTGGAGAACGGCAAGCCCAAGGCCCTGGTGGTCAAGGGCGGCATCACCGACGGCCAATACACGGAGGTCACGGGCGAAGGGCTGCAGGAGGGCCTACAGGTCCTGATCGGCGTGGAAAACACCAAGCAGGTCAATGGCGCGCCCACTGGCGCGACCGGGGGACGGCGCTAGCCGGGGGGTCCATGCGATTCCTGGAGTTCCTGAAACTTGCCCTTTTCGCCATCACGCGGAACAAGATGCGCGCGTTTCTGACCATGCTCGGCATCATCGTGGGCGTGGGGGCGGTCATCGCCATGATCGGCATCGGTGAGGGCTCGAAGCGCGCCTCCATCGCGCTCATCCAGAACATGGGCTCCAACATGCTGACCATCTTCCCGGGCAGCGCGGGGAACCGCTTCGGTCCCTCCGCCATGGGCAGCGCGGACACCCTGCTGGAAAGCGATCCGCCCCTGATCCAGCAGGAACTTATGCAGAGCAGCGTCGTGGCCGCCACGGCCCAAGTCCAGACCACGCGGCCCATCATCTACCAGAACAGCAACTACGTGACCCAGATCCAGGGCACCGGCCCCGAGTTCCTCCAGATCCGCGGCTGGGAGGTGGAGAACGGCCGGTTCTTCACTGACACCGAGGTCCGTGGCATGGCCAAGGTCTGCGTCATCGGCCAGACGGTGAAGGACAATCTCTTCCCCAACGGGGAGGATCCCGTGGGCCTGACCGTGCGGGTGGGCCCGCTGCCCTTCCAGGTGGTGGGCGTCCTCGAGAAGAAGGGCGCCGGCATGTGGGGCGACCAGGACGACCTCATCGTGGCGCCCTACACCACGGTCATGCGCAAGATCATGGGCCGTGACAAGATCCAGCGCATCATGGTCAGCGCCCAGGAGGGCAAGGCCGAACTGGCCGAGGCCGAGATCACGGCCCTCCTGCGCCAGCGCATGAAGGTGGCACCCAGGGACGACAATCCGTTCCAGATCCGCAAGCAGGACGACATCGTGCAGATGCAGACTCAACAGGCGGGCATCCTCACGGCCCTGCTGGCCGTGGCCGCCAGCATCTCCCTGGTGGTGGGCGGCATCGGCATCTCCAACATCATGCTGGTGAGCGTCACGGAACGCACCCGGGAGATCGGCATCCGCCGCGCCCTGGGCGCCACCCAGCACAGCATCCTCTGGCAGTTCCTGGTCGAGGCCATCGTGCTCTCCGTGCTGGGCGGCATCATCGGCATCGGGTTCGCCTACTCCGCCGTGTTCATCCTCCAGAAGTTCCAGATTCCCGCCGTGACGGAATCCTGGGCCGTGGCCTTGGGCCTGGGCTTCTCCGGCCTGGTGGGTGTGGCGGCGGGCTTCCTGCCGGCGGTGAAGGCGGCCAAGCTGAACGTGATCGACGCCCTGCGGTACGAGTGATACCAGGTAGCGTTCAAAGATAGAGATCCACCACGGAGACACCGAGGCCACAGAGGAGGCACGGAGGCCTCGGTGATCCTCCGTCATGGGCAGGCCGAAGGCCGCTTCCGGCCAAGCCGGAAGCCACGGTAGGCGGCGGGCCCGGATCCTTTTGGGACATCCTGGCCCGCCGCCTACCGTGTGCCCATGCTCTGTGCCTCCGTGGTGGACTCTTTTACGATTGAACGCGAATGGGTATGAGTGGGAAATGTGGTCCACGCCCTGCAGGCGGAATCCGCGGGGACGGCCCTCTTCCTTGGCAGCGAAGGAACCCTCCAGGCCCCGAAGCCGTGCGCGAGGACTACCGCAAGGCCCTGGCCGGGCCCTTCAGCGCTGAGCTGCAGCGCATGCGCGACCTGGTCCAGGCCGGGCGTGTGATCGAGGATCCAGAGGCCTGGGCCCGGGTGACCTCCGAAGAGCTCCTGGCCCTGAAGGGGGTGCAGGATCGGATGAGCCAGGATCTGTTGGCGGAGCCCATCCAGGCGCTGGCGGATGGCATGGCCCGCCTGCAGCAGGGCGATCTGAGCATCCAGCTTCCCGTCCACAGCTTCGACGAGACCGGCCGTATGACCGAAACCTTCAACGCCGTGAGCGCCCACCTCAACGAGCTGGTGCGGACCCTCCAGAGCCAGACCGCGCGGGTCGCCAACACCGCCCCAGAACTGGCCATCACCACCCGGGACCTGGTGAGCGTCGCGCAGTCCCTCAAGAGCTCCGCCGCTGCCTTCCGGGTGGAATGACAAGCGGCCCCGAAGGGCCGCTCATCTCCAGCGACTGACAGCCGACAGCTGATAGCTGACAGCTGCTCTAAAGCACCGCCAGCGCCGCGTTGTAGTCGGGCTCCTGGGCGATCTCAGGCACCAGCTCCGTGTGGACCACCTTGCCAGCGCCATCCACCACCACCACGGCGCGGGCCAGCAGGCCCTTCATGGGGCCGTCCACCAGGGTCACGCCATAGGCCTTCCCGAAATCGGGGGTGCGGAAGACGGAGGCGGGCACCACGTTGTCGAGACCTTCGGCGCCGCAGAAACGCTTCTGCGCGAAGGGCAGGTCCGCGCTCACGCAGAGGATGGTCGTGTTCGGCTTCTCGTTGGCGCGGGCGTTGAACTTGCGCACGCTGGCCGCGCAGGTCGGTGTGTCCAGGCTGGGGAAGATGTTCAGCACCACCCGCTGGCCGGCGAGGTCCTTGGCAGAGACTTCCGAGAGGTCCGTGCGCACCAGGGTGAAGGCCGGTGCCGCGGAACCCACCTTCGGTAGATCGCCGGCGGTGTTGAGGGGATTGCCTTTGAGGGTGACCTTGGCCATGAGAACTCCTCCTAGAGGGTTTCCAGTTTACGCCCCCGGGAAGGTTTCCGAGCGCGTCGAAGGCGGTTTTGTCCTAGGGGAAGCCCCATCTGGCCCAATTCACCCTAGCGGTCGGTGGAGGCAACGCCTTGGGCCTGGATGGCATCATATGGAAAAAACCGGTCCAATTCCCAGCAAGGAGGAAGAACATGGCGATCCAGCTCACCGGAATGGATGGCGGGAAAGTGGACCTCCCGCCCGAGGCGGTCCAGGCGTTCCGCGCCGCGTTCAGCGGGGCCGTGCTGGCCCCCGGGGACGAGGGCTACGAGGACACGCGGCGGATCTGGAACGGGATGATCGATCGCCGGCCAGGCCTCATCGCCCGGTACACAGGCACGGCGGACGTCGCCCAGGCGGTCCGGTTCGCCCGCCAGCATGGGCTCCTGCTGTCGGTGCGGGGCGGCGGGCACAACATCGCCGGGCTGGCAGTCTGCGAAGGCGGGCTCATGATCGACCTCTCGGTACTGCGAGGCGTGTGGGTGGATCCCGGGGCGCGGGTGGCCCGGGCCCAGGCCGGCTGCACGCTGGGCGACCTGGACCGCGAGACCCAGGCGCACGGACTGGCCACGGTCCTCGGGTTCGTGTCGGCCACGGGCATCGCCGGGCTCACCGTGGGCGGGGGCTTCGGCTACCTCACGCGCCGCTACGGCTGGACCTGCGACATGCGCCGGGTGGGGAACCCCATCGCCGATACGGTGACCCGTCGGCCCTACACGCAGATGCAGAGCCTCCTGGACGCCACCCAGCCCAAGGGCCGCCGCTACTACTGGAAATCCCACTACCTGCCCGGCATCAGCCCGGAACTCATCGACCTCGCGGTGGCGCACGCCGGGCGCCTGGTGTCGCCCCACTCCGCGTTCTTCCTGTTCCATCTCGAGGGGGCACTGAACGAGCTGCCCGCCGGCCACTCGCCCGCGGGGAACCGGGACGCCGCCTATGTGCTCAACATCGCCAGCGCCTGGGAGCGGCCGGAGGACGACGCGGCCAACATCCAGTGGGCCCGGGATTGCTTCGAAGCCGCGCGAGCCGGTTCGACCGGGGGCGCCTACGTCAACTTCCTCACGGAGGAGGAGGGCGCGGATCGCATTGAAGCCGCCTATGGCCGGTCCACCCTGGACCGGCTGGCGGCCATCAAGCGGGCCTATGACCCGGACGACCTCTTCCGGCACACGAAGCGGATCTCGGGTTGATCAGAATCTAGCGTGGCGGGAACTTGGCCAGGATGTCGTGGACGGCCCGGGGCACCACCTCGTCGGCGTCCTCTGGGTTGTTCAGGCCCGTGAGCGCGCCGGCGGCGGCCCCCTGCCAGATCATCTGGTTGGACTTGAAGTCCACGATCTCGATGACGATGGTGCCTTCCTGATAGCTGTGCACCTCGCTCATGCTGGTGCCCACGCCCCCGTAGAAGGGCTGGTAGCCCCAACCCCAGCCCCAGCCCATGTGGGTGGTCGTGCGGTACCTGCGCTCATGGACGACGGGGTAGTAGGTCACGAGGAAGTCCGGATCCGCCTTGGTCTCCATGACGAAACCTTTGGCTTGGAGTTCCTTCTCGACCGCCGCGCGCACGCGCTTGTCCATGAGGTTGGTGGTGCCGCCGGTGCCCTTCTTGGAGGTGTAGTAGTCGAACGTCTTGTACCGGCCGAACGACGCGGTCACATCGTAGTCGTAGTTCACGCTGTAGCCGGTACAGGCGGCGAGGAGTAGGACGGGCAACAAGGCGGCGGACAGGGCAAGGCGGCGCATGGAACCTCCGGTTCACCATTATGGATGCCCGGGAAAGGTGATGGTTGAGCCTCGGTGGTGGTCTAGGGTGGTCTGGGAGATGGTCCGATCGGTCGCGACCCCAGGTAATGGTCTGTTCCGGACTGTGAATTTCGTCGTTTTTCGATGGGGAATGACCGATCCTGATGGGGATGGTTCTCGATCCCACCCTCGACCCGGGCGCGTCCAGCCCCTTGTATCTGCAGCTGCAACGGAGGCTGCGGGGGTTGATTCAGGAAGGCGAGTGGCGGCCGGGATCCCGATTGCCGGCGGTGCCGGAACTGGCCCAGCGTTGGGGCGTCCACCGCCTGACGGTGCTGAAGGCCCTGGCAGGCCTGAAGCGCACGGGCTGGATCCAGACCGTGCAGGGCAGGGGCAGTTTCGTCGCGCCCCGGTTGCCCGAAGCGCCGGGTTTGCGGGCCAGCAGTGATTTCCCGTTCGAGGGCTCTCCCCTGCTGGTCCACGACGGCGAGCTGGGCTCGTGGCTGGGTGAAACCCTGGAGCGGGTCCAGGATCGCCACCTGGTGAGCTTCTCCGCCGGCTTCATCCCGTCCGACCTGCTGCCAGGCGAGCAGCTGCGCCGGATCACCACCCAGGTGCTCAAGGAGCTGGGCTCCGAGGCCTGGGTCTACTCCGCCCCGGCGGGCCATCCGCCTTACCTCGAGGCCGTCAGCCGCTGGCTCGCCTCCGAAGGCGAACCCATTGACGAGGGCTGGGGCATCCGCTCCCTGCCCGGAGCCCAGTCGGGGCTGGCCCTGGCCCTGGAATCCTTCACCGTGCCCGGCGACCGGGTGCTGGTGGAAAGCCCCTGCTACGTGGGCATCCTGGCCATGATCCGGGCCCTGGGCCGGGAGGCGGTGCCCGTGCCGGTGGATCGCCAGGGGCTGGATCCCGATCGCCTGGCCTCGGCCCTCCAGCGCAGCGAGGCCAAGCTGCTCTTCACGGTGCCCAGCTTCCACAATCCCACGGGCATGACCCAGTCCAAGGCCCGCCGGGAACGAGTGCTGGCCGTCGCCCGGACCCATGGCGTGATCGTGGTGACGGATTCCGCCTATGGCGATCTGCGCTTCACCGGCAACTCCCTCCCGCCTTACCGGCGCCTGGAGGGGGCCGACAACGTCATCCACCTGGGGAGCTTCTCCAAGTCCCTGGCGGCGGGTCTGCGCCTGGGCTACCTCATCGCGAAGGACGACCTGCTGCGGCGCATGGCGCTCATCCAGGAAGTGCAGACCATCGGTCAGCCACCCCTCCTGCAGGCGGTGGTGGCCCGGTTCCTCGATACCGGCGGCTTCCGGCGCCATCTGGCCCGCCTCCGCCGCGCCCTGAAAGAGCGCCGCGATGCCATGGTGGAGGCCCTGGCCGAGCACTTCCCCCCGGGTACCCAGGTCTCCGAGCCCAAGGGCGGCATGCACCTGTGGGTGGTGATGCCCGAAGGCTTCTCCGCCCTGGACCTGCACCGGGACGCCCTGCAGCACGGCATCGGCTTCGCGCCGGGCCCGCTCTTCTTCGCCGACGGCCGAGGTACCAACTGCCTCCGCCTGAATTTCTCCACGCACGACCCTGCGACCACCCGGGAGGCCATCGCGCGGCTCGGGCACCTGGTCCGCCGGGCCTGACCTTCCATCTTCAAGGAGTGCCTGTGAATCCCGCGATGCCTACCTCCACCCTCGAGATCCGCCCCTCGGACCACGCCGCCAGCCCCGAGGAACGCGCGAAGTTCATGACCAATCCCCGCTTCGGTCAGGTGTTCACCGACCACATGGTGGTGATCCCCTACAAGGAGGGCGAAGGCTGGGGCAAGGGCGTGCTGAAGGCCTACGGTCCCATCGAGATGTCGCCGGCCTCCTCCGTGCTGCACTACGGCCAGGCCATCTTCGAGGGCTTCAAGGCCTACAAGCAGAAGGATGGCAGCGTCGCGTCCTTCCGGCCCGAAGCCAACGCCCGCCGGTTCGCGAAGTCCGCCGAGCGGCTGGCCATGCCCGAGCTGCCCGAGGCGCGCTTCCTCGAAGCCGCCAGGGCCCTGATCACGCAGGACCAGGCCTGGGTGCCCGGCGCCGTGGGTGAGAGCCTCTACATGCGCCCCCTCATGATCGGCACCGAACCCGCGCTGGGCGTCCATGCCAGCAGCGAGTACCTTTTCATCCTCATGGCCAGCCCCAGCGGCGCCTACTTCTCCGGCGGCGTGAAGCCCGTGACCGTGTGGATCTCCGATGACTACGTCCGCGCCGCCCCCGGCGGCACCGGCTTCGCCAAGTGCGCGGGCAACTATGCCGCCAGCCTCGTGGCCCAGCGCCAGGCCAAGGGCGAGGGCTGCGATCAGGTGGTGTGGCTGGACGCCATCCACCGGGAGTACATCGAGGAGATGGGTGGCATGAACATCTTCTTCGTCTACCAGGAGAAGGGCGAGACCGTGGTCGTCACGCCCGAGCTCACCGGCACCCTGCTGCCCGGCATCACCCGCGACAGCCTTCTGCAGCTGGCCCGCGAGCTGGGCTACCGGGCGGAGGAGCGGAAGATCAGCGTGGCGGAGTGGAAGGCCGCCGTCGCCGAAGGCCGCATGACCGAGACCTTCGCCTGCGGCACCGCCGCTGTCATCACGCCCGTGGGGCAGGTGAAGTCCAAGCGGGGTGAATGGCTCGTGAACCATGGCGAGACCGGCCCGGTGGCCGCCAAGCTGCGCGAGACCCTCCTCAACCTCCAGCACGGCCTCACCCCCGATACCCATGGCTGGATGAAGAAGATCGTCGGATAACCCGATGCCTGAAAGACCGGAAGCGCCCGCCCATGGCGGGCGCTTCCCATTCAGGGGTAGGCCACGGTGGCCGTGGTGGTCCCGCCCGCGCTGACCTGCACCTGGGTTCCGGCGCCCGCCACCGGAGTTCCCCCCGATGTGCCGCGCTGGGTCGTGACCCCGTAGATGCCAGGGGCCAGGCCCAGGAAGCCCGCCTGGTCCTGGGTGAGGCCCGTGGCCACGGTCTGGGACCGGACGATGAGGATCTGGGATCCGACGGTGCCCGTGGGAAGCGCCTGGCGCAGTTCCCCCCAGGTGCCCTGGGTCGAGGTCGAGGCAGGCGTGATGGTGAGGGTGAGCGAACCCGGGGTCTGCGGGGTGCTGAAGGCCAGGTCGGCGGCGTAGGCGGTGGCGGCGGTGGCATCCACGGGCGTCGAGGCCACGGCGGCATAGGAGGAAGAGGCGCCCGCCGGCTGGGCGGCCACGAAATAGAGGACGCCCGTGGGCAGGCCCTCCAGGGTGAAATTCCCCGAGCCATCTGTGAAGGCCCGCCGCTGCACGGTGGCCAGCCCGGTGCCGTCCACGGTTTCCGCGAAGACCTCCACGCCCGCCAGGGGTGTGGCGCTATCGGCAGCGTGGCCCGCGAGGGTGGCGGAGGCTGCCAGATCGAAGACCCGCCCGGTGGACTGGAAGGTATAGGCCCCGGTGGCCCGGGACTGGACCGCCTGCTGGCCGCTGAACATGATCTGGGCCGTGACGTTTCCGCCGGCCTGGACGGAGGCTGGACCTTGCACCACGGTGGTGGTGGGCATGGCGAGCAGCTGGCCGACGCCGCCACCGGGGACCACGTAGGCCGGCTGGTTGATGGCGGACTGGTAGTTCACGGTGGCCCAGGTGAGGCGGAACTGAGTGTAGGTCGCAGCCCTCACCGACGTGGCCGGAAGGATCACGGCGCTGTGGCCGTTCTGCAGCGCCATGAGGTCCACCGTGGTCTTGACGTTGCCGAGCAGCACCCAGTTGGCGCCGTCGGAGGTGGCCTCCACCTTCTCCAGGCTCACGACCGCCTGGGTGTAGCCCGGAAAGCTGTCGGAACCGAGGCGGATCGCCAGGTTCCCAGCCGGAGCGGGCGTGGCGCGGGAGGAGGCTCCCCCCCGCAGGCCAGCGTCAATCCCAAGGAAACCAGTGCAGCCAGGATCGGACGAACGTGCATGAGCGCTCCAGCAGGTGATGGTTCTCACGCCAGTCTAGTCTGGCCCATGGGCCTGGGCCATGCCTGACCTGGTGGTCGGGTGAAGAATCTGGCGCAGGCGCGTAGCGTGGAGATCTCTTCCAAGGAGGAAGCCATGGTACTGATCCGTCCTGTGGTGGTGGCGCTCATCGCCTGCGCCATCTCGGGTGCGGCTCCGACTCGCATCGGCGCTGCGTCCTGCAAGATGTGCCACAAGATGCAGTTCGACTCCTGGAGCGCGTCGCCGCACGCCAAGCTGAAGCCCGCGCTGGACTGCGAAGGCTGCCACGGCCCCGGCAGCGAGTACAAAGGCATCCGGGTCATGAGGGATCCCGCCGCCGCGAAGAAGGCGGGCCTCATCATGCCGGACAAGGCTCAGTGCGCCACCTGCCACGGCAAGAAGAAGGTCGCTCCCGTGACCGACGCGATGTTCGCGAAGGTCCACACCCACAAGAAGGGCTGACGATCCTAGAAGCCCGCAGCCGCCACCCTGGCCTGGAGCCAGGGTTCCAGTCCAGGCGCGAGGTAGAACCGGGGGAGGAGCAGGTCCTCCTCGCTTGCGAGGACGCCCTCCCGCACGGCCCGGCGGGCGAGGGCTGTGCCCGGGTAGATGCGGATGCCCACGGTGACCCTCAGGCCGTCCAGCCGCAGCGAGCGGGCGAAGGCCAGGCTCTCCTCCACGGTCTCCCGGGTTTCGCCGGGGCCGCCCAGGAGCAGGAACCCCATGCGCCGGATGCCGTGGGCCGCGAGCAGGTCCGAGACGCGCCGCACCTCCTCCGGCGAGAAGCGCTTGTTCATCTCCTTGAGGATCGCCGGTGAGCCGCTTTCGAAGCCCAGGCTGGCTTCGACGCAGCCCGAGGCGGCCATGGCGCGGACCAGGTCCTCGCCGACGCCCTGCGGGTAGAGGATGCACCGCCACTGCACCGCCGGGGCGAGCGCCCGGAGGCCCCGGCAGAGCGCGAGGGCCTGGGCCTCCGGGAGGTTGAAGGAGTTGTCCACGAAGTAGAAGCGCCGATAGCCCCGCCGGGCCAGGGCGGCGACGGCGTCCACCACCTGCCGAGGGGAGCGGCAGCGGTATGCCCGGCCCTGGATGCGGGCCGTGGAGCAGTAGGAGCAGTCGTTGGGGCACCCTCGCCGCGACTGCACCGGCACCCAGAACTCGGGGGATTCCCGGTCGGCCGGTCGGTCCAGCGCGTCGTCCCAGAGCGGGAGCCGGTCCAGGTCGGCGGCCGCCGCGCAGGCCGTTTCCCCGCGGCCGCCGGCGACCTGGACGCCCGGGATGTCCCCGGGATCCCGGCCGTCTCGGAGGCGCTCCAGCAGGGCGGGGAAGGCTGCCTCGCCATCGCCCCGGATGCCGTAGTCGGCCGCCAGGTAGGCCAGGGTCTCCCGAGGGAAGATGCTGTAGCCGGGGCCGCCCAGCACGATGGGGGCCTGTGACGCCGCCCGGCAGGCGGTCACGACCTGCCGGGCCTGCTCCAGCAGGAAGTGGGGCTCTTGGCGGTTCTGATCATCGATGTTCCGGATGGAGAGGCCGATGACCTCGGGAGCGCTCTCGCGGATGGCCTGCGCGATGGCGGCGCGGAGGTCGCCGGCGTCGAGGAGATCCAGGAAGGCCACCGCGTGCCCGGCCTGGCGCAAGGCCGCCGCCACGAGGCCCAGGCCATAGGGCAGGGCCACCATGCTGATCCGCTCGGTGTTCGTCGCGGCCAGGAGGACCCGCATGGCGCCTCCTAGGCGTGGGCCTTCGCCAGGGGACCCAGGGCCGCGACCTCCCGCTCGAAGGTGCCGGCCGGAGTCTCCGGCTGGGAGGCGGTGTCGTCCAGGGCATGCATGATGCCGATCATCCGAGGGAAGGGCACCGAGACCAGGAGCAGATCCTCGTCGAACCCCGCGAGCCTCCTCGCTCCGAAATCCAGCAGGGAGAGGCCGAGGTTTCCGGTGGCCAGGGGGTAGGTGATGCCGGTTCGGCAGGCCGGTCCCGCCAGGTCCGTGGCCAGGGCCCCGCCTTCCCAGTAGTCGGCCAGGCCGATGATCTGGTGCAGCGAGCCGGGTCGGCCCAGGAAGATCACCAAGTCGGGGCGGAAGGCCGCCGCCGACAGCGGCGCGAAGCAGACATGCGAGGCCAGGCCGAGCGGGGGCGGGGTGGTCTGCTGGCTCCGGTGGAGGGCCGCCCGGGAGCCGTACACATGCTCGCGGCGGATGAGGAAGTCCGCCAGCCGCTCCTGCCCTTCGGACGACAGACAGCCGAGCCCCAGGTTCATCAGTCCTCCGGGGCATCCGCAGGTGTCCGCCGTGAGGGTGACGGGCGTGCCCTCGCTGGCATGCCGGAGGGCCTGGCACACCGAGTACCTGGCCAAGGGCGGAGCCGCTCCCTCGGGCAGCGCCCCCGCGAAGGTCACCGCCACGGGCCCATGTGTCAGGCCCAGGGCTCCGGTCAGTTTGAACGACCATTCACGCCATTCCATGACGGCCTCCATTCCTCCAAGCCGTTCCCCCCGCCGGCGGGTCAGCCCATCATGGCGTGCTTGGCGAGCCACCGGGGCAGGGAGCGGAGGTTGTAGTAGGCGCCCAGGTTGTAGAAGCAGGTGGAGGAGCAGTGCGGCAGGCAGGCCTCCTTCGCAGCCCGCAGCGCCTCGGGGTTGAAGTCGGGCTTCCAGATGCGTCCCCAGTCGTAGGGATGGGTGATGAGGTCGAAGCAGGGCGCGATGGAGCCGTCCGGCTTGATCAGGGCACCGTTGTGGCCGGCGCGGCAATCCCAGGGCTCGATCCTGCCGCGCAGGCGGTCCTTCATGGCGCGGAGATGCTCAGGCGCGTTGACCATGCACCAGCCCTGGTCCTGCTTCTCGATGAGCCAGTCCAGCAGGGCGTCCACCTCCTCGAATTGCTCGGGCCGGATGCTCAGGCCATTCTCCCGGTGGGCGTAGTGGTCGATGTCGACCATGCCCTGAGGCTCCTCGTTGAGGTGGTAATCGGTGCCGATGCCGTTCTGATGGGCGATCTCGGTGAGCAGCTTGACATCTTTGAGGTTCGTCCCGCAGATGTTGATGTTGAAGAAGACGATGTAGCCGTGCTTCTTCTGCTGGGCCACGAGGTAGCGGAACTGCGGCTCGATGGCCAGCAGCGCCTTCGGCAGGCCCTTCCGCGGGGCGACGCCATCCACGGCCAGGTTGATGGCGGTGACGCCGGCCCGGCCCGCCGCGTCGATGAAGGCCGGGTCCATGAGGTAGCCGTTGGTGGGCAGGTAGACGAAGAAGCCGTTCTGGCTGCCATAGCGGATCACGTCCAGGATGAAGTCCTTCCGCACCAAGGGCTCGCCGCCCATGATGGCGAGGACCCGGCAACCCACGGTCTTGAGCCAGTCGATGGAGGACCGGGCCGTTTCCAGGGACATCCCCTCCCGGCCGTTGTCGTTCTGGAAGCAGTAGTGGCAGTCGATATTGCACTTCCAGTCGGTGAAGAGGTAGCAGAGCAGCGGCCGGAATTCCTCGGGACGCAGCCGTGACCCGACGTAGGGAACAGCCCAACGCCGGATGGCCCGGGCCCCGTTGAGGCTCCTGTACCGAAGCGTGTCCAGCATCGCTCCCTCCTTTCACTCCCGGATCGCCGGGCGATCGGGCCTTGAAAACCGGAAAGACGCCTTGACCAAGATCCGTCCAGATCACCGGCCATCCTCCTTCAAGGACGCAAAGGCGGATCGGACGCCCCCATGGTACGGCGCCGGCCCGGGGATGGATCCCTTTTTTCTTGGTGGAGCCCTGATCCATCAAGCGATTGAAACCAGTTAGGCCCTTGGGAGGTTGCCAGTGTGCGGGATTTCCTGGTTCGAATCCCCCTCTCTCCGCCACGACTTCGACGATCATCCGGGCAGACCGATCAGGGGGATTCCCTCCGGGGCCACCGCTGCGCGGCGTCCCCTCCGGCCGCACGCATCGCTCGGCTTTCTGTCCCGGGTCCGACAGCCCCCCGGGCTGTCTCCCCGGGCCAAGACGAAAGCCGGCGATGCTGTGATTTCGAATCCCCCTCTCTCCGCCACAAAAGAAGCCGCCTTTCGGCGGCTTCAGTGGCGGAGAGAGGGGGATTCGAACCCCCGGTACTGGTTTACCCAATACACTCGCTTAGCAGGCGAGCCCGATCGGCCACTCCGGCATCTCTCCAAGGTCTCCCAGATTACCGTTGGGAGCGGATCGGCACAAGGCTTCTTGCCCAGAGCCGCGCCCAGCCTTCAAGATGGAGGCACGGAGGGATGGCCGAGCGGTTTAAGGCAACGGTCTTGAAAACCGTCGTGGGTGTGAGCTCACCGCGAGTTCGAATCTCGCTCCCTCCGCCACCTCAGCGCCCCGCGAATGCGGGGCGCCTTGATGAAGACGCGGGGGGAGTGGGATTCGAAGTCACTGAATCGCTGGCAGGTAGACCACGCCGAGGCAGTCCGGGGGACTGCCGCAGGCGATCAGGGTCGTGCCAGCGATTCGTGCGACCGGAAGGGACGCCGCGAAGCGGTGGCCCTGGAGGGAATCTCGCTCCCTCCGCCACCTCAGCGCCCCGCGAATGCGGGGCGCCTTGATGAAGACGCGGGGGGAGTGGGATTCGAAGTCACTGAATCGCTGGCAGGTAGACCACGCCGAGGCAGTCCGGGGGACTGCCGCAGGCGATCAGGGTCGTGCCAGCGATTCGTGCGACCGGAAGGGACGCCGCGAAGCGGTGGCCCTGGAGGGAATCTCGCTCCCTCCGCCACCTCAGCGCCCCGCGAATGCGGGGCGCGATCGTCGCCTCAAGGCGTGGAAGTTGTCATTCCGTCAATCCGGGCTGAAATTTATGTCTGCACACGTATCGTCGGGGATCACCGGTGCGGAGGTCGTGGTGCGGGTACTGCTTCCCTTGATGATCCATTCTCTCCTGTGGGCGGCCCAGCCGGCGCGGGCGGTCCACGACCATTACGACCGCCGCCTGGCGCCCCGCATGGTGCCCCTCCTGTCCGAGGTGATCCGCTTCCCCACGGTCGCCGGAAACACAAAGGCCTGGACGGATCAGAAGGCCTGGATCCAGAAGCTCGCAGGGGATCTCGGTTTTGAGGTGCGGGACACGGGCAAAGTGATGGAGGTGGACCTGCCGGCAACGGGCGGGCGGGAAGGGGCGCCGGTGCTCGGCCTCCTCGTTCATGGCGACGTGCAGCCCGTGGACGACCACTGGAGCATCCCGCCCTTCTCAGGGACCGTGAAGGATGGGCGGGTCCTTGGCCGCGGGGCCGCGGACGACAAGGGCCCGATGATCCAGGCCCTCCTGGCCATGAAGGCCCTGAAGGAGGCGGGCCCCGCCCGGACCAGCACCATCCGGCTCCTGGTGGGAAGCGACGAGGAGAGCACCAACACCGACATCACGGACTACCTGAAGGCGAACCGGCCGCCGGACTTCAGCCTCGTGCTCGACTCCGCCTTTCCCGTGGTGGTGGGCGAGAAGGCGTGGAATTCGCTCACCCTCGCGACCCAGCGGCCGACCGCCCCCACGGCGGAGCGCCCCTGGACCGTGGCGGCCCTGGAGGCGGGCCTGGCCACGAGCATCGTTCCCGATCGGGCGGTGCTCCGCCTGACCTCCGCGGCCGGGAGGGAAGCTGGGGAGGAGTCCCTGGCTGCCCTTCGGAAGCGCCTGGAGACTCGGCCGCTGGGCCCCGGATGCCGGGCGGCCTTCAGCCTCACGCCGGAGGGGACCGGAGCCTCCCTGACCATCACGCTCCAGGGCAAGGCCGCCCATGGCGGCATCAACCTGGAGGGGGGTCGCAATGCGCTCGTGGCCCTGGCGCGGCTGCTGGACGGCGAGCTGCCGCCGGGTGGGGCGGACGACCTCCTGGCATTCGCCCGGCAGGCGGGCAGGGACCTGTACGGGACCGGGCTGGGGCTCACCGAAGCCGATGCGCTCTGGGGCCGGTGCGCGGTGAACGTGGCTACCCTCAAACCGGGCGCGGACGGCGGTCTGATGCTCACCCTCAACATCCGCGCGACGCCGAAGCGCTACGGACCGGCGCTGGAGGCGCACCTCCGGCAGGTGGTCTCCGAGTTCGCCACTGCCCGGCACGCGACTTTCAGCTTTGGGGGCTTCTTCGGAGACACGCCGCTGGCCTTCGACCCCCAGTCCCGGTTGGTGAAGCGCCTCATGGCCGACTATGCCCGCGCCACCGGGAGGGCGGATCAGCCCGCCATCTCGGGAGGCGGCACCTACGCCAAGCGCATGCCCCACGCCATCGCCTTCGGCATGTGGTTCCCCGGCAGGCCCTATCCGGGGCACGACGTGGACGAACAGGTGCCGATCGAGGATCTGCACCGCGGCGTCCATGTGCTCATCGAGACCCTCGCCGACCTCGCCTGCGGCGAGCCGCTCCAGGGGCCCTTCAAGCCCTAGCCTCGCTGGTCCCAGCCCTCCGCCGCCCGGAAGCTGTGGTAGCGCTCGTGGCCGAGGATGAGGTGGTCGGCCAGGGGCACGCCGAGCGATTCGCCGGCGGCCTGGAGGCGGCGGGTGAGCTGGATGTCCTCGCGACTGGGGGCGGGATCGCCGCTGGGGTGGTCGTGGAAGGCCAGGGCGGTGCTGGCCCCGTAGCGCAGGGCCTCGCGGAAGAACTCGCGGGGGCTGATGAGCGTGGCGGTGGCCGTGCCCTGGCTGAGGATTCGCTCGGCCAGCAGGTCGCCCTTGGCGTTGAGGG
>CAVPLE010000065.1:0-3538 GCA_963705865.1 uncultured Holophagaceae bacterium | reverse complement strand
GGATACGAAACTCGTTACCCACAAAGTCAATGTTTTCAGCGGATGGAAGGATTCCCTGAAAGTCCTGATCTGAACCCTGACCTGAACCGTCGGAATTACCAAACAGGAGAACCTTCCCCTTTGGGATGGTGTCACGAATCGGACCAATGAACTTGGTTTTCATCGCGGCACTAAATGAAGCTGTATCAGCCATGATGTGACCTCCTTATGGAGTTGTCGTTATTGGATTGTCCGATCCGCCTTGGGTCTAAGCCTGTACGTTACGGTATTGTACTACTCACGAGTTGGCCTTGGCTGATAGCTGTACCTCTACGTTTCTTGAAACTTAGCACAAAAAAGACCCCCACGCAAGTAGAGGTCTTTTTTGTTATCTGTCTAGCGAATGATTACGAATTACCAACCACCGGAGGTGGAGCGTTTTCCTCTGCTAGGAAATCATCCAATGCGGCATCCAGTGAGTCGTACTTCTTGTCCTGCGGAGGCGGTGCCGCCTGACGCGAACCAGAATTGATAGCAGTAGGTGGAGTCACTTGTTCTTCCGGGGGTGTTGGAGGTGTAATCTCATCGGGAAGCCCAAACGCAGAACTGGCTTTCTTAGCCCACTCAGCATATCCCGCAGCAGCGGCTTCAAAATCACCGTCCGCAGCCGAGATGAATGGGTAGAACAGATCAGGCTCAAACTTAATTCCCTTATATGGGGCGTCCTCATTATCATCGTCAAAAAGTGCCTCAGTGTCCGACATTTCTTTATTCCACAGAGCTTGGTTCTTCTGTTCGCGCTGATACTCAACTGCCTCACGAACTTCCGGTGGCAAATCATCAAGGTCTACCAGTGGTTCGTTATCGTCTGACTCGTCGTCATTGCTCGCTTCATCAGCATCAATAGCGGCCTTGATACGGGCTGCTACCTCTGGCTCGTAAAGTTCATCAGCAATCTTCTCGAATGTCCCGTACTGGTCAGCGGTAAGCTGGTTCCATAGATTATTAGCCTTGCGATTCTCAGCCCCTTCTTGTTCCAACTTAGTCACATAAGGCTGGTACTTCTCACGAAGGAACTGGTCTACGGCAACCTGTTGGTCGGGGTCGGTGAAAACCTCCTTGACATCATTGGCCCACGGTGACGAAAGCTCGGTGGGTTCCTCGGATGGCGTGGGTTCAGGTTCGGTATCTACGGGGTCAGTCTCAGGTGGAGCTTCTCCTCCCGTACCTGCACCGTCGTCGGCATCGAATAGAAACTGCGGAAACACGTTGAAAAACAAAGTTTACCCCTTTCGGTTTGCAATCATTTGGTCAGTTGCTTCACTGATGGTTCCGGGCTGTTCCGCGTCAGCGGCGGCAGCTTCGGCTTCTGCTGCCTGAGCAGCTTCATCAGGGTTACTCGCAGGAGCAGCTTCTGCCCCTTCACCAAGTGCCTTCACGATTTTTCGGGCAACCTCAGCCATCTGCTGAACTATTTTAATAGTTTCTGGATCGAATCCAGCTTCACCCATTTCTGTGGCAAGCTTTTCGACGGATGCTTCTGCATCTACTGCTGTATCTAGAATAGCCATTGTGTAAGTGTACCTCCTACTGCGATTGATAACAAGTTATTCATTAGGAAACGGTCCCCATTAAACGGCCCGACCATGCTGACCCAGTTATGACCGTATTATCGGCTAGTGGGGTTGTGTATGTTGGTGTTGATCTAAACGCAACGTATGGTGGGAACATAAAAGCGTTTGAATTGCTGGTACCAAAAATTGTTGGTAAGGTCGTACTTACTGTAACGACCAACCCGATAGCTGGATGAACGATGTCTGAAACAGGCGTGAACGGGATAAGATTGAAAGTACGAATCGTATCCCCTGACCACTCCGTCACATCGTCATTGGATGAACGTAGTACTGTATTTGTGTCCATGTCAAACAAACACGCCCATGAATGTGTTAATCCGACACTTGCTGTTGATGAGGATCTAAACCTTATACTTGCGTAAGGCGTTCCTGCTTTCAACGACGTTTGAAGCCCAGTGGCAAATAAATTCCCACTTATGGGCACTACCCCAGTCAAACTCCCGAACTGACCGGGAACCGCGTAGACTTTGCCCGGAGCGTCCCACCTGTGGATATCTTCCAACTCACTAGGTGGTTGCGGCTGAGGAATACCACTGATGTTATCTCCGTCCCGAACCAAAGAGTCACCACTTTCAAGGCCATCTTTATCAAAGCCAAGAGTTTCATTTATATTATCGAACCTGAGCGATTTCATGATGTGAGTGTACCTCCTGTAGTTCTTGATTGCAACATTATTGTGGTTGTGGTTCCTCTATAGGTTCCTCGGCGGCAGGATCAGTTGCTACAGCAGCATCCGGGGCACTCTCTGGTGGTGGGGCACCACCCTGTGCGGCCATTACCAACTGTGCCTTCTGAGCCTGTTTTTGAAGTGCCGCAATTTCCAGTGTCTCGTGAGTCTCGCAGTGGAACTCAAACTTCTGCTTGCGCTCCGGCTCCAAGTTCAAGTACTCAGTGGTCTTGCGGTAGTTATTGTGCTCACGCAAATGGATCGCGTGATCGTCCCATGAGTTCGGCTTGATCGCCTCACCGGGATTCCCGTCGATATCGATTCCTTCGGCCATAGCCATGTTCTCGTTACGGGCGATCCGAACGTCGTAAACCTTCTGCGGGGTAAGGGTACCGACCGGAATGTCCATGATGTCAGCCATCACCTCGGGGTCACGAATGATCCCGTTCTGCCAAAGCAGCATTGCCTGATCCTGTTTGGCGGCTCGTGTGTTGGCGAGTCCCGTGCCCATTCTCACGTTTACCCGCATTCCTTCTTTGAAGTCAGCCGCCATGAACCGCTTGACCTCGGGCAACCCTTCACGTGAGTAGGTCTGTACGACCACCTCGGCGGTCGCGTATTGCTTGGTCAGCATCAGCAACTGCCAGTAACCCATGCTCAAAGCATTGGCAATCGTGTCCTGCAGGTGAGCAAGATGTGAGTCGTCGGACTGCTTTAGCATCTCGATTGCGCGTGCCGCCTCAACTCGTCCGGGTACCCGGCCTTGTGAAGTCTCGTGTTGCCCTGCTACGTCACGCATTTCCTCGGCAATCCAGTCTCCGTCCGTGTTCTCGGGAAACACCGTCGGCTGGATTATTTCGGGTTTGAGTCCTGATGAGGCAGCGCCACGCAAAATCTGGGCTGGATTGTCGTTCGGCATTTCTTCCAGTTCCAGTTCCAAAGGAACCCACCACTTCGGGTTGCTGAACTTTTCCCTTACCGTGATCCTTTGGGCATGGTACTTGTTGAGTTCCATTTGCGAGGAACGTAGGTACTTTACGGTGCATGTGTAATGTAGTGATCCGGGTCTGGGGATCGCACCGATTTGGGTAAATGGCAACTTTCCGTGTTTGTATGGGAACGCTTCCGGTTCAATCAACCATGTGTCACCGGACGGTGGGGGGCGTGACGGCGGCGCGCGGCGGCAAAGTGCGCTGCGGCAAGTGCAGCAACGTGTTCGACGGCGTCGCGGCGCTGGTCGCCGAGGGCTCGGCCGTAG
>CAVPLE010000064.1:0-3136 GCA_963705865.1 uncultured Holophagaceae bacterium | reverse complement strand
TCGTAGTCCTCGTATATTTCCTTTTGTTTTTCTCCGTCGAAGTAAAAGAAATACTGAGTGTATCTAAGTTCCCCATTGTCATAGACCTTGTGGCGGAAGATTACTTTGGTTCTCTCAAGAACACCAATTGCCTTTCTGACCGCGTTGACTCGGAACCCTGTCTTGAGTGATATCTTAGCGTATCCAGGATAACAGCGAAGGTGCGCTGAGTTTCTACAATTGGCGATATAGACCGCTACGGCTTTTTCTGTTGATGAATAGAATGTTTGGAAGATTCTTGTTCGTGGTTTGCTTCGCTGTTTTCGTTTTGGTTGATCTGATTTTTTGGGAGGGAGTGACGGAAGTTGCGGCTTTGCGGGTAGGTCCCAAAGATAATCGAAAAGCTTGAAATTGTTGATGCAAATCTTTTCAGACATGAGCAGCACTCCTGTAAGAGCTATTAGTTGTGGATGCGCCACCCGGCTGATTAACTGTACAGGCAGTCAATCAGTTACCCCCGTCGGACCGGGAAGCGCAAATTATCACCCAACATACTAACATCTTACAGGAGCATTGCAAGAAAAACTATTTTGATAGGCCCTCCTTTCTAGTCTTCCTCTTCGTCGTAATCATCCGTTTCCTCTTCATCCTCTTCGCTGCTGTCCTCCTCCTCGTCGCCTTGAGGATCGGTGTCAATCTCGATGTAACCGAAGTGGATCACGCCGCGCTCGGAGTAGCACTCGAATGGCTCCGTGAAGGTAACGATTCGGCCCAACTTCGAGTCAACATTCTTCTTTCCGATGTCGGAGACAAGCATAATACCGACCATGCCGGCATCAACGCCGTATTCCGTTCTGTCTTGATCGAAGTATGTCCCGTCTCCATAAGCCGTGCCGAATGAAACCACCTGGACCGTTTTGCTTTTGCTGCGCTCGTAGTGGCCGACGATGGCATTCTCAAAGTAATCACAACTGTTAAGAAGCTCTCCCCATTTGTCTTGGGGGACTTGGTAACATGGGTCGGAAATAATGTAGATGCCAGGTGCCAGTGTCACCCGTTCGTGATCTTGGCTGATAATTTCCATTCCTTGTCCCTCCTTGTTTTGGTTATCGTGCTCTCACCCTTCGGATATACAGAGGGATAATCCAAAAAAGAAACCATCCCTCATAAAGATATTCTTGAACCTTATCGTTGTAAGCAATGTCCTTGCGGGTGATTCTCTTCCACGTCTTGTAGACTATCACGACATCCTCCCCTTCAACTGTCAAACAGGCTGAGTTAAGAGCTTCATTGTGCGCCAAGCTCGACGCAATGCTGCCGGATAGGACTTGCATCGCCCATTGTATCGATATAGCCAAGCGCAGAATCGAACCATGGGCTCGATCTCCTGCAATCTGGCACGGGCTCCGGGGCCTACGAGCCTGGCTGACAGGTCGGTCAAGTCCTGGACTATGGATACGGAAAGAGGGCTAGAATCCGGCATTTTTGGCCTCCTTCAAGATTCTTTTCGCCATTGCTTCCACGTCTGGATCGAGCCAGTCCCGATTAGATGGCAGAGAGTTCATGATGGTTTTAAGGATCGTTATGGCCTCCACGTAAGCGGAGCGAGGGTAGAATTGTGGCTTGGGTTGAGGTTCGGGTTGGGGGATGTCCTTCATCTGCTCCCATTCACCGCTCCATAACCTGTCACGAAACCATATGGTCCCGTCATCGCATACACAGGCGATGGAATCATGGTCCATCCCCTCAGACTCAGGGATAACAACAATCTGTATCGATTTCCTCTTCATGGCATATCCTCCAAGTTCTCGCCTTCTACTTCAATCGTGGCACCAAACACCACGGCGTCACGCAGAGTCACGGCCCTCTCGACGTCCGACATCCCGGCTCTCGTGTAGGCCGGAGTCTCGGGGTTGCTTGGGTCCATTCGAAGCGTATTAATGGATTCACGGGCCGATTTGAGGCATTCAGACCAGGGTTTGATTCCTGCTTGCCAAAACAATTCAGCCACTCTCTGTCTTGCTATCACTGTGTCGTATGGCATGGGCTATTTCCTCCTTCTTCGGATAGTCTGTTTACGGTCGACGGGGCCGGGAATATACGCAATGGGCTTCTCTTCCCTATCGGCGGGCTTTGGATCTTGCGCTCTCAACTCGTGCAGTCGCCCGATGAGACGCAAGTCATAGAGTTTTGATCGCCAGTGTTTTGTGTATTGGGATTCATCTTCTGGAGGCATGGTCACGCCTCCTCTGATTTGTGCTTCCGAGTCCGCCACGCCTCGACGGATGCCGGATCAATCCGGTAGTGGCATCCATCGTAGCGTCGGCCGGAGAGCTTCTTCAACTTCACGAGCTTTCGCACGGCGTCTTGGCTGATCTTAAGAATAGCTGATGCCTCTCGCGGGGTTACGTGGTTGTTGGGCTTTGGCATGTGGCCTCCTTTAGTTTTGGCGCGTCATGTCGCCTGTCATCATAAGGGCATCCCATCTGCCCATTCCAAGTGGATTCGCAATATCCCCACTCAGAGCATTCTTCCATGATACAGATCTCGTCGTCTTCATTCATTGGAGTTTTCATGGTACTCAGCATCGTCTCCTTTCTGGTTACGGGTTATCGTCATCACTCATGCGTCCACTACGTCCGCCCAACGTGATGTATCCGGTGAGCGGGTGCGGTTGAGGCACGGTTAACCGATAAATCCTTGTCGCTCCAATTCGGCGCACCATGCGGTGGGAATACTGTGTAATTCCTCTCGACCGTCAGCCAAAACCACCCTGAAAACGACTCCGTTCTCTATCGTTTCCGAAATAATCTTGACGGATCCAGGAAGGAGCTTTGGGCCATCCCAAACGTATCCGTTTTCATTCTGCTCGGTTTTGCTGATGCCGAGTTTCAGGCATTCATCGGCGACTGCCGATCTCACGGCGGGATGCACAAATCCTGTGATCTCAATCCCGTTGATTTTCATTTTCAGATCCTTTCTGCCCTTTCGAGCTGGTTTATCGTGCTAACAACTCTTCGATCTGCTCCGATCCTGGACACCATTCATCATCGTCCAGGTCCGTGATATGTATACCGTCCTCGTCGCGGTAGACCGTTAGGGTCATTCCTCGATCTCCGGGGCACTCAACGCCGTAGTAGTTGGCGAGTTCGCCCAT
>CAVPLE010000063.1:0-64125 GCA_963705865.1 uncultured Holophagaceae bacterium | reverse complement strand
CAGCGCGGAATGCCGCGCAGCGGCGCCGTCGGTGGGCGAGTTGTCCACACTCAGGCGACGAGGAACTGCTGGGCCTTACAGCCGAGGACATCATGGCAGCTGTCGAAGGTTTCGAGTCAGCTGCGGTGTGACGCTGCTGCCGAAGTTAACGCCCGGGAACAATTTCGCAGCGGCGTCATCGGCGTCGGCCTGCGCAGCTGCCAGCCCACCCTCATCGGTGTAGCCACTGGCGAGGACCTTGCCGCACGATCCGTCCTGCACCGACCAGCGGTAGTGCGGCGGTTTCTCTTCGTCTTCCCACTGGTCGTAGTCGACGTAGGCGTAGATGCGGTCGAGGCCTTCCAACGCACGGGAGTAGGTGGTCTGCGTGCCACGTGCCCGCTCCAGCTTCCAGCCGCTCACAAGGTACCGCCGGCCAGCGCGAGAGCGGCTGCCTCGGAGATGATCTGATTCGCCCCGCCGCGGGTGTCGAAGAAGTGATACACGCTGTGACCGCCACGGGGATACATGCGCAGTATCCACCCTTCGGCGACGCCGATCAGCTGCGCAGGCCCCGCAGTGTCACGTCCTGCGGCCAGCAGGCGCTCCAGATGCTTCCGCAGCGGGGATGACGGGTCCAGGGACGCGATGATCTGCTCGATTGCGGATCGGTCGCGCAAGACGTTGAGTGTGATGGCGGTTGTGCTGGCCGCCCGCCACCACCGGTTGACCCCCCACCTGTTGGACCTGCGCAATTCCGGGGATACCGCCGGGGATCACGACCGTGTCGTAGGCTACGCGGCCTTCGCATTCACCCAGGAGGCTGCCCATGACCCATCCGCACGCGACCATTGACCGCGGCCCGACCCTGCTGCTGATCGCCCGCGGCGCCATCGCCGAAAAGCTGGGCATGGCGGGAGCTTCCGTCCCGGCGGCAGGCTGGCTCGAGGAGCCCGGGGCCTCTTTCGTCACCCTCAAACGCCATGGCTCCCTGCGGGGGTGCGTGGGAACCCTTGTCCCCGTAGAGCCCCTTGGGGAGGACGTGGCTTCCAATGCCCGGGCCGCCGCCTTCCAGGATTCCCGCTTCCCACCCCTGTCCGTGAGCGAATGGCCCGATACCGACATCGAGGTCTCCGTGCTCTCGCCCCTCGAACCGATCCGGTATGAAAGCAAGCACCACCTGCTGACGCTGCTCCGGCCCCATGTGGATGGCCTGGTGATGGAGTGGGAAGGGCACAAGGGTGCGTTCCTCCCGCAGGTCTGGGACCAGGTGGCCGACCCTGCCGAGTTCCTCGTCCACCTCACACAAAAGGCCGGGCTTCCCCAGGATTTCTGGGACGACCAGATCCGGATCAGCCGGTTCACCGTGGCCCGGTTCCATGAAGAGGCAGGGGTCGGAAGCCGCAGATGAAGCTCATGTCGGCCTCCCCTCATCCGGCCCGCTGGTGGCATCACCTTGAGGACGGGCGCCTCCAGTGCGACCTGTGTCCCCGGGACTGCAAGCTGGGTGAAGGTCAGCGCGGCGCCTGCTTCGTCCGGCAGAACGTCGCGGGCGGGATGGTCCTGACCACCTACGGCCGCTCCTCCGGATTCTGCATCGATCCCATTGAGAAGAAGCCCCTGAATCATTTCCTGCCGGGCTCTAAGGTGCTGTCCTTCGGCACCGCGGGCTGCAACCTCATGTGCAAGTTCTGCCAGAACTGGGATATCAGCAAGTCGAAGGACATGGACCGGCTGCTGGAGCGGGCCGCTCCCGACGACATCGCCAAGGCCGCCGCGGCTTCTGGGTGCCGGAGCGTCGCGTTCACTTACAACGATCCCGTGATCTTCGCGGAATACGCCATGGATACGGCCGATGCCTGCCACGAGCGTGGCCTCCGGACCGTCGCCGTCACCGCCGGGTACATGCACGCAGAACCCCGGCGGGCGTTCTACGCGAAGATGGACGCCGCCAACGTGGACCTCAAGGCCTTCGCGGACACCTTCTATTCCAGGCTCTCCGCGGCCCACCTCCAGCCCGTCCTCGACACCCTCCGCTACCTCCGCCACGAAACGGATACCTGGTTCGAGATCACGACCCTCCTCATCCCCGGTCAGAACGATTCCACCGGAGAGATCACCGCGCTGTCCGACTGGATCGCCCGGGAGCTTGGTGTGGACGTCCCCCTGCACTTCAGCGCCTTCCACCCGGACTACAAGATGACCGACCTGCCCCGGACGCCCGCCTCCACCCTCACCCGGGCGCGGGAGATCGCCCGCGCCGCGGGGCTTCACTACGTCTACACCGGCAATGTGCATGACCTCGACGGGGGAACGACCTGCTGCCCCGCCTGCCAGACCGCGCTCATCGTCCGCGACTGGTACCGGATCGAAGCCAACCGCCTCACCACCGACGGCCGCTGCCCCACCTGTGGCCTGGTGATTCCCGGACGCTTCGAGCCAGCCTCCCAGGGTTCACGCGTGCCGGCCTGAGGGTGGTGCGGATGCAGATCCCGGAGCGACCGGCCGGGTGGAGGATCAGATCAGGTCGTCCCGGCTCGGAGCGCCTCCGTTCATACCCATTCGCGTTCAATCGTAAAAGAATCCACCACGGAGGCACAGAGCATGGGCACACGGTAGGCGGCGGGCCAGGATGTCCCAAAAGGATCCGGGCCCGCCGCCTACCGTGGCTTCCGGCTTGGCCGGAAGCGGCCTTCGGCCTGCCCATGACGGAGGACCACCGAGGCCTCCGTGCCTCCTCTGTGGCCTCCGTGTCTCCGTGGTGGATCTCTATCTTTGAACGCTACCTGGTATCAGGCCGTGGCGGCTTCCTGGCTCATTGCTGCTCCTGGCACAGAGCCTAGCAAGGGATGGCCACCCTGTAAGCCCAATTGACCCGACCATGAAACTCGTGGGCTAGGTTCCGGGCACGGAAAATCTCGTCGCCAGTGGGGTTCGCCCTCCAGCCAGGAAGGTCAACGGTGACCTCTCCCGAGACACCTTGGACAGATTCAGTTACAGGCTCACAAGCTGACACATGCCCCCAGCCGTGACCCATTCCAACCGGATTCACCCCAAAATCAAAGGATGACCCTCACCCTGCGCGCCAAGGCCCAGGCCATCCTCCGCGAGGTGGGCTGGGACCTCGTGCCGCCACCCTGCATCTGGTCGCCGCGCATGGCGCGGTGCGCGGGGCTTTTCGTCATCGAGAAGGATTCCCGCGGCAAGTGGCACCCCGAGATCCGCCTCAGCATCCCCCTGCTGCGCCGCCGGGACTGGCCCTGGCCGCAGCCGGTGTGCGGGATGAACTGCCACGATCCCGAGGCCGTGCAGCAGCGGATCCTGGAGCACGAGCTGATCCACTTCAAGCTCTGGATGGATAGGGAGAAGGATTGGGGCCACACGGAGCGGTTCCGGCAGCTGGCGTGGGAGGTGTTCGGGCATCAGAGCATTACCCACGGCATCGGCTCGGAATCCGATTAGGCGCGAAGCGCGAGTTCAGCATGATTCGCTCTTTGTGGGGACCTCCGCCATGACTCGATCCTGGCAGGGCACGAAGAGTAGACTCCTCGCATGACCGCCTGGGACCTCGCCCTGCTCGCCGCGCCACCGCTGCTCCTGGACGGAGATGATCGGCTGCCGCCGGAGCGCAAGCTCTTCGCCCTGCGCACGCTGCCCCTGGGCGAGATCAAGGCCATCGGCTTCGACATGGACCACACCCTGGCGCGCTACCGGGCGCCGGAGATCGACGGGCTGGCGTTCAAGAAGGCCGCCCGGTTCCTCGTGCGCGACCGTGGCTACTCACCCTGGCTCCTGGAGATCGAGTACGATCCGGCCTTCGCCGTGCGCGGTCTGGTGCTGGATGGCCTGCGGGGCAACCTGCTCAAACTCAACCGCGAACGCCAGGTGGTGCGTGCCTGCCACGGTACCCGGGTGATGTCCCGCCCTGAGCTGGAGGCGGTCTACAGCCGGCGGCGCCTGTCCACCACCGCCAAGGGGTTCCGCAGCATCGACACGCTCTTCGAGATCCCGGAGAGCCACCTCTACGCCCGCATGGTGGATGGCCTCGACCAGGGCCGGTTGAAGGCCGAGAACTACCTCGAGCTCTTCCGGGACGTGCGGTGGGCCGTGGACACTGCCCACCGCAATGGCGAGATGAAGGCGGAGATCCTGGAGCACCGGGACTTCTTCATCCCGCAGGATCCCCAGCTGGCGCTGGCCCTGGACCGGCTCAAGCGCGAGGGGAAGAAACTCTTCCTCCTCACCAACAGCGATTGGAGCTTCACCACGGGGGTGCTGGGCCATCTGCTGGACGGACAGGACCCGGCCCGGCCCCGCTGGACCGACTACTTCGATCTGGTGGTGGTGAGCAGCCGCAAGCCCACGTTCTTCCTCGACACGCCGGAGCCCGTGCCTGTGGAGGGTTGGCCACGCTGCTTCATGGGCGGCCACACCGCCTGGCTGGAGGCCCAGCTGGGCGCGGAAGGTGAGCAGGTGCTCTACGTGGGCGACCACATCTATGGCGATGTGCTGCGGTCCAAGAAGAACGCCTCCTGGCGGACCCTGCTGCTGGTGCCGGAGCTGGAGCACGAGATCAAGCTGCTGGAGGCTCGAAACCAGGACATGCGGGACCTGCTGCGCCTGGAAACCATCCGCCGCCGCACGCTGCGCCGGGCCTCGGTGCTCATGGACCAGTGGAAACGCAACCGGGTGCGGCGCCATGTGCTGGGCCCCCGGCTCAGCACCGAGGCCACCGTCGCCCTGGACCACGAGGCCGCGCACCTGGCCAGCAGCGCGGAGGCCCTCCAGCGCAGGGCGGAGACGCAGAGCCTCGAGCTGGACACCCTCACGAAATCCGTGGAGGCCGCCTTCAACCCCACGTGGGGGCCCATCTTCCGGGATCGGGACGAGCAGACCCGCTTCGCCGACCAGATCCAGCAGTTCGCCTGCGCCTACACCGGCCGCGTGGGCAACCTCTACATGTACGATCCCCACGCGACGGTGTACGCCCCGCTGCCCGCTTTGCCCCACGAGCGTCTGGGCCGCTGGATCACCCCGTGATTCGGCTCTGGGCCTTGGCCCGGGCGATCACCTGGCGAATGGCAGCCACGGTCTGATCCTGGTCGGCTTCGGTGAGGCCAGGCCAGAGGGGCAGGCTCATGAGGCGCTCGCCGCTCCACTCACTGTGCGGCAGGCCGTCCTTGGGAAGGTGCGAGGGATGCGCCGCGTAGAAGTCCCGGTACCAAGGATGGATGTGGGCCGGACGGTAGTGGATGCCCGTGCCGATGTTCTCCTCCTTGAGCGCGGCCACGAAGGCATCGCGATCGAGACCGATCTTCTCGGGATGGATGCGCAGCACGAAGAGGTGGAAGCAGTGGCCGTGGTCCGCGTCGCCGGGCCAGGGCAGCATGACCTCCTCGATGTCCTTCATCAACTCCAGGTACCGGTGGAATAGCACGCCGCGCCGCTCGTTGAAGCCGTCCAGCTTGTCGATCTGGTGGAGGCCCATGGCCGCCTGCAGGTCCATGAAATTGGCCTTGCGGGCGGGTTCAAAGACTTCCGTGTGGGGGCTGCCCTCCTTGGCGAAGCGCTTCCACGCGTCCCGGTCGATGCCGTGGAAACGCAGGCGCTTGATGCGGCTTTCGTACTCGTCGTTGAAGAAGGCGATGGCCCCGCCTTCGCCCGTGGTCATGTTCTTGTTCGGGTGGAAGCTGTAGACACTCATGATCGAGCGCGCATCGCCGCCGATCTTCGTGCCCTTGTAGTGGGCGCCCATGGCCTGGGCCGCATCCTCGATGACCCACAGCCCATGCTTCTCCGCGACGGCCCAGATCGCCTCCATGGGGCACGGCAGGCCCGTGAGATGCACCGGGATGATGCCCTTGGTGCGGGGGGTGATGGCGGCCTCGAGCTTGGCCGGATCGATGTTGAGGGTCACCGGGTCGATGTCCACCAGCACCGGCACGCCGCCCTGCAACACCACCGTGCTGAGGGTGCTCACCCAGGTGAGCGAGGTGGTGATGACCTCATCGCCGGGCTGGATGCCCAGCACCTGCATGGTGATCTCCTGGGCCGTGGTGGCGCTGTTCATGGCCAGGCAGTGCGGCACGCCGTTGTAGGTTTTCAACTTCTCCTCGAACGCCGCCGACTTCGGTCCCGTGGTGAGCCACCCACTATGGATCGAGTCGATGATCTCCGCGATCTCCTCCTGCCCGACCATGGGACGGGTGAAGGGGAGGAAGTGGGGCCGGCGTTGGTAGGTCATGGAGGCTCCGTACAGGAGCGATCATTTTCACATATCGCGGAGCGAAGCTCCGCGATCGACCACAGACCACAAACCACAAACGTGGGCCAGGTCCTACGCGATCGGCATCGTGATCCTCAGGGTGCTGCCGTGGCCCATGCCCTCGCTGAAGAGGCTGATGGTGCCGTTCATCATGCCCATGAGGTGCTTGCAGATGACGAGGCCAAGGCCGGTGCCGCCGTACTCCCGCGCATGGCCGCCTTCGGCCTGGGCGAACTTCTGGAACAGGCGGCTCTGGCCTTCGGGGCTCACGCCGATGCCCGTATCCACGACCAGGAGCACGATGACCCCGGGGTGCCGCTCCACCAGGACGCTGACGGTCCCCTCCTTGGTGAACTTCAGGGCATTCGACAGCAGGTTGAGGAGCACCTGCTTGAGGCGGCTGGGATCCACCATCACCTCGGGAATGCCGCTGGGATCGGACCAGACCAGCTCCACGCCGGGCTTGCGGGGGTAGGCCTCCGCGATGGGTTTCACCTCGTCCAGCAGCTGGCCGAGACTGGTGGGGGCCGAATGGACCTCCAGGCGGCCGGATTCGATCTTCGCCAGGTCCAGGATGTCGTTGAGGAGCCCCAGCAGATGCTGGCCCGAGGTATAGCTGTCCTGGAGCATGGACCGCATCTCCTCGGCATCATCGTAGAGACCATCCATGACCAGGCGCGTGAAGCCGAGGATGCCCGTGAGCGGGGTGCGAAGCTCATGGCTGGTGAGGGCGAGGAACTCGCTCTTGAGCTGATCGGCCTCGCGCAGGGCGTCATTCACGCGCTCCAGTTCGAGGGTCTGGCGCTGCAGCGCGTCCCGCTGCTCGGACAGATCCCGGAACAGCCAGGCGTTGTAGAGCGAGATGGCCGTCTGCCGCTGAAGGATGGAGATGGAATCGAGTTCCTCCTCCTCCACTCGCCGGTCCGTGGGCATGGCCAGGATCACGAAACCCATGAGGAGCAGCTGGTGTTCGAAGGGGACGAAGTAGAGGGCCGCGCCTTCGGCCCCCCGCAGCGGCGAGAAGGCTGCGCCTCCCAAGGGCGGGTCCAGCCACTGACTCTGGAACAGCACCAGGGGCGTGTCCGGAAAGGGGTTCGGGGCGGGGAGCCGCATGGCCGACCATTCGGCGCGGGTGAGCCCGGCGCCTTCCTTGGGCACATAACCGGAGCCGCCATCCTCCAGCGTCCACACCACCGCGCGGGGGCACCGGAACTCCTGGGCCAGCACCTCGAGGACCACGCTGACCACCTGCCCCCCTTTGGAGGTGGCCGCCAGGATCTCGGACACATGCTGGAGGACCTGCATCTGGTGGGAGCGACGGCTCAGCTTGGCGCGCAGATCCCGGACCTCGTGCATGGCCAGGGTGGACTGCCGCTGGGCCTGCAACAGCTCCGCCAGCAGCTCGGAACCCTGGGACCGCTGGGCCGGGGGAGCGGCCGGCTTGGGGCCGGAACCGCCCATGGTTCCGTAGGAAGCCGGCTTCGGGCCCGAGTCCGCCTTGGGCGGCTGCGGGATCGGCTTCGGGCCGGAAGGGGGGTTCGAGGTGGCCATCGGACTCCAGGATGGCCTCATAGGGGGACACTGCCAAGATGGAGGCATGGCCCCACGCGCCCAGACCTTCCCCTTGCAGCGGATCATCTTTCTTTCCGTGTCCGTGGTTCTGTGTCTCCAGGTCGGCTGGTGGATCCGCCTGCAGATCCGGGATTCCGGGCGGCTGCTGGAAGTCCGCACCCAGTCCCTGCAGGCGGCGCGGGCCCAGGCGTGGCAGATGGACACCCAGAAGATGCTCGACGTGCTCCATGCCCAGCGGGATCCCGCCTCTCCGGGCGGCACGGTGGTGGGCCAGCTCCCAGTCATGCCCAGCCTGGCCGAGCGCCGGCAGGCCATCCAGGAGGCCTACCCCCAGGTGGAGCTGATCCCACGCCCCATGGCGCCGGATGATCCCCTGCTGTTGGACGGGACGGCCTATCTCACCGTGCGCCCCGGCCCTCTGCAGGAGCTGAAGGATCAGCGCTGGCACGCGGTCTTCCGCGCCAGCACGGAGGGCGCCTTCATGGTGTTCGCGGTGCTGTTCGGCTTCGTCCTCCTCTACCGGAAACTTTCCGAAGAACTGGACCTCAAGCTGCGCCAGCGGAACTTCACCTCCGCCGTCACCCATGAGCTGAAGACCCCCATCGCCTCCCTGCGGGTGTGGACGGAGACCCTCTTCACCCGGGAACTCGGCCCGGAACAGCGCCAACGGATCCGCGGGCTCATGGAAAAGGATCTCGAGCGTCTGAACGAACTGGTGGGCAACCTGCTGGACGTGGCGCGGGCCGAATCGGGCAGCCTGGTCCTCCACATGGGCCCCCTGGAACTGGGTCCGTGGCTGCGGTCGGTCTGCGAGGGGATGGATCACCGCCTGGGCCCCGGCGCCCTCGGCCTGACGCTGGAGTGCACCCCGGAGGCCCTGTGGGTGGATGCGGATCCCAAGGCGCTGGGCACCGTCGTGGAGAACCTCCTCTCCAACGCCTACAAGTACTCGGCCGAGCCCAGGCAGACCACCGTGACCCTGGATGGCGATGGCGAGGATGTCCTCATCGTCGTGAGCGACCAGGGGCATGGCATCAGCGCCAAGGACCTGCCCCGGGTGTTCCACCGGTTCTTCCGGGTGGGCGACGAGATGACCCGCCAGGTGGCAGGAACCGGACTGGGCCTCTTCCTGGTGAAGGAGATCGTGACCCGCCATGGAGGCAAGGTGCATGTCTCCAGTCGCGGACCGGGCTTTGGTTCCGCCTTCACCATCCGCCTGCCCCGCCGGGCCCTTCCGGAGACCCCATGAGCCAGACCCCCGGCCACCCCGAGGCGGCCCTGGTGCAAGCCGCGGCGACGGGCGATCCCGAGGCGTTCGAAACCCTCGTCCGCCCCCACCTGGGCATGCTTTTCCGGGTCATCGACCGCATCCTCGGCAATGAGGCCGAGAGCCAGGATGCCCTCCAGGACGCCCTCCTCACCATCCTGCGGGAGCTACCGGGCTTCCAGGGCGCCAGCAAGTTCAGCACCTGGGCCTACCGCATCTGCGTGAACCAGGCCCTCATGGCCCGGCGGAAGCGGGTCCGGCGCCGGGAGGACGCCATCGAAGATCTGATGCCACGTTTCGGCGACGACGGGCATCACAAGGACGTGGACCTGCTCCTTGAGTGGAGCGAGGACGCGGAGGCATTGATGAAGGTCGAACAGGATGAGCTGAAGGCCAGGGTCCGGCTGGGCCTGGACCGGCTGTCCGACGACCAGCGCGCCGTCTTCGTCCTGCGCGACCTCGAGGGCTGGGACACGGACGAGATCAGCCGGCACCTGGGCATCACCCGCGAGCTGGTGCGCCAGCGGGTCCACCGGGCCCGCCTGGCCCTGCGAGCCATGCTGCCCGAATTCGCCCCCGGGCCGGTGGAGGACCGATGACGCTCCTCATGCCCACCTGCGCCGAAGTCGTCGCCTTGCTCACGGACTACGAGGAGGGCGCCCTGGGGCCCTTCCATTGGCTGGGATTCAAGTTGCATCTGAGTCTCTGCCCACCCTGCCGCGCCTTCCTGGACAGCTTCGAGCGCACCCCGGATTTGCTCCGGCGGCTCTGGCCCGAACCCTCTGCCCCATCCGCCGAGCGCGCCCTGGATGGTGCCCTGGCCGCGCTGCGGCAGGGCCGGCTGCCTCGCGGTCCCATGCATCACCCCGAAGAGACGGCCTGGCAGGCGCTGGAGCCGGGCGGCGACCCCCTCACGGCCTTGCTGCTGAAGGTGCACCTCGGGCATTGCGACGGCTGCCGCAGCCAGCACCCCGCCAGCGAAGCCATTTCCGCCGCGGGCCCTTCCGGCCAGCACGCCCTCGACCTTCTGCGGCCCCACCTGCCCGCCGAGGATCGCTGGCGTTGGACCCGACGGGGCCTTGGTGGCGCCCAGGTGGCCCGGCTCCTGAAAGATCCAGCCACCGGCGCCACGCTGAACCTGGCGCACATGCCCGGCGGCATGAGCATGCCCCTCCATGGTCATGGGGGAGCCGAGCTGTCCCTGGTCCTGTCTGGTGTCATGCAGGACGGCCCCGCCCACCTCGGCCCCGGCGACTGGCTGGCCTGTGGCCCTGGGCAGCAGCACGGACCCGCGACTGAACCGGGCCTCGACTGCTGGGCCCTCCTCCGCATCGAAGGCGGCATCCGCTTCACCGGCTGGCGGCGCGTCCTGGGGGCCGTGGGCTGAGGCGACTTCCATTCCGTAAAGCCAAGGATCTCCACGAAGGGCACGAAGAAAGAACAAGGGCACGAACGTTTTTCCAGAGAAGACCCTTCGTGGAGGTCCGTTAAGGCTGCGATGGGCCGCTGGTTCCGGCCATGCTCCAATGGACCCCATGACCGGACATGGCAACAGCGTGCGGGGCGCGACCCTGGTGGCCCTGGCGGCCCTGCTCTGGAGTTCCAGCGGGCTGTTCATCAAGGTGCTGCCCCTGGGCGCGCTGCAGATCGCCTTCGCCCGCAGCCTGGTGGCAGCCCTCACCATCGCCCTGGTGGTGAAGCTCCGGGGCGGACGGCCCTTCCCCCGGCCGGACGCCCTCGCGCTGGCCTGCGCCATGTCGTACGCGGGCGTGCTGGTCTTCTTCGTGGCCGCCACCAAGCTCACCACCGCGGCGAACGCGATCTTCCTGCAGTTCTCCGCGCCCATCTACCTGGTGTTCCTGGAGCCGCGGCTTGCCGGGCGCCCCGTGGCGAGGCGGGATCTCACCGCCGTGGTGGTCTGCCTCGGCGCCATGGCGCTCTTCTTCGTCGGACGTCTGGGCTCGGGCACTCTCGCCGGCAACCTCATCGGCGTGGCCTCGGGGCTCTGCCTGGCCTTGTTCTCGCTCACCCTCAAGCTGCAGCGGGGGCGCCGGCCAGAAGTGGACCCCATCAGCTCGATCATCCTCGGGAACCTGCTGGTGGCGCTCCTTTGCGCGCCCATGGCCCTGCGGGGCTTCCACCCCACTCCGACCCAGACCGGCATCCTGCTCTACCTCGGCGTCTTCCAGATCGGCCTCGCCTACCTGCTGTTCAACGCCGGCATGAAGCACCTCTCCGCCACCGCCGCCGTGGTGACGGGAACGCTCGAAGCCGCCCTCAATCCCATCTGGGTGTTCCTGGGCATCGGGGAACGCCCTTCCGCCTGGGCCCTGCTGGGAGGCGTGACGATCCTCGCCACCATCGCCTGGTACAGCCTGCCGCCCAAGTTCAAGACGGCGGCTCAGGCGCGCTGAGCCACCCGCATCTCCACCATCCCGGTGGTGAAGGGCACCAGCAGCACACCCGCCGCCAGGGCCACCACGCCGTGCCAGCCCCCGAGGTGGTAGGCGTGGCCGCTGAGGGTGATGCCTGCCGCCCCACCCAGGTAGTAGAACAGCACGTAGAAGGCGTTGGCGCGTCCGCGTCCCGCGCTGACCTTGCGATTCAGGGCGCCGGCCGCCGAGGCGTGGATGGTGAAGAAGCCCGCGCAGACCAGCGCGAGCGCCAGGGCCATGGCCCAGCCCTGCGGAACCAGCGTGACCGCGAGTCCGGCCCCGAACACCAGCGACCCCGCCACCATGGCCGTGCCGTTGCCGATGCGGTTGCTGAGGCGCCCCGCCAGAGGCCCGGCCACCACGCCCACGAGGTAGGACAGGTAGAGCAGCGTCACGGCCCGGGTGGACCAGCGGAAGGGTGCCCCGTGCAGGTAGAAAGGCATGTAGTTGAAGACCGACGAGAACACGAAGAACCCGCCGGCACTCACGCAGTAGATGCGGAACAGGTCATGCCGGAACAGCACGTCGCGGAAGCGCACGACCTCGGCCTGCCGGGTCTCTTCGGGCTCCTCCGCCGGCAGCCCGGCGTAGGCCGTCAGGGTGGCTGCCAACAGCAGCGCCGCGGCCACCAGGAAGGCCCAGCGCCAGTGTGCGGGCGGAAAGACGAAGCCGCCCAGCAGCCGGCCTGACAGCCCGCCCACCACCGTGGCGGAGACGTAGGATCCCATCACCACGTTGAGCCGCTCGGCCGGCATCACCCTGGCCAGATAGGCGGCCAGGCAGGTGGTGAGGGCCGGCACGAAGAGCCCCTGGACGAACCGTGCGCCCACCAGCAGCGGCAGGGTGGGTGCCAGGGCCGAGACCACACCCGCCGCGGCCACCACCAGCCCGCCTGTCAGCAGGATGGGACGGATGGCCATGCGGTCGGCCAGGGCACCGAAGGGCAGGTTCGCCAAGGCGATGCCCAGCACCACCGCGGAGACGGTCAGCGAGGCCGTGCCCTCACCCACGCCGAAGGTCTGGCGCAGCACCGGCAGCACCGGCTGCGGGATGTAGACCGTGGTGAACACCGCGCTGACCAGCGCGAAGACCAGCCACTGGAGGCGGGAGAGGGGATCGCGCGGCATCAGGTGTCAAACCTCGGTGGCCATGCGGTAGAGCTCGGAGGCGGACACGCCCAGGTGCTTGGCGAGGGGCTTCACGGCTTCGCGGAGGGTCATGCCACCTTCCCGCGCGGCGGCGAGGTAGGCCTTGGTCCAGTCTGGCAGCGTGCCCCCTTCCAGCGTCGCGGTGGATTCCGTGACGAGGCGCTTGGCTCCCGCGCCCGCCAGCACCAGCACCATCTCACCGCGATCCTCGCGGCCCAGCTGCTCTTTCACCTGCGTGGGCGTGCCGCGGTACCAGGTCTCGTGCAGCTTGGTCAGCTCCCGGCCCAGGGCGATCTCGCGATCCGGCAGCAGCGCCTCCAGGTCCGCCAGGGTCTCGTGGATGCGGTGGGGCGTCTCGAAGACGACGACGGTCTCCTCCTCTGCGCCCAGCTTCTTCAGCAAGGTGCGCCTCGGTTCGCCGCGGTTGGGCAGGTAGCCCCAGAAGCTGAAGGCGTGACTGGGCAGGCCCGAGGCCACCACCGCCAGCAGCACCGCGGAAGCGCCCGGCAACACCGTGACCTTGGCCCCCGCGGCCCGGGCGGCCCGGGCGATCTCGAAACCTGGATCATTGATACCGGGCATCCCGGCGTCGCTGCAATAGGCCACGGTGCGCCCCGAGGCCAGTTCCAGCCCGATGCGTTCGTAGGCCGCCGCTCCGGCGTGATCGTCGAAGCGCAGCAGAGGCTTGTCGATCCCCAGGTGCTTGAGCAGTCCGCCGGTGCGACGGGTGTCTTCGCAGGCCACCAGGTCGGCTTCGGCCAGGGCCTCCTTCGCGCGATCCGTGAGGTCGCCCAGGTTGCCGATGGGGGTGGGGACGAGGATCAAGTGGCCGGCCATGCCCTCATTCTGGCAGGCCGGGCGGAGGGCGCCGCATCTGCAACGCCCCCGAGTGGATCAGGTCACACGTTCGAGCTGTTGTTCGCTGCCGATCAGCCGGCTATAGAACATGCCCGTGTGGTACCAGTGCAAAAAGAAGGCCTCAAGGACCGCGCGCCGCCACCACGCCAGACTGCCGGACGCCGGGGGGCAGCCGGGCGAGGGGCTGCACCGCACCTCCAGCCCCAGGCCCACGGCCGTGGCCCGGGCGCGGGCCAGATGCAGGGGGTCGGAGACCAGCAGCAGGGTGCGCCAGCGCTCGGCGCGAAGATGGGCCCGCACATTGAAGAGGTTCTCCAGGGTGTGTTGGCTGCGGTCCTCCAGCAGGATGACCTCCGGGGGGACACCCCGGGCCAGCAGCCAGTCCCGGCCGGCCTCAGCCTCGCTACGGGAGGCGCTCCCAGTGGTGCCGCCGGCCACGATGACGCGGGGTGCGAAGCCCTGCCGCCACAGTCCCTCCCCATGGGCCAGGCGCGCCTCGTACACGGGCGTGAGCTCGTCCTCCTGCAGCCGCCGCCCCAACACCAGGATGGCGTCGGCGGGCTCCAGCGGGTCGCCCTCGGCGCCTGCCATCACGCGCCGCAACCGGAAGCCCACGGGCACCAGCAACAACCCCAGCGCTGTGGCCAGGGCCAGCCCCAGCGAAGCGGCCCCGCCGGGGCCGAGCTTCTGGAGGAAGCTGGCACGGGGCGGGGCATGGTAGGGCTTGGGCATGGGATCAGGGTAACGGAAGGCAGGCTGGAGTCTGGAGACTGGAGGTCATGATTCCTGATGCGCCGCAAGCGGCGCGTTGATGGTTCGGTTCGGCACCGACCCATCGGAGCGGCCCAAGGTTAAACACAGGAGCGGGCCGGAGGACCGCCTCAGGAAGCAGTACCTCCGGTCTCCAGTCTCCAGCCTAGGCCTCCGAGCGCTTTTCTGACTTCTTACGTTCGCTGGTGTCCAGCACCCGCTTGCGCATGCGGATGAAGTTGGGGGTCACTTCCACCAGCTCGTCGGCCTCGATGTACTCCAGGGCCTGCTCCAGGGTGTGCTCCCGGGGCGGGGTGATGCGGGTCGCCTCGTCGCTGCCGCTGGAGCGCATGTTCGACAGCTTCTTGGCCTTGGCCACGTTCACCACCAGGTCGTTCTCGCGGGCGTGCTCGCCCACGATCATGCCCTCGTAGCACTTGGTGCCCGGCTGGATGAAGATGACGCCGCGTTCCTCCAGGTTCATGAGGGCGAAGCCCACCGCCTCGCATTGCTCCATGCTGATGAGCACGCCGTTCTTGCGGCTGACCAGCTCGCCCTTGTGCGGCCCGTAGTGGCTGAAGAGGCTGTGGATGAGACCTTCGCCACGGGTATCGGTCATGAACTCATTGCGGAAGCCGATGAGGCCTCTAGAGGGGATCTTGAAGTGCAGGCGCAGGCGTCCGCCCTCGTTGCCCATGTCCTGCATCTCGGCCTTGCGGTTGCCCATGTGCTCCATGGTCACGCCCATGTAGGCCTCGGGGATGTCGATGGTCACGTCCTCGTAGGGCTCAAGCTTCTCGCCGGTCACGGGGTCCGTGTGGAGGATCACTTCGGGGCGGCTCACGCAGAGCTCGAAGCCTTCGCGGCGCATGGTCTCGATGAGCACGGAGAGGTGCAGCTCACCGCGGCCGCTCACCTTGAAGGAATCCGGGCTGTCCGTGTCCTCCACGCGCAAGGCCACATTGTGCTGGAGCTCTTTCTGGAGGCGCTCGCGGATGCGGCGGCTCTGGATGAACTTGCCGTCCTGGCCGGCGAAGGGCCCGGCATTCACCATGAACATCATGGAGATGGTGGGCTCGTCGATGTCCACGTACTCGAGGGCGGCCGGATTGGACGCATCCGCGATGGTCTCTCCCACCCGGATATCAGCGATGCCCGCGATGGCCACGATCTCACCGGCGCTGGCTTCCGTCTGCTGGATGCGCGACAGGCCCTCGAAACCGTAGAGCTGCGTCACTTTGTGCTGCTGGATGGTGCCGTCACGCTTCACCAAGGCCACCACCTCGCCCACCTTGATGCGACCGTTCACGATGCGGCCGATGCCGATCTGGCCCACGAAATCGCTCCACTCCATGAGGGTGATGAGCATCTGGAGGGGCGCTTCGGGGCTGCCCGTGGGGTGGGGGCAGTGCTTGACGATGGTATCGAAGAGGGGATCCAGGCTGTCGCTGGCATCATTCATGTCCAGCATGGCGTAACCCAGCTTGGCGCTGGCGAAGACGCAGGGGAAATCGAGCTGTTCCTCGGTGGCGCCCAGCTCGATGAGCAGATCGAAGACCTGATCCTGGGACCATACGGGGCGGGCGCCGGGGCGATCCACCTTGTTGATGACCACGATGGGCCGCAGCCCCAGGGCCAGCGCCTTCCGGGTCACGAACTTGGTCTGGGGCATGGGGCCGTCGAAGGCATCCACCACCAGCAGCACGGAATCCACCATGGAGAGCACGCGCTCCACCTCGCCGCCGAAGTCGGCGTGACCGGGCGTGTCCACGATGTTGAAGCGGTAGCCGCTCCAATGCAGGGAGGTCGTCTTGGCCAGGATGGTGATGCCGCGCTCGCGTTCCTGGTCGTTGCTGTCCATGGCCCGTTCCTGGACCCGCTGATTGTCCCGGAACATGTGGGCACCTTTGAACAGGGCGTCCACGAGGGTGGTCTTGCCATGATCGACGTGAGCAATGATGGCGATGTTGCGGATCTTCTCGAGGGGGGTCATCTTGCTCCCGGGCAGCCCAGGCATAGGCCGGGCAGAACCTTCGATTTTACCAGATTCCCCGGCCTTTTCCGAGCCCTAAACGCCAGCCCCTTCCCTTCCCCCGCAAGGGGTCTAAGATAAGCGGACCCTCACCGGGAGAACCCCATGCATATCAACGAACTGCTCACCGTGGTCTGCGAGCAGGGCGCCAGTGACCTCCACCTCAAGGTCGGCAACCACCCCATCGCCCGCATCAAGGGGAAACTCACCCCCATGACGCAGTTCAAGCGGATGGTGCAGGAGGACACCATCGCCATGGCCTACGCCATCATGGCCAGCGACAAGCAGAAGGCGAAATTCAAGGAGAATCTCGACCTCGACATCGCCTACTCGGTGCCGAGCCTGGGCCGCTTCCGCTGCAACATCTTCAACCAGCGCGGCACCGTGGGCCTCGTTCTCCGCGTGATCCCCCGGAAGATCTACACCATCGACGACCTGATGCTCCCCAAAGTGCTCAAAACCATCTGCCAGGAGCAGCGCGGCCTCGTGCTCGTGACCGGCACCACCGGCTCTGGCAAGTCGACCACCCTCGCCGCGATGATCGACCTCATCAACGCCACCCGGTCCGAGCACATCCTCACCATCGAGGACCCCATCGAATACCTGCACCGGGACAACCTCAGCATCGTGAACCAGCGCGAGGTGGAGGCCGACTGCAAGACCTTCGCCACCGCCCTCCGGGCCGCCCTCCGCCAGGATCCCGACGTGATCCTCGTGGGTGAGATGCGCGATCTGGAGACCATCGAGACGGCCCTCCACGCCGCCGAGACCGGCCACCTGGTCTTCAGCACCCTGCACACCCTGGACGCCACCGAGACCATCAACCGCGTGATCTCCGTGTTCCCGCCCCACCACCAGAAGCAGATCCGCCTCCAGATGGCGGCCGTGCTCAAGGGCATCATCTCCCAGCGCCTGGTGCCCCGGGCCGACGGGCAGGGCCGCGTGCCCGCCGTGGAGGTCATGGTGGCCACGGAAACCGTGCGCACCTGCATCGAGGACAAGGACAAGACCAAGATGCTGAAGGACGTCATCGCCCAGGGCACGGCGCAATATGGCATGCAGACATTCGACCAGAGCCTCTACTTCCTGCTCAAACAAGGCCTCATCACCGAAGAGGAGGCCCTGCTCCGCGCCACCAATGTGGGCGAGTTCAAGCTGCGCCTCGAAGGCGTCATGGGCTCCTCCGACATGGCCAAAGCCAACATGGAACGCAGCATGTCCATCGCCCAGGGCGGTGGCCGGGAAGGGGGTGGGGGGCAAACGCCCCAGGTCCATCCACCCGCGCCCGGGACACCCATGGCCATGCCTCCGGCCACGGACGTGAAAATCACCCTGGCACGTTAGGCTCTCTTCCCCTTATCCTGGCTCTCCCACTCCCGAACCGAGGTCGCCGATGATCAAGATCGACATCGCCAATTCGTTGATGAAGGTTCACCCCTGCTCGCGCGCCACCGCCCTCCAGGTGGTGGACCTCCTCACGGAGCGACTCAAGGACGCCCTCCTGAACGGGCACCGCATCGAGATCCGGGGCTTCGGCGTCTTCGAGCCCCGTCCCCGCAAGCGCGGCATGGGCCGGAACATCAAGACCGGCGCCAGCGTCCAGATCCCCAAGGGCAAGAGCATCCGCTTCAAGCCGGGGAAGGATCTGCGGGAGATCGAGGTCGGGTAGCCCGCGCGCAACGCTGGCGCGTTGCGCGGTGGAAAAGGCTGTGATCAGGCCAGCTTGGCCGCTTCTATCCGGAGCAGGTCCAAAGCCTCGTCCACCTCATCCCTGTGCGTTCGCGCCGCGAGGATGGCCAGCCGCAGGTGGAAGGCGCCGTTCAGTTTGGTGCCGCTGAGGAAGACCCGGCCCTCGATCGTAAGGCGCTGGAGCAGGGTCTGGTTGAAGGCGTCCGCGTCCCCGTAGGGCGGCAGGAACCGGAAGGCCAGCACGCTGAGCTGGGGCGCGGGGCCCGGGTCCACGCCGGGCATCGCCTGAAGTCGCCCGTAAGCGTACTTGGCAAGGAGCAGCTTCTCCTCCAGGACCGCCCGGAAGGCCCCCACGCCGTGGAGCTGGAGCGGGAGCCAAAGACGCAAGGCCCGGGCGTGCTTGCTGAACTCCAGGGTGGTCTCCGAGGGGCTCAGTTCCTCCAGGTCCTCCGGCGGCGAGGGCAGGTAGTCGGCCTGGAAGGCGTGGGCCTTCCGCAGCGGCTCCAAGTGGCGCGTCAGGAGAACCCCCAGCCCCAGGGGCGCGAACAGTCCCTTGTGCGGATCCAGCACCAGGCTGTCACTGCGGTCCAAACCGCGAAGCGCGGCCTTCCCCAGGTCCGTCAAGGCGAAGGAAGCTCCGTAGGCCCCATCCGTGTGCAGCCACAATCCGTGCCGCGCGGCCAGATCGGCACAGGCCTCCAGGGGATCCACCGCCCCGGTGTTGGTGGTGCCGGCCGTGGGCACCAGCAGCCAGGGGCGGAGGCCCGCGCGGCGGTCTTCCAGGATGGCGACCTCCAGCGCCTCGGGACGCAGGCGGAAGTTGGCGTCCGTGGGGATCTCCCGCACCGGCGCCTCGCCCATGCCCGCCACCCGGAGCGCCTTCACGATGCAGTGGTGGGCCTGGTCCGATAGGTACACGCAGGCCTTGGCGTAGTCCGCCGCCTTGAGGCCCGCGGCCTCCCGGGCCGTGCAGATGCCCACCAGATGGGCCATGCTGCCGCCCGCGGCCAGGTTGCCCGAGCTGCCCTCGGGCAGGCCCATCTCCCGGGCCAGCCAGGCGAGGACCTGGTTCTCCATGCGCACGGCCCCGGGTCCGGCGAAGAAGTAGGCCGCGTAGCGGTTGGTGAGGGCCGCCAGCAGGTCCCCCAGGGCCCCCGCGAAAAGCGACGAGGGCGGAATGAAGGCCAGGTGCCGCCCGGAGGCGCCGTTGGCCCCGACGCCATCCACATGCTCGGCCAGGGTGTCCAGGATGCTGGGGAAAGGCCGCCCAACCTCGAGGATGGGGAATTCGCCCAAACCTGCCCCGGGACTGTCCTTCAGCACGAAGGCCGGAGCCTCTGGAAGGGCCTGCAGGAAGGCTTCGCCGTACGCTCGGGAGGCGTCCCACAGGGCGGCCCGGTCCTCCGCGCCGGGGTCCAGCCTCCGGGACTGTGCTTCCAGGTCCTTCAGACGATCCAGCACGGCGGTCCTCCAACGATCCAGCCTAGCAAACGGTAGAATGGATCCCATGGAAGCTTGCCGCCGCCCCGAGATCACCTACCCCACCCGCATCCCCATGAAGATCATCGGGCGCCAGGAGGAACTGCGCCCCGACATGGTGATGGAGCTGATCCTGGCCCACCTGGGCCCCCAGGCCGAAGGCGACGAGCAGCACACCGCCAACTGCAAGGGCTCCTTCATCAGCTACACCTTCTGGGTCACTTTGCCCGACGCCGCCAAGGAAACCCCGTTGCGGGAGGCGATTCAGAAGCTTCCTGGCGTTGTCATGCAGTTGTGAGGGCGAAAATCGCTGCGCGATTTTCGTAGGCGCGTTCCGCGCGAAACGACAAACGCGGCCTCATTCACCGCATACCAACTTGCCTCTTCGACGAAAACCGCGCAGCGGTTTTCATACGCGCGGGCGCAGCCCGCGCGCTGGAACGGAAGCTGGTCAGGGCCTCAACGTCCCCATCATGCGGGGGTAAGGGATGGTTTCCCTCACATGTGGCAGCTTGCAGATCCACGCCACGGCGCGTTCGAGGCCCATGCCGAAGCCGGCGTGGGGGACGCTGCCGTACTTGCGGACGTCGAGATACCACTCGTAGTCGGCGCGGGTGAGGCCTTCGTGCTCGATCTGGTCCAGCAGGTACTGGAGGCTGGAGGCGCGCTCGCCGCCGCCGATGACCTCGCCATAGCCTTCGGGGGCCAGCAGGTCGGCGCCCAGGGCCAGGCGGGGATCCAGCGGATCAGGTTCCATGTAGAAGGCCTTGAACGCCTTGGGGAAGCGATGCACCCACAGCGGCTTGTCCGTGGCGTTCATGAGCATGGTCTCGTCGTCGTTGCCGAAGTCCTCGCCCCAGTTGATGTCGCTACCCAGGGTCTTCAGCTTGTCCACGGCCTCGGTGTAGGTCATGCGGTCGAAGGTGGTGTTCAGGGCGGTCTCCAGGGGCGTGAGGTCGCGCTCGAGAATCTTCAGCTCCTCCTGGCGGCTTTCCAGCACGCGCTGGATCAGGAACTTGGTCATGCGCTCGCCCAGGGCCATCACGTCATCCAGGTGGGCGAAGGCCACTTCGGGCTCCACCATCCAGAACTCCGTGAGGTGGCGCCGGGTCTTGCTCTTCTCCGCGCGGAAGGTGGGGCCGAAGCAGTAGACCTTCCCGAAGGCCGCGATGCCCGGCTCCTGGTAGAGCTGGCCGGACTGGCTGAGGAAGGCCATGCCCTCGTGGAAGTATTCGGTGCCGAACAGTGTGCTGGTGCCTTCGCAGGCACTGGGCGTGAGGATGGGCGCGTCCAGCAGCGTGAAGCCATCGCCGTCGAAGAAGTCGCGGATGGCCTTCACCAGGGTGTGGCGGATGCGCAGGATGGCCCACTGGCGCTTGCTGCGCAGCCAGAGGTGGCGGTTCTCCATGAGGAACTCGGTGCCGTGTTCCTTGGGCGTGATGGGAAAGTCGGTGCTGCCGCCGATGAGTTCCAGGGACTTCACCAGCAGCTCAGGCTGGCCCGTCTTGGGATGCAACTGGACGACGCCCGTCACGGTGATGGCGGCTTCCTGCGTGAGCTTCCCGGCCAGTTCGTAGCTCTCGGAGTCCGCCTCGGCGGCGCCGACGACGCACTGGACGAAGCCGGAGCCGTCCCGCAGGTCGATGAACCGGGTCTTGCTGGTGCGGGCATTGCGGACCCAGCCCCGCAGCCGGACGGTCTCGCCGACCTGGCCGGCGAGGAATCGGACTTCGGTGAAGGGCTGGCTGCTCACGGGGACTCCAGGGCCAAACCTCTATTGTGCCCGGAGCGGCGGGATGGCTCCAGGGCCCGTCGTTCCGGCGGGCTGCGCCTGGGCCCCGGGTCCGGGCCCCTACTCGAAGAGCGAGTTGATCTTCGCCTGGAGCCCCTCCAGGGTGAACGGCTTCACCACGTAGGTGTTCACGCCCGCCTGGAGGGCCTGGAGGATGTCCTCCGTGGCCGCATGGGTGGTCACCATGAGGATGGGGAGGGTGGTGTCCTGGCTCCGCACCGCCCGGACGAACTCCAGCCCGTTCATCTCCGGCATGTCCCAGTCGGTGATGATCAGGTCCACGCCGCCCTGGGCGAGTTTTTCCAGTCCGACCCGGCCGTTCTCGCCCTCCACCGCGTCCGGGTGGCCCATGCGGAGGAGATTGCCGATGATGATGCGCCGCATCGTCGGCGAATCGTCCACCACGAGGATCTTCACAGGGTCTCCTGGATGAGGGCGGAGCAAAACCAGAGGTGGCGGTTCCACCCAGGGCGGGGCCATTCGGGGTGCTCCCGCATTGTGGTCCCACCGCGGCCACTTGGGAACGATCTCAAAACTTTCGCCGGCCCTCCGGCCCGGGGTCGGCCTCGGCTAGACTTGAGACCGTGCGCGCGCCCGCGGGGGCGCACCCCGGAGGTTCCATGCCCGAAGCCCTAGGCCCCTGCCCTCCGCAGCCTGACCCAGACCCCGGCCAGATGGAAGTCACCCTCCAGCGCCTGGCCGCTGATCTGGTGGCCCGTCTCCAACCTGAGGAAGAGGTCGTCCTCCTGGGCATCCGTTCCCGGGGTTTGCCTCTGGCCGAGCGCCTCGCCTCGCTCCTCCGCGCCGCCACCGGGGCCGCGGTGCCCGTGGGGGCCCTGGACATCACCCTCTACCGCGACGACCTCACCGAGATGGTGGGCAGTCCCATCGTCCGCCCCACGGAGATCCCCTTCACCCTGAAGGAGCGGACCGTCGTGCTGGTGGACGATGTGCTCTACACGGGGCGCACGGTCCGGGCCGCCCTGGACGCCCTGCTGGACCACGGCCGCCCCCGCCGGGTGATGCTCCTGGTGCTGGCGGACCGCAGCGGCCGGGAACTGCCCATCCAGGCCGACTTCGCCGGCCTGCGGGTGGAGGTGCCCCCGGGCCACCGAGTGGCGGTGCGGCTGAAGGAAATCGATGGTGAAGACGGCGTGACCGTGGAGACCTGCTGATGACGTCCGAACGCTACGTCTTCCCCCACAAGCACCTGCTGGGCATCGAGCCCCTCAGCCCGCGGGACATCACGGCCATCCTCGATCAGGCCCGGGCCTTCGAGGAGGTCTGCGAGCGTCCCAGCATCAAGATCGTCCCCGCCCTGCGCAAGAAGCTGGTGGTGAACCTGTTCTTCGAGAACAGCACGCGCACCCGCAACAGCTTCGAGATCGCCGAGAAGCGGCTGTCGGCCGAGATCATCAACTTCGATGCCGACACCAGCAGCCTGAACAAGGGCGAGACGCTCATCGACACGGCCATGAACCTGGAGGCCATGCACCCGGACCTCATCGTCATGCGCCACAGCGCCCCCGGCGCCCACGCCCTCCTGGCCCGCCACATGAAGGCCAGCATCGTGAACGCAGGCGACGGCGCCCACGAGCACCCCACTCAGGCTCTGCTGGACGCCTACACCCTCCGCAAGCACTTCGGCAGCCTGGAGGGCCTGCGGGTGGCCATCGTGGGCGACATCCGCAACAGCCGCGTGGTGCGTTCGAACCTCTGGCTGCTGACCCGCATGGGCGTCAAGGTCACGCTGGTGGGCCCGCCGACGTTGGTGCCCCAGGAGATGAAAACCACCTGGCCGGGCATCGCGATCAGCCACGACTTCGACGCCGTGATCCCCGAGCAGGACGCCATCATGATGCTGCGCGCCCAGTTCGAGCGTGGCACGGGCGCCTACATCCCCGGTCAGGGCGAGTACAGCCGGTTCTTCCAGCTCAACCCCGCCCGCATGAAGCAGGCGAAGAAGGACGTGGTGGTGCTGCACCCCGGCCCCATCAACCGCGGCCTGGAGATCACCAGCGACGTGGCCGACGGCCCGAACAACCTGATCCTCGACCAGGTGACGAACGGCGTGCCCGTCCGCATGGCCGTCCTCTACCTGCTGTCCCATCCGCATGGGGAGCAGGTGCCCTGATGGCCCTCCCTGCAGAGCGGATCCTCCACTCCATCCACCTCTTCCGGAAGGAGCGGGTGTTATTGGATGCGGACCTTGCAACCCTTTATGGCGTTGAGACGCGGGTCCTCATCCAGGCGGTCAAACGGAATAGCCAGAGATTCCCCGTCGATTTCATGCTCCAGCTCGATGAAGACGAGTGGGCGGACTTGAAATCACAATCTGTGATCTCAAGTTCCTGGGGTGGCAGACGCACCGCACCCTACGCCTTCACCGAACTGGGTGTGGCCATGCTCTCCAGCGTGGTCAGAGTGCCTAACAAAACCCCGACGGGTCCGCGAGAAAACCAGGCGGGATGCACCGCAAGGAAGGGCCCGCAGGGCGATGTGGTTCATCGTTCAAGGGCCCTGACGCCGCGGGGCGCCCGCCTGGCTTTCTCCCTCCGGGCGAGGGCCGGCGGGCGTCGCGATGCCGCGTCACGCTCGTCGCGAGTAGTACCCGCTACGCGTCTCCTCGCGTTCCTCGCCTCGCTCGCCCGGCGGCCCTCGCGCAGCCCCGTGGGGGGTTCGTTAGGCACTCTTAACAGCGAACGTGCCATCCAGGTCAACATCTCCATCATGCGGGCGTTCACGCTGCTGCGTACCATGCTGACTACGCATGCAGACCTCGCTCGAAAGCTGGAAGCACTGGAGCGCAAATATGATGGCCAGTTCCGGGTGGTTTTCGAGGCGATCCGGGACCTGATGGAACCTCCACTCCCTGCCAAGAAGCCCATTGGCTTCCGTCCGAAGAAATAAGAGACAGCCATGGCCGCTCCCGTTGAAATCCTCTCCCGTCTGCTCTGGGTTCGCGATGCCGCCGCCCTGCCGGACAAGACCCTCGCCGACCAGCTAGGCCTGGAGCTCAAGGATCTGACCGCCTTGGTGGCAGCCCATCCCGATCGCTTCCCCGAAACGCTGGTCTTCCACCTCACGGCCCAGGAACGCCAACACATCCCGGACGCGCCGGTGCTGGCCTTCACCGAGGCCGGGGCGGCCCTGCTGACGGGCCTGGTCCCTGGCCATGAGCCGGCCCTGCTGGTCCTTCTCCCGGCTTTCGCCGAAGCCCGCCATGTGCTCACCGGCCAGGCGGAACTGTCCCTGCGCGTGACCGCCCTGGAACAGAAGCTGGAAATGGTCCTGAAGATCCTCCAGGGCGAGGAGGTCGAAGGGCTTCCCCAGCAGCGCCCCATCGGCTTCATCACGGAAGAGAACCTTCCGCGCGGACTGAAGGCCCGGCAGCGCGACGCGAAGAAAGGATGATTCCCCCCATGATCTCCGGCCCCATCACCCTGCTCATCCTCGATGGTTTCGGCGATGGCCCCCGGAACGCCTTCGACGCCACCTTCGTGGCGGCCATGCCGCGCTTCAACGCGCTGCGGAAGGCCTACGCCACGACCCAGCTCCTCACCAGTGGTGAGGCCGTGGGCCTGCCGGACGGGCAGTTCGGCAATTCGGAAGTGGGCCACATGAACCTGGGTGCCGGGCGCGTGGTCTGGCAGGAGCTCACCCGCATCGACGCCGCCATCCGACGGGGCACTTTCCGCGAGAACGCGGCCATGGGCGCCCTGCTGGCGGAACTCAAGACCTCGGGGAAGCGGTTGCATCTGATGGGCCTGGTGAGCGATGGCGGGGTGCATAGCCATCAAAATCACCTCGCAGCTCTGGCCCAGTGGGCCCAGACCGAAGGCATCCCCACCACCATCCACGCCATTACCGATGGCCGGGACACAGGCCAGAAGAGCGCCGACGGTTTCCTCCAATGGCTCACCTTCCAGCTACGGGCCTGCCCCCTGGTGACCATCGGTGACCTCTGCGGGCGCTACACGGCCATGGACCGCGACAAGCGCTGGGAGCGCACGGAACAGGCCTGGAAGCTCTACGTGGATGGCGAAGCCCCGCAACAGGCTCCGGACGCCTTGGCCGCCATCGCCGCCGCCTATGCCCGGGGCGAGACCGATGAGTTCGTGGCCCCCACGAAACTCGATGCCTTCCACCCCATCGCCGATGGCGACGGTGTGCTGTGGTTCAATTTCCGCGCCGATCGCGCCCGGCAGATGTGCCACGCCCTCGTGCATCCGGATTTCAAAGGCTTCACGCCGAAACATCGGCCGAAGGTGAAGCTGGTCACCTTCACGGCCTACGACATCGAGCTGGATCCCTACGTGTCCGTGGCCTACCCACCCCAGAGCCTGGAGCACATCCTGGGTGAGCTCATCAGCGGGCAGGGCTGGCGGCAGTTCCGTACCGCGGAGACGGAGAAGTACGCCCACGTCACCTACTTCTTCAACGGCGGGCGGGAAGCGCCCTTCGAAGGCGAGGAACGCCGCCTGGTGCCCTCCCCCAAGGTGGCCACCTACGATCTGCAACCCGAGATGAGCCTCGCGGATGTGAGCCAGGGCCTGGAAGCCGCCATCCGCTCGGACCATTACCGCCTGCTGGTCTGCAACCTGGCCAACCCCGACATGATCGGCCATACCGGCGACCTGACCGCCGCTGTCACCGCCTGCGAAGCCATCGACGCGGCCGTCGGCCGCATCACGGACGCCACCCTGGCCATGGGAGGCGCCCTCTTCATCACCGCCGACCACGGCAACTGCGAGTGCATGCGGGACGAGGCGGGCAACCCCCATACCTCCCACACCCTGAATCCCGTCCCCGCGGTCCTGGTGGCCCAGGGCTTCGAGGCCCGGCAGCTCCGCAGTGGCGGCGCCCTCAGCGATGTGGCGCCCACCCTCCTGAAGCTGCTCGGCCTGCCCCAACCCGCCGCCATGGATGGGAAGAGTCTCTTCTAGCAAAACCCCATGAGCGACACGCCACGCCCGTCCCGCATCACGCCTTCGACCTTCATCAAGGCGATGGGGGTATTGCTGGCTCTGTTCAACCTGCTGGCCCTGACCTTCGCCATCTGGGTGCTGGTCCTGAGCTACCGGCACCATGTGGAGCGGGCGCAGTCTGCCACCCAGAATCTGACCCAGGTATTGGAAGACAACGTGGCGGACACCATCCAGAAGATCGACCTGGCCATCCAGTCGATCCAGGATGAAGCCCGCCATGACCCGCGCGGCCAGAGGCTGGACGCCCTCGTCCAGGTGCAGTTCCAACGGGCGGGGATCCTCAAATCCCTCCAGATCACCGATAAAGCGGGGGCCATCGTCCACGCTGCCCCGACCTCGGCCACGGCGGAGGTGGCCGACCAGCCCTTCTTCCGCCGCGTCAAGGCGGCTCCCGAGGCAAACCTGTTGATTTCCCGGCCTGTCAGGGATCCTGGCGGAACCTGGGTCATCATCCTGGCCCGCCGACTCGAACGAACCGGTGGCGGATTGCCTGGCGTCATCTTCGCGACCCTCCCGACGGAGCAACTGGCCCGAACCATGTCCCGATTGGATGTAGGCCGATGGGGGTCGGTGTCCCTGCGCGGAGCGGACCTCAGCCTGCTCGCGCGCTATCCCGACTTCGCCGGGCAGCAGCAGATGACCGGCGATACCCACGTCACCGGCACCTACCTGGAGGCGATGCGATCCGATCGCGCCTTCCTGCAGTTCACGGAGAATTCAGTCCTGGACGGCCTCCGACGGACCTACACGTTGCGGAGGGCCGAACAACCCCGTTTCTACATCCTGGTGGGCCTCGCCCAGCGGGAATACCTGCGAACCTGGCGCCACCAGGTCGCCTTCGTCGTCCTGGCGCTACTGGGGCTGGCCTCCCTCACGCTGGCCCTGGGCTGGCAGGCCCGGACCTCCTGGGTCCGCCAGCTGGCGGACCAGGAGCGCTTGGCAACCGAGGAGGCCCGATACCGCCTGCTGGCGGAGAACGCCACGGACGTCATCTGGTCCATGGATCCCGAGGGCCGGCTCACCTACGTCAGCCCCGCCATCCTCCGGCAGCGCGGCTGGACCCCCGAGGAATTTCTGGCGCTCAGCCCCGAGAACCGGGCCCTCTCCAAAAAGGGCAGCGAGGTCTTCCGGGAACGGATGGACAAGGCCCGTCAGCTTCCTCCCGGCTCCCAGCCCTTCGAGCAGGACCTGCTCCAATCGGGCGTGAAGTGCAAAGATGGCCGGGAGATCCAGGTGGAGGCCCAATGGCGGATCGTCTGGGGCAAGGATGGCCGCCTGCTCGGCTTCCAGGGCGTCACCCGGGACATCACGGAACGGCGGCGCATGGAGGTGGAGCGTGAGCGCCTGATCCAGGATCTCACCCAAGTACTGGCCGACGTGAAACAGCTCAGCGGCCTGCTCCCCATCTGCAGCAATTGCAAGAAGGTGCGCGACGACCATGGCTACTGGAGCCAGATCGAGACCTACCTTTCCGAACACACAGAAGCCACCTTCACCCATGGCGTCTGTCCCGAGTGCGCCCAGAAATTCCGGAACGAGATGCAGGCGCTGCGCGCCCAGAGGACGGAAGGGGACGGATCGTGAAGATCGCCTTCATCGGTACCCATGGCGTGGGCAAGACCACGCTTTGCTACGAACTGGCCACGGCCCTCAAGCGGGGGGGCGTCCACGTGGACATCGTGAAGGAGGTGGCACGGCTCTCGCCCCTTCCCATCAACCAGAAGACCTCGCTGGAGGCCCAGACCTGGATCTTCCTCACCCAGATGGCCGAGGAGATCCGCTCCGGCAGCCAGCACGACGTGGTGGTCTGCGATCGCAGCGTGCTCGACAACTACGCCTACATGATGCTGGCCTTCGGTCGCCAGCCGCCCATCGAGCGGTTCATGCACCACTGGATGAAGAGCTATGACCTGCTGTTCAAGGTGCCCTTCTCCGGCCAGCTGGCCGCGGACGGCGTGCGGGATACGGATGCCTTCTTCGCCGAAGCCATCGACAAGCTGGTGGATGAGCTGCTGGCCGAGCGGCACCTGGCGCACGAACGCCTGGACCCGAAGAACCGCGCCGGCTGGATCCACCGCGTGAAGGAGGTGGTCTTGAGCCACCCCAAGGGACAGCAACGGCTGTTCTGAACCCAACTTGTGACCCAGATCCCCCATTCCCCGCTGGAGGGGTCCTGACTCCGGGTAGATGATCAGGAGGTCGGGAGGTCCGTTATGGCCGAGACCAGCAGCTTGTCCGTGCGCGGCGGCAGTTTCATGTTCCACCCCGCGGGCGCCCTGCCCCAGTTCACGCCCGAGGAGAGCAGCGAGGAGGCCCGGGCCATCGCAGAGGCCGCCCGCGACTTCATGAACGGCGAGATCATGCCCCGGGACGAGGAAATCGACCGCCTCGACCTGGAGCTCACCCGCGACCTGCTGGCCAAGGCCGGTGACCTGGGCATCCTGGGCATGGAGGTCCCCGAGGCTTATGGCGGCCTGGACCTGGACAAGAAGACCGCCCTGCTGGTGCTGGAGGAGATGGCCAGGCATGCCAGCTTCTCCACCAGCTACACCGCGCACACCAGCATCGGCACCATGCCCATCGTCTACTTCGGGAGCCACGAGCAGAAGGCCAAGTACCTGCCCAGGCTGGCCAGCGGCGAATGGTGCTCGGCCTATGCCCTGACCGAAGCTGGCAGCGGTTCCGACGCCCTGGGGGCCAAGACCACCGCCGTCCTGCAGGACGGCCACTGGGTGCTGAACGGCACCAAGGCCTGGATCACCAACGCCGGCTTCGCCGATGTCTTCGTGATCTTCGCCAAGATCAACGGCAGCCACCTCAGCGCCTTCATCGTCGAGAAGACGGATCCCGGCATCAGCACCGGGGCCGAGGAAAAGAAGCTGGGCATCAAGGGCAGCTCCACCCGCACCGTGATCCTCGACAACTGCCGCATCCCCGAGGACCGGCTGCTGGGCGGCAAGGGCAAGGGCGCCCGCATCGCCCTGGGCATCCTGAACGTGGGCCGCTTCAAGCTGGGCGCCAGCTCCGTCGGGGCCGGCAAGCGGGTAATCGAATACACCTTGAAATACGCCGGGGAGCGCACCCAGTTCGGCAAGCCCCTCACCGCCTTCGGCCTCATCCAGCAGAAGCTGGCGAACATGGCCGTGCGGATCTTCGTGGGCGAAAGCATGAGCTTCCGCACCATCGGCTACCTGGACGACGCCCTGGCCCACACCAGCTGGGACAGCGAAACCGGCGGCGCCGACAAGATGAAGGCCATCGATGAGTACGCGGTGGAGGCCTCCATGTCCAAGGTGTGGGGGAGCGAGGCCCTCTTCGCCACGGCCGACGACTCCGTGCAGACCTTCGGTGGAGCCGGATTCAGCACCGAGTATCCCGCCGAGAAGATCTACCGCGACTGCCGCATCAACCGCATCTTCGAGGGCACCAACGAGATCAACCGCCTCCTCATCGCCGGCACCTTCCTGAAGCGCTGCAGCGGCACGGACAGCCTCCCCCTGGCCGAGGCCGCGGCGGCGGCCCCCGCCTTGCCCGCGGACACCCTCCAAGCCACCGTGGCCCTGGCCAAGGCCCGCGCCCTCAAAGTGATCGCTCTGGCCCAGGCGGAGCACGGTCCGAAGATCCTGGACAACCAGGAGGCCGCGGCCCACATCAGCAACCTGCTGCTGGAACTCTACGCCATGGAATCGGCCGTGGTCCGCGCCGGGAAGATGGCGGCCTCAAGCCACCGTTGGGCGGCCCTGGCCCGGGACATGGCCGAGGTCTACGCCCAGGAGGCCTGGAACCGCGTGCAGTCAGAAGCCCGCATGCTGGCGGGCGAACTGACTTCTGGCGAGACCCTGGATGCGCTCATGGCGGAGCTGCTCGCCATGCACGCCCCGGCCCCTGCGCCCCTGTCAGTTCTGCGGAACCGCATCGCCCTGTCCCTCATGGAGCAGGGGCGGTACCCCATCGGCTGACCTATCCCTTGGTTCCCGTGTGCAGGGCGACGATGCCACCCGTGAGATTCGTCCAGCCCACATTCTGGAAGCCCGCGGTCTCCAATTCGGCAGCCAGAGCCTTCTGGTCCGGGAAGGCCCGGATGCTCTCCGGCAGGTAGGTGTACGCCGAGGCATCGCCGCTGATCCGGGCGCCGACGCGGGGCAGCACCCGATGGCTGTACCAGTCATAGAAGGCCTTCAGCCAGGGGAACACGGGGGTGCTGAATTCCAGGATGGTGAGTTGGCCCCCAGGCTTCAGCACTCGCAGGAATTCCGCGTAGGCGAGAGCCCGAGCCTCCACGTTGCGGATGCCGTAGCAGATGGTCACCCCGTCAAAGCTGGCGTCCCGGAAGGGCAGCCGCTGCGCGTCCGCGTCGCTGGAGGCCCAGATCCGCTCCGTCAGACCTTTCTTCCGGAACTTGCCCGGCCCCAGCCGCAGCATGGCGTGGGTGAAGTCCGTGCTGACCACCTCCGCGCCCTGGCGGGCCAAGGCCACGCTGGAATCCCCGGTTCCCGCCGCCACATCCAGGAACCGCTTCCCCGGCGCCGCGCCAGCGCGGCGGGCCATGCGCCACCACCACCAGAAGTCCACGCCGCCGGAGAGCACATGGTTCAGGACGTCGTACTTCCCGGCGATGGCCGAGAACATCTGCTGCACTTGCCTGCCTTCCGGCATCCAACCTCCGCGGGACTCTCCATTGAACCAGAGACGGCGCCTACCTGAGGTATCCCCGGCATTGACCAGAGGTAGAGGCTAGTCAAGAACCGTAGTGCCGCCCATCGTGATCCCTACCCAATCTGGAGGACAGAGATGAGCACCACCGCTGTAGAGCAGGTCAAGGGAGGCAGTTTCCTGCTGACCCCCATCGGGGCCATGCCTCAGTTCACCCCTGAGGAATTTGGCGACGATGCCAAGGAATTCGCCCGGGCCGCCAGGGACTTCATCCAGGGCGAAGTGCTGCCCCGGGATGAAGAGATCGACAAGCTCAACCTCCCGCTCACCATCGAGCTCATGAAGAAGGCCGGCGAGCTGGGCCTGCTGGGCCTGGAGATCCCGGAAGCCTACGAGGGAATGGACGTGGACAAGCGGTCCGCCATGCTCGTCCTTGAGGAAATGAGCAAGCAAGGCAGCTTCGCGGTCAGCTACAGCGCCAACACCGGCATCGGCACGCTGCCCATCGTGTACTTCGGCACCGAGGCCCAGAAGAAGACCTACCTGCCCAAGCTCGCCAGCGGCGAGTGGCTGGCGGCTTACGCGCTCACCGAGGCCGGCAGCGGTTCCGATGCCCTGAGCGCCAAGGCCACCGCCGTGCTGGACGGTGATCACTGGGTGCTGAACGGCACCAAGATGTGGATCACCAACGCCGGTTTCGCCGATGTCTTCATCATTTTCGCCAAGGTGGACGGCCAGCAGTTCAGCGCCTTCATCGTCGAAAAGACCGATCCGGGCATCAGCACGGGCGCCGAGGAGAAGAAGCTCGGCATCAAGGGCAGCTCCACCCGCACCGTGATCCTTGAGAACTGCCGCATCCCCAAGGACCGCCTCCTGGGCGAGCTGGGCAAGGGCCACAAGATCGCCTTCGGCATCCTGAACATCGGCCGCTTCAAGCTGGGCGTGGGCAGCCAGGGTGGGATGAAGCGGATCCTGGAATACGCCATCAAATACACCTCGGAGCGGCAGCAGTTCGGCAAACCCATCAATTCCTTCGGCCTCATCCAGCAGAAGCTGGCGGACATGGCCACCAAGATCTTCGTCTGCGAGGCCCTGAACTTCCGCACCACCGGCTACATCGACGAGGCCCTGCACGCCACCAACTGGGACAGCCCCACCGCCGGCGCGGACAAGATGGCCGCCATCGATGAGTACACCATCGAGTGCAGCATCTCCAAGGTGTGGGCCAGCGAAGCCCTCTTCTCGGTGGCGGACGAAGCTGTGCAGGCCTATGGCGGCTACGGCTTCAGCGCCGAGTACCCACCCGAGAAGGCCCTGCGCGACTGCCGCATCAACCGCATCTTCGAAGGCACCAACGAGATCAACCGCCTCCTCATCGCCGGCACCCTGCTGAAGCGCGCCATGAAGGGCGACCTGCCCCTCATGCAGTTCGGCCAGCAGGTGGCCAAGGAGATCTCCAACCCGATCAAGCCCGAAGCCTTCACCGGCCCCCTGGCCCGCCTGAAGCACGGCGTGGAACTCAGCAAGCGGCAGTGCATGCTGGCGGCCGGTCTCGCCGTGCAGGTGCTGGGCCAGAAGCTCATCGACAACCAGGAGGTCATGGCCCGCATGAGCAACATGCTCATGGAGATCTACGCCATGGAGAGCGCGGTGGTGCGTGCCGAGCGCATGGTGGAGTCCGGCCACCGCTGGGCCCAGGTGGCCCGCGACATGACCGAACTCTACGTGAACGAGAGCTGGCACAAGGTCCACGGCGACGCCCGCATGCTCTGCGCGGACGTGGTCGAAGGCGAGGCCCTGCGGCACGCCCTGGCCGGCGTGAAGGCCTTCACGGAGTTCCACCCCACCAGCAGCGCCCGGCTGCGGGGACGCATCGCCAGCGAGCTGATCCAGAAGGGCAGCTACCCGGTCGAAGTGATCTGACCCGAGATGATGCTCAGCCTGGCGGGTGCCCGGTGGATGGGGCGACATCCAGTCGCCCCATCCACCACCCGCATCGGCTTCGCGGGCAGCTACCCGGTCGAGGTGATCTGACGCCTGCGCCTCCGCTACGCGGCGGCGATAGCAGAAAGGGCCCCATCGGGGCCCTTTCTGCAGGCCAGGGGGTGGTTAGCGCCGGATCTCGCGGCCGCCGCCTCGACCTTCACCGCCGGACGGCCGGGAGGGGGCGGGGCGGGACTCGGGGGCGGGGCGTGACTCGGGAGCTGCTTCGTGGCGTTCCTCGCGGGGTGGGTCGACCCGCGGCGCGGGACGGGACTCCCGCTCTGCGGGCCGAGGCGTAGGGTCCGGGCGCCGTTCCTCCCGATCGACTCGCGGCCGCGGTTCCACGGTGCGTTCCCGGGGGGCGGGTTCGTAGCGGCGTTCCGGGGCGGGCCGGGACTCGTAGCTCCGCTCCCGGGGCGCGGGATCCTGGCGTCGCTCCTCCACCCGGGGCCGGGTTTCCATGGGACGTTCCCTCGGGGCGGGATCCGGACGACGATCCTCGACCCGACCGCGGGGCTCCGTGCTACGGACGCCAGGAGCTGGATCGACCCGGCGGTCCTGAGGTGAGGGCAACTCACGGGCGCGGTCGCGTGGCCGGTTCTCGAAGCCCCGCTCGCGGGGCGAGGCGGGAGAGGTGGCGGGGCGATCGGCCCCCTGGATGCGCCGACCGCGGTCCTCGAAAGGCACGCGCGTGGGGCCGGCGGCGGGGGCGCCAGGGCGGGCGCCTGCAGCGGCCGCCGGCGACACCTCCCGGCGGATGATGGTCCGGCCCGTGGCAGCCTGGGCCTGGCGCTCGTAGGTCGCCAGGCGCTGGCGATTCACGTCGCGCTGGAAGGCAGTCTGCATCTGGCCCGGGTTGCGGAATTCGGTGTGGGAGACGACCAGGGGGGACCGTTGCCACGGCGCCCGCAGATCGCGGCCACCGCCGCCCGTCCAGGTGGTGCTGCCGGTGGCGCCGTTGAAGCTGCGGATGACGTTGACGTCCGAGTAGATGTGCCCGCGGACGTTCCCCACATTGATGTAGTTCACGGACACCACGTTCCAGGCGTAGCCGCCGCCCCAGGCGCCGTAGCCCCAGTGGCAGGGGGTGTTGTAGTAGCCGAGCGGCGCCCACCCGTAGTAGCCGGGGGTGTAATTCCAGGCCACCCAGGCGGGACTGTAGTTGATGCCGGGGATCCAGAACCAGCCCACGCCTAGGCTCCAGTGCCAGCGGCCATGGTGGTAGGCCACGTAGGCCCAGGGCTCGTCGGAAACCCACGTCATGCCACCGGAATAGGGAGCCCAGCGACCCTCATAGTAGGGACGCCAATCCTCGGCCACGCCATTGGGCTGCCAGACCCAGCCGAATTCCGCGGACTCGACCCAATGTCCGCTGCTATCAAGCTCGTCGGAGTAATAGCGGATTTCGGAGGGCACCCGGTCCCAGCTCTCACCGCGCCGTACCATCACAGCCCGCTCGCTCCAACGGTCGAAGTCGTCGCCTTCGTAGGTATTGAAGCCGCGCACCCGGTCCAGGCCATCCTGGGGGCTGTAGACCGTGAGCCGTTCGCCCGCGGCGATGCGGGTCTGGTCCCGATCGTTGGCGAAATCCACCCGGCCGGTGTGAACCTTGAGCCGCACCACCTTGTCGCGTTCGGCCTCCACGGTGAAGGAGCCTTTGTCAAAACAGGTGGCGGTGCCGGAAGGGGTGTCCACCCGGAACCGGCTATCGGACTGGCCGCCCAGCAGCACCCGCAGTCGGCCGTAATCCAGGCGCAGCAGAACCTGCTTCTCACCCTGCTGATTCGTGAAGAGGGCCGCCACGGTGAAGCGGGTGGCACCGCCGAAGGCGATGCGGGTGCCGTCGCCCAGTTGCAGAACGCCACGACCGCGGCTTTCCACGACATCGCCCTCGGCAATGGGAGTGCCGCGGCTCAGGGCCTCGTCCAGGTCACCCTTGCGAATGCGAACGTCCCCCTCCAGCGCCCGCACCATGGCGTAGCGTTCCGGGGCCTCGCCCTGGTAGGACTCATCATCGGCGGGGGCCTGGGGAGCCTGGGGGGCGGCGCTCACGAGAGCTGCGGGCAACAACAGCGTCGCGGCGAATCGGGAATGGGTGAAGGACATGTTCATGGGACCTCCGGTGAATGGGATGCCGGCGCCTATAAGGTTGGTTCCCCGTGGGTACCGAGCCAGGGCCGTGCCAGTTTCGTAAGTCTTCAGATTTCAGTCTTCAGTCTTCAGTCTTTAGGGAAGGGAGCGAGGGCCGTGCCCACTTTGGGGGGGTTAGGGCGGGGCCCCAGGGCCGCCAGTTGGGGGAGCAATCCGATCCATGGGATGGACCATTGGCGCGGCGCGCCCTTTTCCACATCCCCGGCAGCCACCTCAAGTCGGTCCGGGAGGAACCGCACCCGCACGTCCCGGCCCGGCGGCAGGGGCAGATGGATCAGCCGACCTGTGGCGGGATGCACCACGGTCAGGAAACCTTCTCCATCTTCCAGCACCCAGAGCAGACCCCGGAGGAAGGGTCGAAAATCGTCCGCCCCCCAGCGGAGCCCCCCCAGACCCTGGGTCAAGGGGGAATCCATCGGGAAACCCCAGACCCCCCAGGCTTTATCTAGCGGGACGCCACCATCCCGCCAGGCCCGCAGGGGCCGCCCCGGCAGACCCGCCTGCAGCACGATGAGACCCCGGGCGTCGCTGATGCGCAGGGTGCCATCCCCGCTCAGATGCACGGTCATGGGCCCCTGGGAGGCCACGGGAAGCCCCGGCACCTCTGCCGGGGGAACCCAGGGTTCCGCCTGCCAGGCGATGGGGGAGGATCGCTCCCAGGGCAAGGGCTGGTGCCCCAGGGCTGCCCCTGTCTGAGCTGGAGGCGGAACCGGCGGAGGCAGCGCAGGTGGGGCGGCGGCCAGCGCCGCGCCGGTCAGGAAGAGGGCGCCCAGCCGCACAGGGCCTCCAGGTTGCGAGTGGTCAGTTCAGCCAGCCGCAGGGAAGAGATCCCACGCAGGCCCGCCACGGCCTCGGCGGTGAACCGCACGAAGCCCGGCTCGTTCGGCTTGCCCCGGTAGGGCACCGGCGCCAGGAAGGGCGCGTCGGTCTCCACCAGAATGCGATCCGCCGGGGCCCAGGCCGCCACATCCCGCACGGCCTCGGCCTTCTTGAAGGTGGTGATGCCGGAGAAGCTCAGGTAGAAACCCAGATCCAGGGCCTTCACCGCGAAGGCCCGATCTTCGCTGAAACAGTGGATGATGCCCTGGACGCCCTCGGCGCCCTCCTCCGCAAGGATTCTCAACGTGGCCTCTGGCGCGGACCGGGTGTGGATCATGAGGGGCTTGCCCAGGGTCTTCGCCAGGCGGATCTGGGCCCGGAACACGGCCTCCTGCTCCTCTCGCGGGCTCAGGTCGTAGTGCCAATCCAGACCAGTCTCGCCCACGAAGCGCACCGCGGGGTCCGCCGCCAGGGTCGCCAGGGTCGCGCCTGTCTCCTGAGACCAGGTCTTGGCCTCGTGGGGATGCACACCCAGACTGGCCTGGACACCTGGAAGACGCCGCGCGAGGTCCAGAACCGTGCGTGAATCCTCCAAATCGGTGCCAACGGCGATGAATCCCGTCACACCTTCCGCCCGGGCCCTGGCGAGGGTGGCCTCCACCTGGCCTTCGGGCAGATGGGTTCCGGTGAGATGGCAGTGCGCGTCCACAAGCATGCTTTCATAGTCCCATGCCTCCCAAGGATCATGGCACGTGCTCCCCGCGCCGATGGTTCTCCTGACGACGGATCCTCTCTGCCTATGCGTTCACTCTGCCCCATGCTCGTCTGGCTCTGGCTGGGCCTCACAGGCATCCTCCCGCCCCTCGCGGGACAACAGCCCGCGTTCCGGCGGTTCGGGTTGAGGGACGGTCTGCCGCAGAGCCAGGTGACCGCCCTGATCGAGGACCAGCGCGGCTTCCTGTGGGTGGGCACCAACACCGGCGGTGTCGCCCGTTTGGGGGCCTCGGGCTTCCGGACTTTCGCCGGCCCCCAGGGACTGAAGGCCCTCTTCATCTATGCCCTCATGGAATCCCCCTCGGGAAGCATCTGGGTGGGCAGTCAGGAGGGTGTTTCCGAGATCCGTGGGGAGACCGTCCTGAACTACGGCCTCGCCGAAGGGGGCGGCGTCTTCGAAGGTCTGGCCCTCGCCCTGGACGATCAGGACCGTGTGCTGGTGGGCAACCGCCAAGGACTGTTCCGCCTGCAGGGCGGGAGCTTTGTCCCGGTCCAGCTGCCTGCGCCCTGGCCCGGCGGACCGATCCGGCGCCTGGCCCGGGACCGTGCCAAGGGCGTCTGGATCCTGGGCAAGGGCGGTACCCTGGCCCGCTGGGATCCACAGGGCCTCCGCATGTATTCCCTGTCCCCGAACCATCCGGGCGGCCGCGTCCGCGACCTCCAGATGGATGCCCGGGGACAGGCCTGGGTGCTGCTCGATGGGGCGCTGCTTCGCATGAACCAGGGCCGCTGGGTGAATGAACCCCTGTCTGGCCTCCCTCGCATCCCCCGCATGGTCAGCCTCCGGTTCAACCCGCAGGGCGAAGGGTTTCAGATCTCCCTCGGGGGCGACGGTGTGCTCGTCCGGGAAGCCGATGGGAGCACCCATATCCTCACCTCGGATACCGGGCTTCCACGGGACCGGATCTTCATCGCCATGCGCGATCGCCGGGGTGTGCTCTGGGTCGGGTCCGACGGCGATGGACTCGCCGCCCAGGCGCTCCCGGAGCTGCTGACCCTGGATGGTTCCAACGCGATCCTGGGCAAGGATCTGGCCGCGGTGTCGGGGATCCTCGAACTCCTCCCCGGCCGCTACATGCTGGCCGCCAGCACCGGAATCTACCTGGTGGAAGAGGGCCAGAGCATCATCGGCCACTGGACCCAGCGCGAGGGCCTGCCGGCCACCGAGACCTGGGGTTTGCTCCCCGATGGCTCCGGCGGGGTCTGGGTGGGCACGGATCGTGGACTCGCCCGCTGGAGGAACGGACGGGTGGCACCGGCCGGCCCCCTGGCGATGTCCAAGGCCGCCGTGCTCACCCTGGCCCGTGATGGAACTGGCATCTTGGCGGGCACCGACCAGGGCCTGTTCGAGCTGGACGGTCAGGGACGCCTCCTGACCCAATACCGCCTGCCGCTCGAAACAGGCAACGAGACCGTCTCGAACATCCTGCGGTACCAGGGCCGCCTCCTGCTGGCCACGGGCTACGGCCTCTGGGAGCTGGCCGGCGGCAAGCTCCAGCGGGCTTTCCCGGACGCGCCCTTCGCCAACTCCACGGTGACGGCCATGGCCACCGATGCCCGGGGACGGCTCTGGATCGGGACCATGAAGGGCCTCCACCTGTGGCGGGATGGTCAATGGTCGACCTTCGGGCTCAACGAGGGCCTGCCGGACGAGGGGATCAATTTCATCGCCGATGTGGGGCGCGGACGCATGGCTTTCGGCCACAACAAGGGCGTCACGCTGCTGGAGGGCAGGAACCTCCACCAGCTCAGCCGCAGTCAGGGCTTGATCTCGGAGGAGACCAACCACGACGGGTTCCTGCTGGATTCCAAGGGACGCCTCTGGATCGGCATGATCGGGGGCGTTTGCATCCTCCAGGGCGCCCAGAGCTTCCACAACACGCCCCTGCGGACTCCCACGCTCCTCGACGTGCGCTGGCCCGGTGGTTCCGAGGCCCTTCCTTCGACGGCGCAGGTCCCTCCACGCCCAGAGTTCCTTGACCTCAGTTTCGACACGGGCGATCCGCTGGTGCCCTCCCAGCTCCACTACCAGGCTTATCTCCAGGGCGTGGACGAAGGCTGGCAGCCCGTGAGCCAGGGCCTCACGCTGCAGTATCGGAACCTCAGGGCGGGCCACTACGAGTTCCAGCTGCGGGCTTCCAGTGATGGCGTGACCTGGGCGGAGGCGGCGCCCGTCTCCATCGTGGTGAGGCCAGCCTGGTACGAGCGCTGGCTGGTGCGGGGCCTGTTCGGCCTGGCCCTGCTGGGCCTGCTCGCCTGGGCCCTCTGGTGGCGCGGCCACAGCCTTGCCCTCCGCTCCCGCGAGCTCGAAGAGACCATCGAAAGCCGGACCCTCATGCTCGACCGGCAAAACCGCGCCTTGGAACATGCCCACCAGCAGATCAAGCGCAGCCTCGAAAGCCGGCTGAAGCTGCTGGACATGGTCACGCATGACCTCCGCTCTCCCCTCACCACGATCCTCCTCACCCTCGACCGCCTCCGCGAACTGGTGTCCAGCGCCAATGTGAACCTTCTGGACGTGATGGAGCGGGAGGCGAACCGCATTGAAACCCTCGTGCGGAACCTGCTGGACCAGAGTCGTTCGGAGGCGTTGCTCCAGAGTCTCAAGCTGGTGCCCACCGTCCCCGCTGAGATCACGGAGGGGTTCGAGGATGTCCTGCGCCTCAAGGCCGAGGCCAAGGGCCTGGCCTTTCACCTGGAGGTCTCTGCGGAAGCGGAGCGGGCGAGCATCATGGCCGACGCAGCCACCCTGCACCAGGTCATGCTGAACCTTTTCGAGAACGCCCTGAAGTTCACGCCACGCGGCGGCCAGGTCGGCATCCGATCCTCCGTGGACATGGCCGCCGGATTCTGGCACCTGGAGGTCTGGGATACAGGACGAGGACTGGATGCCTCCAAAATCCAGGAGCTCCTCCTCCCCTTCCGCCAGACCCAGGCCGGCGACGCGGCCCGCGGCTGGGGCCTGGGCCTCTCCATCTGCCAGAGCATCATCGACGCCCATCGCGGCGAGCTGAGAATTGACAGCGAACCCGGCCAGGGCGCCCGCTTCCTGGTTGAACTGCCCCTGCAGGGGCCCTGAACCCTCTGTGACCGAGGGCATAAACCGCCTGCGGTGCCAGGCCATTCCGCGCATCCTGGGGGGACCTGGAGATTCCGTGCCCTCCTCTTTTCCCATGCCCAGCAACAACCAGCCACCCCGCATGCTGCGGCTGCGGGATGGCCTCAAGGATGGGCTCGGCCGGAACATCACCTACTTGCGGGTCTCGGTGACCGAGCAGTGCAACCTGGCCTGCGTGTACTGCAAGCCGCGAACCGGGGCCCTGGAGCGCGCTGAACTTCCCGCCATGAGCCGGAACGAAGTGGTGCAGGCGGTCCAGGTCTTCACGAGCCTGGGCATCAGGAAGGTGCGGCTCACCGGCGGCGAACCCCTGATGCGCCGCGACCTGGAGACCATCGTCGCCGGCATCAGCCCAGAGGTGGAAGGCCGCGTGCACCTCACCACCAACGGCTTCCACCTGACCCGCCGCGCGCGCGGCCTGCGGGACGCGGGATTGTGTGGCGTGAACGTGAGCCTGGACGCGGCCGAGCGTGGCGCCTTCGAGCGCCTCACCCGCAAGGATGGGCTCTCCCGGGTGCTGGCCGGGATCGAGGCGGCCCGGTCCGCCGGCCTCAAGACCAAGCTGAATGCCGTGGTGCTGCGGGGCTGGAACGAGGACCAGATCCTCCCCCTGGCTCGCCTCGCCCAGGCCGAGGGCATCCAGGTCCGCTTCATCGAATTCATGCCCTACCAGGGCAACGGCTGGGGGAAGGAGCAGTTCATGCCCGCCAGCGAGATCCTGGCCACCGTCCAGGCGGGCCTCGGCGCCCCCTTGGAGGAGGAGCCCGTGGTCGGCCTGGAAGAGGGCCCCGCGCGGATCTTCCGTTTGCCTGGCAGTGAAGGCAAGGTGGGCGTCATCTCCACCCTCAGCGCCGATTTCTGCGATCGCTGCAACCGCGTGCGCCTCACCAGCCGCGGCGAACTGCAGGCCTGTCTCTTCGGAAACCGGCCCGTGGACCTGCTGGAACCCCTGCGGAACCACGCCTCCCACGAGGACCTGGCCCGGCTCATCCGCCAGGCCCTCACCGAGAAGCTGGATTGCCATCCCATGCGCCGCGGTGAGAACCCCCATCTGGCAAGCGGCATGTGGCAGGTGGGCGGGTGAATTCCCTCACCACTGGCCTATTGCTGCTGAGCGGCGGCCAGAGTCGCAGGATGGGGGAGGCCAAGCACACCCTGGCGCACCCCGCCGGCGGTTCCTGGGGAGGGCGGCTCGTGCAGGTGTTCGAGACCGTGTTTCCCGGGGCACCGATCCAGGTGTTGGGAGATCCCTTGCCGGACCGCCCCGACCTCCCGGTGATCGAGGATGCCCGCCAGGGACCCGCCCGGGCGCTCCAGGCCTGGGCCGCGCAGGAGGCGCCGGCGGTCCGCCGCTGGTGGGTGGTGGCCTGCGATCAGGTGCGGTGGACACCGGCGAGCCTTGAGGCCTGGGCCCGCCGCGCTGAAGCCGCCGATCCCCAGGCGTTCCATTGGATCGTCGCGCGGCACGGTGGCCACCTCCAGCCCCTCGGTGGCTGGCTTCCCTCGGTCCTCCGCCCCCAGGTGGCCGCCTCGGCTCCCCGCTCGCTCACGGCCCTGGCCGAATCCCTGCCCCATCTCCTCCTGCCCTGCGATGGGCCCGAATGGAGGGACGTGGACACGCCGGAGGAACGGCGTGAATTCGAGGCTGAAGGCTAGGACGAGCTTGGAACTCAGCCCAGCCGCTTGCGCACCAACCGTTCCACCGGCACACCGCCCTTGAGGTGGCTCTCGATGATCTCGGGCACGTCGGCGGGGGTGACGTGGGCGTACCAGATGCCGTCGGGGTACACGAGCACCGCGGGCCCGATGGCGCAGAAGCCCACGGAGCCGCAGTGGATGCACTGCACCTCGCCCTCCCGGTTGCCCTTGTAGAAGAGCAGCTTCTCGTCGATCAGGTGCGCCTTGAAGGCCTCCAGCACGGCCTCTGAGCCATTGGCGATGCAGCTCTTCGCGGTGCAAACCAGCACCTGCCGCTTCAGCGCGGTCCCCATCACGGGCGTCACCGCGGCATCCTGCTCGGGGGTGGGAAGGGAGTGGGATGAATCCATGGCGGGCCTCGCGAAATCACACGATAACAGCCCTTCCCGGGGCCAATCAGAAGGTTACAGATCCATGCCAATCAAAGGTTTTGAATCAAATTACTTAGTGGTTATTTAATTATTAGTGACCATGGTCACGAACGACTTGACCTCGTTATCCACCAGTTCATCCTCTATCAAGCGGCGGTCATAACGCGCCCGTAGCAAGCTTCCAAAGGATCCCCGGGATCCGGTGCCTTCGGCCTGCCCGGCCAAGCGCCATCCCTCTTCACCCAACGCAGAAAGGATGTGCTTCATGCGGAACTTCCTGAAACTTTTCGCCGTGATCGCCACGCTCTCGGCCTCGCTGGCCGCCCAGGGCGGCAGTGACACCAAGGGCAAGTTCTTCTTCAAAAAGACCTGCAAGTCCTGCCACACCCCCGGTAGCGCCGCCAAGGAGATCACCCCGCTCTCCAAGACCCAGGCGCAGTGGAAGGCCTACTTCGCCGCCGGCAAGCACAAGAAGGGCAGCGAGAAGATCGACTCCGTCATCAAGCCCGAGCAGGTCAAGGACGTGCAGACCTTCCTGGTGAACCACGCGTCCGACTCCCCGCAGCCCGAAACCTGCGGCGGCTGATCCAGTTCCACCCTTCCCTCCAACCACCTACCCCTGACCCCCCCACCTCGGAGACTCACACCATGAACTCCCGAATCGCGCTCACCCTCGTCGCCATGCTGGCGCCCGCAGCCCTCAGCGCCCAGTCCAACCAGGACCTGCAGAAGCAGATCGAGCAGCTGAAAGTCCAGCTGAAGGCCGTCGAAGAGAAGGCGGCCACCGCGCAGGAAGTGGATACCCGCCTGACCAAGGTCGAGACCAAGATCGCGGGCGACAACATCCAGTGGGGCGGAGAGCTTCGCACCCGCTTCGACAGCGCCCAGGAGCACTTCAAGCCCTACACGCAGTTCATGGGGTTCATGCAGAACACCCCCAGCGCCACCAACCCTTACCCCTTCGCGCCCATCGCCCAGCCGGTCGGCGCCCAGGATTGGACCAACTCTGTCCAGTGGTCCACGCGGCTTCGCCTGAACATGGGCATCACCATCAACGAGAACGCCAAGATCATGGGGCGGCTCGTGATGTACAAGATCCATGGCGGGACGGACGTGCCCACCTTCAACGGCACGCCCAACACCATCGCCAACTCCTTCACCGCCGGCCAGACGCCCACCACGGACGCGCTGCGGGTGGAGCGGGCCAGCCTGGTCTACCACTTCAACTCGGTCGCCAGCATCCTCTCCATTGGCCGCCAGAACACCACGGACGGCCCGCCGTTTGAAGTCCGCGAGGGCGGCGAGCGCCAGGCCACCCCGCAGGCGCTGGCCGTGAATGCCACCATCGACGGCATCGGCTGGAAGTTCCAGCTCGAGAAGATCGGCCTGCCGGAAGGCACGTTGTTCGGCCTCTGCTATGGCGTGGGCTACGAGTCCGGTTTCGGCGGCGGCGGCAACGTCAAGTCCAACCAGACCATCGTGGGCATGAACTTCACCAACTTCGACGGAACGAACCCTTCGGCCATCACGCCGGTCGTGGGCAACATCGGTCCCCTGAAGGACACCACCGTGCTGGGCGCCATGTTCGACATGCCCCTGCTCTTCCAGATCGGCGAGTCCGTGCAGAGCGCGAACCTCTATGTGGGCTACAACCGCATGGGCAACATGACCGACATCCCCTTCGGGAACACCATCAATTTCCCGATTCCTGGCCAGACGCCCTCGACCCAGTACGTCACCGCCACCGCCAACCTCGGCGACATGGATCAGTTCACCGCCACCTGGAAGCACAGGATCGGCGACACCTTCACCTATTTCGTGAGCGGCGGCTACCTCAAGAGCCACCCGAATGGCCAAGTCTCGCAGTATGGCGCCTACTGGACCATGCCCGCCTCCATGGGCGGCAACACCGTCCAGCTGTCCGGATTCGGCGGCCTGATGGGCGACCCCGTCAAGAGCCAGACCGCCACCGCCTACTACGCCGGTGTGCGCTATGACCCCGTCCCGACCTTCGGGGTGGGCGTGGAGTTCGACCACGGCTCGCCGCGCTGGTGGACCTACACCCCCGCCACTGGCGAGTACACCGACAAGCTCGGCGCCCGCGGCGACGTGTGGGAGGGTTACATCCACTGGCGGTTCGCCCACAACGCCGCCCTCCGCCTGGGCTACATCGACTACAAGTACAGCACCGCGATGAGCGGCTGGCAGATCGGCCCCTCCGTGCAGCCTGGCCAGGACTGGGTGTCCGCCATGAACCTGGACGACAACCCCATGCTCCAGTACTCCTACCCTGCCACCGTCAAGAATTTCTACGCTTCTCTCGAAGTGCATTTCTAGCGCCTGAAGCACTCGGGCCGGAAGGGCGACCTTCCGGCCCGACTCTTACAACCTTCCTCGCATCACCAAGGGAGACCACGATGGGTACGATTCGCATGGATCGCCGGCTGTTCCTGAAAAGCGCGGGCGCCACCGCCGGGGCCGTCGCCGCCACACAGGTGGGCTGCCTCAGATACTTCAAGAAGGGGCGCAGCTCCGCCGCAGAAACCAGGGAGATCCCAACGACCTGCGAATTATGCCCGAACAAGTGCTCCGCCATCGCTGTGGTCGAGGGCGGCTTCGTCAGAAAGCTGAACCCCAACCCCGAGAACCCGAAATCCCGCGACATGCTGTGCGCCCGCGGCAACGCGGCCATCAAGCAGGTCTACGATCCCGACCGCATCAAGCAGCCCATGATCCGCGTGGGGGCCCGGGGCGAGGGCAAGTGGAAGCCCGTGAGCTGGGACGAGGCCTTTGATTTCGCCGCCAAGAAGCTCTCGGAGGTGAAGGGCAAGTACGGGCCGGAAGCGTCTCTCTGGTCCTCCACCGAAGGTTTCCAGGAAGTCTTCTTCAAGAATCTGGGCCTGGCCTTCGGGTCGCCCAACCTTGCGCGCCATCCCACCCTTTGCCTGGCTTCGGTCAACCTGGCCTACAGCGCCACGTTCGGCACCGTGCCGAGCTTCGACCTGCTGAACAGCAAGTTCGTCATCATGTCCGGCGCGAACCGCTTCGAAAGCATCATCACGCCCGATACCATGGACCTCATCGGTGGCGTGATGGAGCGCAAGGCCAAGCTGGTCTACCTCGATCCCCGCTTCACCGTCACCGCCGCCAAGGCCGACGAGTGGTACCCCATCAAGCCCGGCACCGACCTGGCCTTCATCCTCGCCATGATCCACGTGATCATCGCGGAGAACCGCCACAGCAAGGACTTCGTCGCCGCCTACACCACTGGCTTTGAGCAGCTGGCCGAACACGTCAAGCAGTACACGCCGGAGTGGGCCGAGAAGGAGACGGAGATCCCGGCCAAGGACATCGTCCGCATCGCGCGCGAGTTCGCCGATGCCGGCGCCCGGGCCCTCTACTATGCGGGCCGCCGTTCCTCCTGGTACCAGAACGACTTCCAGATGCGCCGCGCCCAGGCCATCCTCAACGCCATTGTTGGCAACTGGGACCAGATGGGCGGCATGGTGCCGAACGCCAAGCTCCCCAAGGGCGAGTTCCTGTTCATGCCCTGGGACGAGCCCAAGGCGCCGCGGGTCGACGAGGTCCAGAAGGAGTTCCCCCTGGCCGCCGCCAGCGACGGCGTCTACCTGAAGCTGCGCGAGAACGTGCTGAGCGGGAAGCCCTACCCCGTCAAGGCCTGGATGGTCTACAAGCAGGACCCCATGAATTCCCTGCCCGACCAATCCAAGACCCTGAAGATGATCGAGCAGATGGACTTCATCGGCGTGATCGATGTCCAGATGAGCGACATGGCCTGGTATGCCGATGTGGTCTTCCCCGAAAGCGCCTATCTGGAGCGCACGGATCCCGTGGAGGTCATGCCCGGTATCTGGCCCGCCGTGGTCTACCGCCAGCAGGTGGTGAAGCCCATCCACGACACGAAGCCCAACCTGGAGATCATCCAGGGCCTGGCCAAGCGCCTGGGGCTCAGCGATTACTTCGACTACACCATCGAGCAGTGGGTCGAGGCGGAGTTCAAGGATCTGCCCATCCCCATGGCCGCCGAGCACATGAAGAAGCACGGTGTCTGGGCCGCCAGTGGCCAGCCGAGTTACGGCAAGACCCTGACCCCCGATCACCGCTTCGTCACCAAGACCGGCAAGATCGAGATCTTCTCCGAGCGCCTGCAAGAGGCCGGCTACGACCCGCTGCCGGTCTACGCCGCCCCTGTGCAGCCGCCCAGCGACCGTTTCCGCCTGATCCTCGGCCGCGTAGGGTATTTCACCCACGCCAACCAGTCGAACAACGTCTGGCTGCATGAGTTCATGAAGGAAAACGACCTCTGGATCAATCCGAAGCCCGCCGAGCGGATGGGCATCCGGGATGGCGCGTACGTGAGCGTCAGCAGCAGCGTCGGCAGCGTGAAGCTCAAGGCCCGCGTCACGGAGGAGATCCGCCCGGACTGCGTATTCATGCTCCACGGGTTCGGCAAGAAGTCGAAGATGCAGAGCCTGGTCTACAACGTGGGCGCCAGTGACGCGGTGATCCTCGAGACGGCCTGGGACAAGGTGTCCGGCAACGCCGCCTTCCACGAAACCTTCGTCAAAGTCGCGAACGCCTGAGGGGGGTGAACCATGGCCATGAAGAAGAAGCGCTACGCCCTCGTCATCGACTCCAGGAAATGCATCAACTGCAAGGCCTGCGTCGTCGCGTGCAAGGCCGAGAACAACGTCCCCATCGGGAACTTCAGGAACCGGATCAATGAGGAGCGGAAGGGCGAATACCCCAAGCTCAGCATCAACTTCGAACCGGAGCAGTGCCATCACTGCGCGGAACCCTCCTGCGTGCGGGTGTGCCCCACGGGCGCGTCGTGGCAGCGCAAGGATGGCATCGTCCTCGTCAACTACGACGAATGCATCGGCTGCCGCTACTGCATGGTCGCCTGCCCGTATGACGCCCGCTACTTCAACGAGGAGCAGGGCGTGGTGGACAAGTGCACCCTGTGCAGCCACCGGGTGGACAAGGGCGATACCCCTGCCTGCGTCGAGACCTGCCCCTCCAAGGTGCGCGTCTTCGGCGACCTGGAGGACACCTCCAGCCGGATCCACGAGCTGCTCTCCACGCGGCGCTACCGCGTGAAGGAACCCCAGACGGGCAACGGCCCCCAACTCTATTACCTGCTTTAGGAGCCAGCCATGCACGAGTTCAATTGGGGCCTCCTCATCGTCATCTACCTCTTCCTGGGCGGGCTTTCCGCCGGGCTCTTCTTCGCCGCCGGTCTCGCGGACTACATGACCGTCGACGACAAGCCGGTCTACGCCCGCGTGGCCCGCATGGGCGCCTTCCTGGCGCCCTGGCCCGTGGCCATCGGGTCCGGCCTGCTCATCCTCGACCTGGGAAACTGGTACCGCTTCTACAAGCTATTCATCCACTTCCGGTGGGAGAGCCCGATGTCCATCGGGTCGTATCTCCTCACGGTCTTCACGGTGATCGCCTTCCTCTACCTCTTCGCGTGGCTCAGCGCGGACGAGCGCCAGTGGCTGTTCGGCAAGGTGCCCGCCACCTGGAAGCAGGTCCACCGGCTGAACGTGGACATCTCCTCCTGGCGCGGGAAGATCGCCATGGTGGGCTTCCCCTTCTCCATCGGCGTGGGCATCTACACCGGCGTGCTGTTGGGCGCCGTCTCGGCGCGCCCCTTCTGGAACACCAATCTGGTGGCCCAGATGTTCCTGTTCTCCGCCCTATCCAGTGGTGCCGCGGCTTTGATGCTGGCCATGGTCCTGAACAAGAAGAGCCCCGCCCAGAAGCATGAGATCAAGTTCCTGGTCACCCTGGACGTGGTGTTCATCTCGCTGGAGCTGTTCATCATCCTGCCCTACCTGATCCACGGACAGCTCTCCTCCCTGGCGGTGAAGCAGGCTCTGAGCCTGATCCTGGGCGGCCCCTACACCTTCGTCTTCTGGGGCCCCTTCCTCGTCATGGGCCTCCTGGTGCCGCTCGCCATCGAGGTCTACGAGCTCGCCCCCAACATCTTCAAGGGCCACGAGTTCCACGGCAGCCGCAATCTGGCCCTCACCGCCGCGGGCCTGGTCCTCATCGGCGGCTTCCTGCTCCGCTACATCTTCGTCTACGCTGGCCAGGTGAGCAGCTTCCACCAGATGGGGATGCTCCGCTAAAGGGATCACTCATGTCGCTCGCGCTCCTGGCGGACCTCGCCCAGATCCTCGCCGAAGCCTTCCTGGAGCCCGATTCGGATCTCAAGGAAGGGCTGGGGCGGCTGCTGGACAGCGGCCCCAGCCCTTCCCTGGCGTCGCCCCTGGCCGGGATGGTGGAACACACCCTCCCGGCTCAGGACCAGCCCGTGGAGTACGCCCGCCTGTTCCACCACGCCAAGGACACGGACACGATCCATCTTTTCGAGTCCGTCCAGGCCCGGGGCCACCACATGGCCCCCGAGGTGCTGACACCCCTCAAGGCCATTTACGACGAAGCCGACATCACCCTCCAGGAGGACCTGGGTATTCCGCCTGACCACCTGGGGCTGGAGCTCGCCTGCCTGAGCTACCTTCTGGGCCAGGTCATCGAGGGTGACTTGGCGGAGCGGCCCCGGTTCGTGGAACTGGCCCAGCGCCTGATTCGGGAGCACCTGCGCCCCTTCGTGACGGTGGTGGCGGAGCAGCTCCCCCAGGTCCAAGCCCACCCGTACTACCAGGCCGCCGGAGAACTGGCTGGCGCCCTCTTGCCGGAAACAGAGAAGGCACTGGCGGAATTCTAGCCAACCCCCTGCTGGACAAAGGCTTGCTCCGCATCCAGCATGGAGCCATGAGCGTCCCCACGACCATCCTCCTGGTGGATGACGAGCCGGGCATCCGGCGGTCCCTGGGCGAAGCCCTCAAGGACGAGGGTTACCACGTCGTGAAGGCCGAGCGGGGCGAGCAGGCCATCGACCTGCTCCACAACCCCGATGGCGAAGGCATCCAGCTCATGCTGCTCGATGTCTGGCTCCCGGGGCAGGACGGCCTGGAGACGTTGAAGCAAGCCAAGCAGGTCCGACCCGATCTGCCCGTGGTGATGATCTCCGGGCACGCGAGCATCGACACCGCGCTTCAGGCCACCAAGCTGGGCGCCTTCGACTTCCTCGAGAAACCCATCGATCTGGACCGCCTGCTGCTGGTGACGGGCAACGCCCTGCGCCAGTCGAAGCTGGAGCGGGAGAACCGGCGACTCCAGGCGGAAGTCGAGGGCGGGCGCTTCTTCCTGGCGGACAGCCCCGCCATGAAGCGGCTCATGGCCGACGTGGCGCTGGTGGCGCCCACGGAAGGCCGCGTGCTGCTCACGGGCGAGAACGGCAGCGGCAAGGAGGAGGTCGCGCGCCTCATCTATGAGCAGAGCACCCGCAAGGACGCGCCCTTCGTCGAGGTGAACTGCGCGGCCATCCCCGAAGAGCTCATCGAAAGCGAGCTGTTCGGGCATCAGAAGGGTGCCTTCACCGGCGCCGTGCGCGACCAGAAGGGCAAGTTCCGCGAGGCCGATGGCGGCACGCTGTTCCTTGACGAAGTGGGCGACATGTCGCTCAAGACCCAGGCCAAGGTCCTACGCGCCCTCCAGGAGGGCCGCGTGGAGCCCGTGGGCGGAGGTGGCGCCGTGGGCGTGGACGTGCGCGTCATCGCCGCCACCAACAAGGATCTCGCCGGAGAGATCACCAAGGGCCGCTTCCGCGAGGACCTCTACTTCCGGCTCGCCGTGGTGCCCCTGCGCATCCCCCCCCTGCGTGAACGCCCCGAGGACATCCTGCCCCTGGCGGAGGCCTTCATCAGCCGCATCGGCCGCCAGTATGGCCGCCCGCCCAAGCACCTGGGCCCCGAGGCCAAGGACACCCTGCTGCGCCACGACTGGCCGGGCAACGTCCGCGAGCTGAAGAACCTCATGGAACGGGCCGTCATCCTGGGCCGTGGCGCCGAGATCGGCCCGCGCGACCTGGGTGCCCTGGCGGCGCGACACCTGGCGGAACAGGACCCCTTCTCCTTCCCCGAGTTCCCCAGCCTCAAAGAGGCCCGCGACTGGTTCGAGGCCCAATACCTCCAGCGGGAGATGCGCCTGCAGAACGGCAACATGACCCGCGTGGCCGAGCGCGTCGGCGTGGACCGCTCAAACCTCTACAAGCGCCTCAAGGCCCTGGGCATCGAGCCCCGGGAGAGCTGAGATGAGCCTTCACCACGGAGACACGGAGGGCACGGAGCAAAGAACACGGAGAAGAACTGGTGACTCTGTGCCTCTCCGTGTTTTCCTCGGTGTTCTCCGTGCCTCCGTGGTGGATCCTTCGACGTGTCTCACCACGGAGGCGGGCCGTGAGTGAGAAAAAGTGGTTCAAGATCGGGGAGGCGGCCCAACTCATCGGCGTGGGTCCCAAGGATCTGCGCTACTGGGAAGACGTCATCCCTGACATCAAACCCAGGCGCAGCAAAGGCAACCTCCGTTACTACCATGTGGACGAGCTGCCGCGCCTGAGGCGGATCAAAGCCTGGCTGGCGGAGGGCCTCACCGTGGCCGACTGCGCCGAGCTGCTGGCCCACGGCCACCTCGTCCAGCGCCTCGACCTGGGCCTCGAAGCCGATGAGCTGCCCGCCGCCCCCGCCGTGCGGGCCAAGCCCACCATCCCGAGGCTCCTCCGCACCAGCTCGGACCTGCAACCCATCCTCAAAGCCGTGAAGGCCCTGCACGAACGGCTATCCCGGCCAGTCAAACCTTGACCTGAGGCCCTCCCCAGTCTAGAGTCAACAGTTCACGGCGCGTGGCGCAGCCTGGTAGCGCACTACCTTGGGGTGGTAGGGGTCGGAGGTTCGAATCCTCTCGCGCCGACCAAAACACCAGAAAACGGGGCCCAATTGGGCCCCTTTTTCTGCTGCTTCGACCCTTCGGGTCGAGAGGATTCGAACCTCCGAGCGGGACCGGCGGCTGGCGCAGCCAGACGCAGTTCGAATCCCACCCTGGTGGGTCGATCCCAGATACGGAGCACGGCCATCCTCTGTGATCAGGCCGATACGCTCGGCCTACGGCTTCACCGCCAGCCGCACCGCCAGCCCCATGTCGGCCGTGTTCTCGTTGTGGGTGATGTTGTTGATGTAGCTGAAGGTCAGGGTGGTGCGCGCACTCAGGCGGACATGCACGCCGAGGTCGTGGATCACGGAGGGCTTGTCCAGTGTGGCTCCGGGCCCCTGGGACGTGAGCGCGTCATGGTAGAGGAGGACGAGGAAGGGCCGCACCCGGGGCCAGCCGCGCCACTCCCAGCCCAGGTGGCCGGCGATCTGGTCCTTGATGAGGAAGGGGTTTGGACCAACCCTGCCCTTGAGGCCACGGCGCAGGTAGGCCGCACCCCCGTTGACAGCCTGCTTCCCCGTGGGGCGCCACTGGAATGTCAGACCAGCGCTCGAGTCCCAATCGGAACGGAACTGGCCAGAGAATCGAGTGGCGGGCACCTGCAGAGCGCCGAGGAAGCTGAAGGTCAATTCGGGGCCTTCATGGAAGCGGTGGATGACGGCGATGATCGGATCCACCGGGTGGAGGCGGACCGCCGTCTGGGAGAAGTAGACCACCTGGCCCCTCTGGATGATGACGGCGGTGAGCTGGTCCCGCACGATGGCTTCCCGCCCTGCCTGCTCGAATCCGAGCCTGTGGACCCCCTCGATCAGCCCGTCCATGAAACCACCGTCGAGGCTCTGCCAACCCAGGGTCAGCGCCACATCGGTGTCAGGTGTCAGGCCGTACCGGAAGCTGAGTTCCGTCCGCTGGATCTCGGCATCGAAGAAATAGATCAGGGGTTCGTTCGGCAGGGAGGCGGCGAACGTCTCCGCTCCCGGCTGATCCACGGTGAATCGGCCGGAGGTGTCCCTTCTGAGGCGGTCCTTGATCAGATCCGAGAACTCGAACGTGTTCGAGCGAGTCATTTGGAGGGCGAACCGCCATCGCCCCTGGCCGACCGTCTCCGCACCCACCGGGCGGTAGGTCAGAGGGACCAGGTTCAGCGGGAAGAGGTCCCGGCTGGACGGGGGCCCCGGGTCGGGCCAGGGATCCTCCGCTACCGCGACAAGGGGAAGCGCCAGGGTGAGAAGGAGGCCTATCACGCGGCTTCGGAGCATAACCCTTCCACGGTGGATCTGAAGGCCCGCGGGGAGACCGGATCGCCCCATGGCCTCCAGCCACTCCCCGGCGCGGATCGAATCCAAGTGGGGATATCCTGGGATCCACCATGGAACCAAAAGCCCCAGACACGCGCACATCCCTGCTCCAGGCCGCCCTGGTGTGCTTCGCCGATCACGGGTTTGATGGCACGAGCATGAGGATGATCGCGGTGCGGGCGGGCCGTCCCCTTTCGCTCCTGTCCCACTATTTCAAAAACAAGGAGGGGCTCTATCTGGAGGTGTTCAACTACATCTTCGAGACCTCCACGCCGCAGTTTGCGAACCCCGCCTTCGCCAAGGGCCTGAACCCGCTGGATCCACAGGCAGCCATCCGCCTGCTGCGGGAACAGATCCACTTCATGTACCAGCAGGCGGCTCCGGATGCAGCCGCGGCCAAGCCGTTCATGGATCACCGGGCCAGGCTTTGGGTGCGGGAATTCCGCGCCCCCCGCCCCAGCCTCCGCCCGGTCATCCAGCAGTACCTCGGCCCGGCCACGGACTTGATCCGGAACTGCATCCAAGCCCTCCGGCCGGAGCTCAATGCGGCCCAAGTGGCCTTCCTGGGCGCCACGATCATGGGCCAGGTGGCGGGCCATGGGACGATGTCGGGCCTCCACAAAGTGCTGTGGGGCGAGCTGCCACCCTTTGGCAGCCACTTCCAGGAGGCCGAACTGCTCGTGGATTTCTGCCTGCGCGGTCTGAGGGCGGGCACACCGACCCCGTGAGAAGAGTAGACCCAGGGGCCGGGGGGAGTCGCCCCTCCGGCCCGGGGATGCCGTAGCGGCTGACATCCGCCACGCGCTCAGAAACGATAGATGAAGGTCGCGTTGAGCGTGGGCGACGTGATCTCGGGCTTGGCGCCAAAGAGCTCGGGCTCGTACTTCGTATAGACGTACCGGAGCTCAGCACCCAGGTTCGGGGTGAACATGTAGCCTGCGGAAACCGAGCCGTACGGGGCGCTCGGAGTGTCGTCGGCACTCATGCCAGGCAGGTCCACCTCGAACTTCGCCAGGCCGAAACCAAGGCCGGCCCCGAGGTAGGCCCCCTTGTTCACCTGCCGCGAGAAGAAGTAGTTGTAGTCGGCCCCAAGCTGAAGGGTCTGGACCTTGCGGTTGTCCTTCTCGAAATGGGTGTAGTCCAGCCTCGGCACGACGGCGTGGCCGCCGGTGAAGCCGATCACCAGGTGGGCCCCGAGGCCATAGCCGAGGGAATTGTCCAGCAGGTCCTGGTCGCCAAGATCGCTGGTGGGATAGGCAAGCGTGCCCTGGAGGCCGAATTTGAGGTCCTGGGCGGAGAGGGAACCGCTGGCGAGCAACGCGCCCGTCAGGCAGAAAGCCGACCTTAGGCTCGATTTCATGGGGATCTCCTTCTGCCCGGTCAGGCAGGACAAGTGGGAGGAAGGCTCCTGGCCAGCTTGACCAGGAGGATGCATTGGTCGAATGACCCATGATCGAAATTAATTTAATAGGACGATTGGCCTACATCAAGGATGGATATATACATAATTTTCAAATTTTTATAATGAATTAATTTGTTTACTAAATGTCATAAAAAAGTATTGCCGAAATGACTCAATCGGTTGATTCTTTTATTCGGTCGAACGACTAAGGCGACACCCCATGTTTCCCTCCGACACCACGCCCTGCCGCGACACCCGCGATGCCCTGCTCGAGGCGGCCTTGGCCTGCTTCGCCAAGTACGGCTACGAAGCCACGTCCATCCGGCTCGTGGGGTCCATGGCCGGAAAGAACTCCTCGCTCATCTCCTACTACTTCAAGGGCAAGGAGGGACTGTACCGGGAAGTCTTCCAGTACCTGCTGGCCCACTTCGCCGCCAAGACGGCGGAAGGAGGCCCCCAGGAAGCGGACCCGGCGCCCGTGGATCCCGAAGATGGGCGAGCCCGGCTCCGCGCCCACATCCGCAGGATCCTCCGCGAAGTGGACGCCCACTTCGACAGCTCGGATCCTCTGCGGGAGCCGGCTTCGCGCCTGTGGCTGAGCGAGCTCCAGTCCCCCAGGCACGAAGTCAAGGACCTTCTGCAGGCGCACATGGAGCCGTTCGTGCGCGAGGCGCGCGCCTGCCTCCGTGCCATCCGCCCCGACCTGTCCCCCGGGGAGGTCGACTTCTGGGGCATCACCCTCCACGGCAGCTGCATCCACCACGCGCTGATGAGCGAAATCAACGGCCTGGCCTGGACATCGGCCGACCCTTCGCTGTCCCTCGACGCCATGGCGGACCGCCTGGCTGATTTCACTTATCACGGCCTTAGTCAGCGTTGATACTGACGGTCCGTCGTTCTTGATTCCGCGCGAAGCCAGCCAGATTTTTCTCAGGTCCCTTCATTGGAGTACTCCCATGCAGACCCCCTATCGAGGCGGAATGATCTTCCTCGCCGCTGCCCTGATGGCAGGCGTGCTCGCCATCGGGTGCGGCAAGAAGGAACAGGCCAAAGCCACCCCTGAGGTCGCCGTGGTGACCCTGCAACCCGAGAAGGTCGCGATCACCTCCGAGCTTCCGGGACGGACCTCCGCGTTCCTGGTGGCCGAAGTGCATCCCCAGGTGAACGGCATCGTCCAGCAGCGGCTCTTCACCGAGGGGGCCGACGTGAAGCAGGGTGACGTCCTCTACCAGATCGACCCCAGGCCCTACCAGGCCGCCTACGATACCGCCGCGGCGGCCCTGGCCCGGGCCGAGGCCAACCTGCCCGCCATCCGGAAGCGGGCCGAGCGGTTCAAGGAGCTGCTCGCCGTCAATGCCGTGGGCCAGCAGGACTACGACGACGCATCGGCCGCGCACAAGCAGGCCGAGGCCGAAGTCCAGTCCCTGAAGGCCGGGGTGGAGTCCGCCCGGATCAACCTCGGCTACACGCGCATCACGGCGCCCATCTCGGGCCGCACTGGCAAGTCCAGCGTCACGCCCGGCGCCCTCGCCGCGGCCTACCAGGGCCCCGCCTTCACCACCATCCAGCAGCTGGAGCAGGTCTACGTGGATTCCCCGCAGTCCAGCGCCATCCTGATGGGCATCCAGCGGAACCTGGCCGCGAACCGGATCAAGGGCAGCGCGGACCAGACCAAGGTGAAGCTCCTCCTGGAGGACGGCACCCCCTATCCCCTGCAGGGGACCCTGAAGTTCTCCGACGTCACCGTGGACCCCAGCACCGGCTCTCAGATCCTCCGCATGGTGTTCCCGAACCCGCGGCATGTCCTGCTGCCGGGCATGTACGTCCGGGCCATCGTCGAGGAAGGCGTGGCCGAGCAGGCCATCCTCGTACCCCAGCAGGGCGTCACCCGCGATCCCAAGGGCAACGCCATCGCCCTGGTGGTGGACCCCTCCAACAAGATCGAGCAGCGGACGCTCAAGGTGGACCGCGCCATCGGCTCGAAGTGGCTGGTCCTTGAGGGACTGGCCGCCGGCGACCGCGTGGTGGTGGAAGGCCTGCAGAAGATCCGTCCGGGCGTGGCCGTGAAGGTCGTGCCCGCCTCGGCCCCCGCGTCAGTTCCCGCCCCCGCGGCTGGCAAGTAGAGGAGCCGCCCCATGGTCAATTTCTTCATCGATCGACCCATCTTCGCCTGGGTGGTGGCCATCGTCATGATGCTGGCCGGCCTCCTGGCCATCAACACCCTGCCCATCTCCCAGTACCCGCCCGTCGCCCCGCCCTCCATCTCCGTGGACGCCTTCTATCCTGGGGCCTCCGCCAAGACCGTGGAGAACACCGTCACCCAGATCATCGAACAGAAGATGACGGGCCTGGACCGGCTGCTCTACATGTCCGCCACCAGCGATTCCGCGGGCCACGGCAGCGTCACGCTCACGTTCCAGCCCGGCACCGATCCCGATGCCGCCTGGGCCAAGGTGCAGAACAAGCTGGAGCTGGCCAAGCCCCTGATGCCCCAGGTCGTGCAGCAGATGGGCATCGCGGTCACGAAGTCCACGAAGAACATCTTCATGATCCTGTCCATCATCTCGACGGACGGCAGCATGAACGCCGAGGACCTGCGCGACTACCTGGCCTCGAACGTGGAGAACGTCATCAGCCGCGTGGAGGGCGTCGGCGAGGTCCTGTCCTTCGGCACCCAGTACGCCATGCGCCTCTGGCTCAATCCCGACAAAATGGTCGGCTACCGCATCACGCCGGACGACATCCGCCAGTCCGTGAAGGCCTACAACGCGCAGATCTCCGCCGGCCAGGCGGGCGGCCTCCCCGCCGTCAAGGGCCAGCGCCTGAACGTGACCGTGAACGTGCAGGAGCTCCTGCAGACGCCGGAGCAGTTCGGGGCCATCCCCCTGCGGATCAACCCCGACGGCTCCACCATCCGCCTCCGGGACGTCGCTCGCACGGAACTCGGCACCGAATCCTACGAAAGCGACACGCGGCTCAACGACCAGCCCGCCGCCGGCATGCTGATCCGCCTGGCTTCCGGCGCCAACGCCCTGGATACCTCGAAGCTCATCAAGGCCAAGCTCAACGAGCTCTCCCCCTATTTCCCGCCGGGGGTGAAGGTCGACTATCCGTATGAAACAACCCCCTTCGTGTCCGTGGCCATCAACGAAGTGGTGAAAACCCTCGTCGAGGCCGTGATCCTGGTCTTCCTGGTGATGCTGCTCTTCCTGGGGAACTTCCGCGCCACCCTGATTCCCACCATCGCCGTCCCCGTGGTGCTCCTGGGCACCTTCGCGGTCCTCCAGTACGTGGGCATGTCCATCAACATGCTCACCATGTTCGCCATGGTGCTGGCCATCGGCCTGCTGGTGGACGACGCCATCGTCGTGGTGGAGAACGTCGAGCGCATCATGCACGAGGAGGGCCTGCCGCCCCTGGAGGCCACCCGGAAGTCCATGGGCCAGATCACCAGCGCCCTGGTGGGCATCGGCCTGGTGCTGTCCGCCGTGTTCGGCCCCATGGCCTTCTTCGGCGGCTCCACGGGCATCATCTTCCGCCAGTTCTCCTTCACCCTCATCACCGCCATGATGCTGTCCGTGGTGGTGGCCCTGGTCCTCACGCCCTCCCTCTGTGTCACCTTCCTCAAGCCCGTCGAAAAGGGCCACGAGGCCGCCGAAAAGGGATGGGCGGTCACGCGCCCCTTCTTCCTGTGGTTCGACCGGACCTACTACAAGCTCAACCACATCTTCGTGGGCCAGCTGGAGCGCGTGCTCTCCAAGTGGGGCCGCTATGCCGTCATCTACGGCGTGATCGTGGTGGGCATGGGCGTCCTGTTCCTGCGGCTGCCCACCGCCTTCCTGCCCGAGGAGGACCAGGGCATCATCATGACCCTCGTCCAGCTCCCCGCCGGATCCACCATGGAGCAGACCCAGAAGGTCCTGTCGGACGTCCAGCATTACTTCCAGGACAGCGAAAAGGAGGCGGTGGCCACCTGCATGACCGTCGCCGGCTTCAGCGTGGCCGGCCGGGGCCAGAACAATGGCATGGCCTTCATCAAGCTGAGGGACTGGCACCTCCGGGATCGCTCCGAGTTGAAGGCGGAGGCCGTCATCCGCCGGGCCATGAAGGCGTTCCCCTCCCGGCGGGATTCCATGGTCTTCGCCGTGGCGCCCCCCGCGATCCTGGAGCTCGGCAACGCCACGGGCTTCGACTTCCAGCTGCAGGACCGCGGCGGCGTGGGCCACGCCAAGCTCATGGAAGCCCGCAACCAGCTGCTGGGCATGACGGCCCAGGATCCCAACCTCAAGGCCGTGCGCCCCAACGGGCTGGATGATCAGCCTGAATACAACGTCAGGCTCAACCAGGATCGGGCCGGCGCGCTGGGGCTCCCCCTGCCCGTCATCAGTGATACGCTCGCCAGCGCCTGGGGCGGCTCCTACATCAACGACTTCATCAACCGCGGCCGGGTCAAGCGCGTCTACATGCAGGCCGACGCCCCCTTCCGCATGCAGCTGGAGGATCTGAACAAACTCTATGTCCGGAACACCTCCGGCACCATGGTCCCCTTCTCCGCCTTCTCCACCGGCGAATGGAGCTACGGTTCTCCCAATCTCCAGCGCTACAACAGCTTCCCCTCCGTGAACATCCAGGGCGAGCCCGCCGTGGGCAAGAGCACCGGCGACGCCATGCTGGCGATGGAATCGCTCGCCAAGAAGCTGCCCGCCGGCATCGGCTTCGAGTGGACAGGCCTCTCTTACCAGGAGCGGCAGGCGGGCGCCCAGGCCCCGGCCCTCTACGCGGTCTCGATCCTGGTGATCTTCCTGTGCCTCGCGGCCCTCTATGAGAGCTGGACGATCCCCTTCTCGATCCTGCTGATCCTGCCCCTGGGCATCTTCGGCGCCGTCCTGGCCACTTGGTCCCGCGGCCTGTCCAGCGATGTCTACTTCCAGATCGGCCTGCTGACCACCCTGGGCCTCACCGCCAAGAACGCCATCCTCATCGTGCAGTTCGCCGAGGAGCAGATGGCTGGTGGGGCGGGCCTCCTCGAAGCCGCCATGGAAGCCTCCCGGCTCCGTCTCCGGCCCATCCTGATGACCTCCCTGGCCTTCACCTTCGGCGTGCTGCCCATGGCCCTCACCCGGGGCGCCGGCGCCGCGGCCCAGAACGCCATCGGGACCGGCGTGGTGGGCGGCATGCTGTCCGCCACCTTCATCGCCATCTTCTACATCCCCCTGTCCTTCGTCCTGGTGAGCCAGCTGTTCCGGAAGAAGACCCAGGAGCCTGCCCCGGCACATGCCCCGGTTTCTGAGGAGGGGCAGCCATGATGCCGCTCAAAGCCTGGTCCGTCCTACCCCTCACTCTGGCGGCCCTCGGCTGCGTCTCCATGGCCCCGAAGTACCGGGTGCCCGAGCCGCCAGTGCCGAAGGCCTGGCCGGAGGGGCCTTCCTACAAAGGCACCTCCGCCGAAGCAGCCCCGCAGCCTGTCGCTGACATCGCCTGGCAGGACTTCTTCGTGGATCCACGCCTGAGGAGGGTGCTCGACCTCGCCCTCCGCAACAACCGTGATCTCCGCATCGCGGCGCTGAACACCGAGAAAGCGCGAGCTTATTACCGCATCCAGCGGGCCGAGCTGCTCCCCACGATCAATGCGGTCGCTTATGGCAGCAAGCAGCGGCTGCCCGCCAGTGTTTCGGGCACCGGCCAGTCCATGGTGGTCGAGCAGTACGCCGCCAACGTGGGCATCAGCGCCTGGGAACTGGATTTCTTCGGGCGCATCCGGAGCCTGAAGAACCGCGCTCTGGAGCAGTACCTCGCCACCGAACAGGCCCGCAACAGCGCGCAGATCTCGCTGCTGGGGGAAGTGGCGAACGCGTACCTCGCCCTGGCCGCCGATCGCGAGAGCCTGAAACTCGCCCAGGAAACCCTCGTGAACCAGGAGGCCTCCTACAAACTCGTCCACCGGCGGTTTGAAGTCGGAGCCTCCTCGGAGCTCGACTCCTATCGCGCCCAGGTCACCACCGAGACGGCGCGTGGGGATGTCGCCCGGTACACCCGCACGGTGGCCCTGGATGAAAACGCGCTGCGGCTCCTGGTGGGCTCGTCAGTGCCGCCAGAATGGCTTCCCGAAGCCCTGGGCAGCGTGACAGCGCTCCAGGACCTCGCCCCCGGTCTGCCCTCTGATGTCTTGACGCGCCGACCCGACATCCTCATGGCCGAAAACCAGCTCAAGGCCGCCAACGCCAATATCGGCGCGGCCCGGGCGGCCTTCTTCCCCCGCATCTCCCTCACGACGAACATCGGTACCATGGACAGCGAACTGTCCGGGTTGTTCAAGTCCGGCTCGTACGCCTGGGCCTTCTCGCCTCAGATCGTGCTTCCCATTTTCGATATGGGCGCGCGACGGGCGAACCTCAAGGTGGCCAACACCGACCGCGACATCTTCGTGGCCCAGTACGAGAAGGCCATCCAGGTGGCCTTCAGGGAGGTGGCCGACGCCCTGGCTCAGCGAGGCACCCTCGAGGATCAGCTGGCGGCCCAGGAAGCGCTCACATCGGCCCTGGAGGGGGCCTATCGCCTGGCCCAGGCCCGCTACACCGCGGGCATCGACAGCTACCTTGGAGTCCTGGATGCCCAGCGTTCCCTGTATGCGGCCCAGCAAGGCCGCATCGCCCTTCGCCAGGCCAAGTACGGCAACCTGATCAACCTCTACCGGGTCATGGGCGGCGGTTGGAAGGCGCCCCAGCCCCCAGCCGCACCCCAGACCTCCCAGGAGGCCACCAAGCGGGAGCCGGCCCCCTGATGGCGCCGGTGCCTCACCGCCCTTTCACCATCGGCACGAAGCGCACCGGCAGCACTCCCTGGCGTTTCATCCCCGTGGGCGTGTTCCGCAGCAGATACAGCTCCTGGGCCCCCCACGGGGAACCCACGGGGATGATCATCTGGCCTCCCTCCTTGAGCTGCTCCTCGAGGGCCTGCGGCACGGCTTCCGGGGCGCAGGTGACGATGATGGCATCGAAGGGGGCGGCCTCGGGCCAGCCGTGGTGGCCGTCCCCGGCGCGGACCTTCACGTTGCCGTAGCCCAGGCGCCGGAGATCCGCCTCAGCCCGCTGGGCCAGGGGCTCCACGATCTCCACGGTGTAGACCTCCGCCACCAGGCATGCCAGCACGGCGGCCTGGTAGCCCGAGCCCGTGCCGATTTCCAACACGCGATCGGCGGGCTTGGGAGCCAGGGCAGCCGTCATGAAGGCCACGATGTAGGGTTGGGAAATGGTCTGCCCGTAGCCGATGGGCAGGGGCCAGTCCTCGTAGGCCTCCCCGCGCCGCCCGGCCGGGATGAATTCGTGTCGGGGCACGCGGGCCATGGCGTCCAGCACGCGAGGGTCCGAGATGCCCCGGGCCACGATCTGCTCATGCACCATCCGCGTCCGCGCGGCGGCAGTCCCCACCTCTTCCGCAGGGGCGGCGGGGCGGGCGGGTTCCGGGTTGCAGCCTCCCAGGATGACCATCAAGGCCACTCCCAGATGCTTTCGCATGGTTTGAAGGTACTCCGTACCAGGTTCTGCGCCAGCGCGGATCCCTGGCGAGCCAGGGATCCGCGTAGTGTAAATATTTGAATTCAGGGTATAAAGATCAAGGTTAGCTCGAGTTGCCCGGCCATTCGGCCGGTCCAGTTCTTCAGGCGCCAGGCCAGGATCAGGGCCTTGGCCTTGGCAGCCCCGGGGAAGGCTTGGCTGAAGGTCACCGCCACGACCTGGCCGGAGGCGTCCACCTTGAGTTCCAGCTCCGTGCCAGAGGGGAGGCTGGCCAAGGCGGCGATGAGGGCCGGATCCTTCAGGCGGGCCTCGATCTCACCCCGCAGGCTGCGGGGATCCGAAGTACCTGTGATGCCGGAGAAGGCCAGGATGCGCAGCATGGGCCGGGTTGCGAGTCCGGAAGAGGTCTGAGGGGGGGATCCGGCAGAGGGATGCCCCTTGGGTTCCAGGCGGCCGCCCTGGCGGGATTCCCGGCGAGCCGCCCGGTCCTGGGCCATGACTTCCACGGCAGCGGCGGGCGACGCAGCGTATGCCATCTTCATCGGGGCCGGGGCGTAGGCCACGGACTGACTGGCCACAACACCCACCGCCGCCTCGGACACACCCTCGGGCAACGGCAGGGGTTGCGTGACGGAGGTGTTGGCACCACCCGCGTTGCGCACCACCGTATCCACCGCGACGAAGGAGGTATAGGCCGTCAGGAGGTTGTAGGAAAGGCCGAGCTGCGTCACTTCCGCTTTGCGGGCCTCGTCCTGGCCGAACTGGTCGTAGTCGGACAGGGCCTGGATGCGCTGGCGGGCCCAGAGCTGGCGCAGGGCGCCGTGATCGCGGTCCTTCACCTTCCCCACCTCAAAGGTCTGGCTCCAGGGGCCGCTGCCGCTGATGCCGGACAGCGTGACCGTTCCCTTGGCCTCGCCAGTCCACTTGCCGAGGCAGATCACGGGCCGCTTCGCCAGCACGTCCGGCAGCTGCATGGGCTCGAGATCCTGGATATGGAAGCCGTTCGTGGTGAGCTTCACGTTCGTGAGTACCGGCGAGGACACGTAGGCGCGGAAGCGCCCGGCCTCGGCGGCGGCCTGCTCGGGCTTGGTGATGACGAAGGCCTCGCCCTGCCCCGCGTGGGCCATGCCCTCGATGAGGTGGCGGTTCACGGAGGTGCCGATGCCGAAGGCAAAGAGATTCGCCGAGCCGAGGTTCTTGCGGATAAGGTCGAAGACCTGCCCGTCGGCGCTGATGTAGCCATCCGTGGATACCACGAAGGTGCGGGAGATGCCGGGCACCCGGGGCAGGCCCAGGGCCTTGCGCAGGGCGCTGCCCAGCTCCGTGCCACCGCCGCCGTGCTGGGAACCCACGAAGGCCAGGGCCTGCGCCGTGGCCTCGGAGGTGGCGTGTTGCGATCCGCTGGGTGACCAGAACGCCGACGTGCCTTCGAACACCATGACGTTGAAGAGGTCCTGGGGCCGCAGGCCCTGGATCATCTCCTTCATGAGCACCTTGGACACTTCGATGGGGAAGCCCATCTGGCTGCCGGAGACATCCATGATGAAGACGAATTCACGGGGCGGCAGGTCCTTGGGCGTGACGCGCTTGGGGGGCTGGGCCATGAGGAGGAAGGTGTTCCCATCCCGGCCCTGGTCCAGCAGGAGGCCCGACTGCACGGCGTTTCCGGCCAGCTGGTACTTCACGATGACATCGCGGTTGCCCCCGTGGGCTTCGCTGGGATCGAGCCGCAACGTGGCCTCGGCCTTGCCGTCGTAGGCGATGGTGGTCCGGTGCGTGTCGCAGGCCATGCGCTGGATGGGCAGGCCCGCCGACAGCTTCACCTCCAGATCAAACGTGGTGGCGGGTTTCTCGCCGGCGTGGGTGCCCGAGTGAGTGTACGGGTTGGCCACCCAGGGCTCGCCGGTGCTCGAATCCGTGCCGGCCTTCCCGGCGTAGCGCGGGCCCACCACCGTGGGGTAGACGAAGCTGTAGGTGCCTTCCGTCGGCACCAGCAGCTCGGTGTAGGACAGCTCCACGCGGATCTCGTCGCCGGGCAGGATGTTGGCCACGTTCATCTGGAACACGTTGGGCCGGTGCTGCTCCAGCAGCGAGGCGCTGCGGCCCTGCTGCTTGGCCTGCTCGTAGTCGGCCCTGGCCTGGCCGCGTTCCTTGATCTGGGCCTTCAGCACGCGTTCGCCGATGGTCATGGTCATGCCGTAGACCGCCGAGCGCGTGGAGCCGGGGAACACATAGACCGCCTCCAGGGGCTTGGTCCCGGTGTTCCGGTAGACCTGGGTGACCTTCACGTCCGCGATGACGCCAGCGATGGCCACTTTGGCTGACGTGGACTTCAGCGGCAGTTGGTCCACCGAAGCGTCGTCGCTCTTCACGAAGAAGTAGGGCGACAGGGTCGCGTCCGGAGATTCGGCGCCGGGGGCCTGGAGGCTGGGGTTGAGCCCGGGCCGGCTGCGAGCCTGGGCGCCCCCTGTGAAGGACACGGCGAGGCCTGCGCAGCAGGCGAACAGGGCGGTGGTGGACCGGCGCAGCGACATGGGTTCCTCCCGAAGGGACCGCGCCGACAAGGCGCGGTTCAGGAGGGAATGTTGTTGGGGAGGCGTTCCTTTCAGCGGATCGAATTATTTTTTCGCGGGCGGGTGGATCCGGACCCGGAATCCATCCACGGGGCCGGTCGGCGGCAGCCGCCCCGGTTCGACCACGGGGCCGTTCAGCACATAGAGATCCAAGGCGTCACCGGGCGCCAGGCGAAGGCGGAACTGCCAGGGCTCCGCAGCCCCCGGCTTCAGGACTTCGACACCGGAAGCTCCCCGCCTGAGGAGCACCACCTGCGCCTGGGGGGACGCCACCACGGTCACCCGGGTGGTTCCGTCCGCCAGCGCTTCGAGGGTCCACACAGGCGCGGGAGGTTGGGGCGCGTACAGTCCGGTTGGCGCTGGCGCCGCCTTCGCGGCCATGCGCCGCGCAGGGGCGGCCTCGGGACTCACCACCTCCACCACCGCGGCGGCCCGGTTCGTGCCTGCCGCATCCGCCTGCTTGGACATCTGATCACGGGAACCCATCTGGCGCATTTCCGCCTGTGTCCGTTTCCGGGCCTCCTCTCCAGAGGCGCTGGGGATCGGGGCAGCGGTGGTGGTGGGAGTCGGGATGGCGGCGCCGATGGCCCCGGCGGTGTGAGCCGATACCTGGGCGGGAGCCTCGGGAACGGGGGCGTCGGCCGCCGCGGTCGTCCGC
>CAVPLE010000062.1:0-16588 GCA_963705865.1 uncultured Holophagaceae bacterium | reverse complement strand
TCGACGTATTGCTCCGTCTTCGGGTCGGCGGTGTAGATGCCGTCCACGTTGGTGGCCTTCATCACCACCTCGGCGCAGATCTCATTGCCGCGCAGGGCGGCGGCGGTGTCGGTGCTGAAGTAGGGGTTGCCCGTGCCCGCGCCGAAGATCACCACGCGGCCCTTCTCCAGGTGGCGGGTGGCCCGGCGGCGGATGTAGCTCTCGGCCACCTTGGGCATCTCCAGGCCCGAGAGGGTGCGGGTGTCCACGTCCTTGTGCTCCAGGGCATCCTGCAGGGCCAGAGCGTTGATCATGGTGGCCAGCATGCCCATGTGATCGGCGGTGGTGCGGTCCATGCCCTTGGTGGCGCCGGCCACGCCGCGGAAGATGTTCCCCCCGCCGATGACGAGGCCCACTTCCACGCCCAGCTCCCGGATGGCCTTCACCTGGTCGGCGATCATGTTCACCACCGCCGGGTCGATGCCGTACTTCTGGTCGCCCATGAGGGCTTCGCCGGAGAGTTTGAGGAGGATGCGCTTGAATTTCATTTCGGCTCCATCTGAATGCCGTTCCTAGCTACAAAAAGGGCGGCCCGGAGGCCGCCCTTTTTGTAGCAGATGAAAAGCTACTTGGCGGCAGCAACTTCCGCGGCGAAGTTCTCGCTGCGCTTCTCGAGGCCCTCGCCCATGACGTACTTGGTGAAGCGGCGGATGCTGAGCTTCTCGCCGATCTCGGCGGTCTTCTGGGACAGGTACTGCTGGATGGTGAGGTCGGGGTTCATGATGAAGGGCTGTTCGAGGAGGCAGACCTCCTTGAAGATGCTGTTCATCTTGCCCTCGACGATGCGCTCGACGATGTTCTGGGGCTTGCCGGTGGCCAGGGCCTGCTCCATGGCGATGCGCTTCTCGGTCTCCAGGAAATCCTGGGTGACCTCTTCCTTGGTGACGAAGCGGGGCGCGGGATCGGCGGCGGCGATGTGCATCGCGATCTCCTTCACCAAGCGCTGGAAGGCCTCGTTGCGGGCCACGAAATCGGTCTCGGAGTTCACTTCGACCAGCACGCCCACGCGGCCGCCGGGGTGGATGTAGGCCTCCACGATGCCTTCGGCGGCGATGCGGTCGGCCTTCTTCGCGGAGGCGGCCATCCCCTTCTTGCGCAGCCATTCGATGGACTGCTCCATGTCGCCGTTGTTCTCTTCCAGGGCCTTCTTGCAGTCCATCATGCCGAGGCCGGTCTTCTCACGCAGCGTCTTCACGTCATTGGCGGTGAATGCCATGGGTCATCTCCTGGATCGTGGGGGCTTCAGACCATCAGCCATCAGCGGGCGGACCCTCTGATGGCTGACGAAGGTAGTGGGGGAGGGTCTAGCCCTCGACTTCCATCTTTTCGGCCATCATCTTCTTCATGTCCTCGGTGTCGCCCTTGTCGCGGAAGGACTGGCGGCCTTCGAGGATGGAGTCGGCCACGCGCTCGGAGAAGAGCAGGATGGAGCGGATGGCGTCGTCATTGGCGGGGATCACGTAGTCCACCATGTCGGGGTCGCAGTTGGTGTCCACGATGCCCACCACCTTGATGCCGATCTTCTTGGCCTCGGTCACGGCGATGTCCTCGCGGTGGGGATCGATGACGAAGATGATGTCGGGCAGTGAGCGCATGTCGCGGATGCCGTGGAAGGAGGCTTCCAACTTCAGGCGGGTGCGGTTCAGGGTGAGCAGTTCCTTCTTGGAAAGCAGGGCCGTGCGGGCGGGATCCGCCAGGGTGGCTTCGATCTCGCGGAACTTCTCGAGGCTCTTCTTGATGGTGGAGAAGTTGGTCAGCATGCCGCCCAGCCAGCGGTTGTTGACGTAGAAGGCGCCGCAGCGGGCAGCCTGCTCGGCGATGAGTTCCTGGGCCTGGGGCTTGGTGGCCACGAAGAGGAAGTTCTTCCCCTCGCCGGCGGCCTTGGTCAGGAAGTTCGCGGCCGTGTTCCAGAGACGCAGGGTCTTCTGGAGGTCGATGATGTAGATGCTGTTGCGGGCCCCGAAGATGTACTTCTTCATCTTGGGGTTCCAACGCTTGGTCTGGTGTCCGAAATGGGCACCGGCCTCGAGAAGTTCCTTCATCTGGATGGCAGCCATGCTGGCCTCCCTGGTCAAGCGGCGGAATGGGTGAAGGCGCCGCGGGTGGGATGAAAGGCTTGGGGTTGGATCCCTTCGCCCGAATCGTCCGCGAACTGATGCGGACCGGAAAAACAGAAGGGGGAACCGGATGGCTCCCCCTTCCAGAGATGGACTAGCGCTTGCTGAACTGGAAGCGGCGCCGCGCGGCCTTGCGACCGGGCTTCTTGCGTTCCTTCATGCGGGGGTCGCGGGTCAGGAGGCCGGCGCCGCGCAGGAGGGACTTCAACTGCTCGTTGTAGCTCAGCAGGGCGCGGGAGATGCCCATGCGGATGGCCGAGGCCTGGCCGGCGGGGCCGCCGCCCGTCACGCTGATGAGCATGTCGAACTTGCCGTCGAGGTCGGCCAGCAGCAGGGGCTGGTGGACCATCATGCGGAGCACGGCGTTCGGGAAGTAGCTTTCGAGGCTGCGGCCGTTGACCGTGATCTTGCCGGTGCCGGGACGGAGGAAGGCGCGGGCTGCCGCGCTCTTGCGGCGACCGGTTCCGTAGTTCTGGGAAATGGCCATGGGTTCCTCGTCTCTACTTCTGGATGGTCATGATCTGGGGCTGCTGGGCGGCCTGCTCGTGCTCGGGGCCGGCATAGACCTTGAGCTTGCGGTACATCGCCCGGCCGAGGGGGCCCTTGGGCAGCATGCCCTTGACCGCGCTCTCGATGATGCGCTCGGGGAAGGTCACCTTCATCACCTCGGCGCGGACTTCCTTCATGGAGCCGGGCTGGGTGGTGGTGCGGCGATACATCTTCTGCACGCCCTTCTTGCCGGTCAGCACCGCCTTCTCGGCGTTGATGACGATGACGTGGTCGCCAGTGTCAAGGAAGGGGGTCCAGGTCGGCTTGTTCTTGCCAGAAAGGACATCCGCCACCGCGGTGCTCAGGCGGCCCACGGGAATGCCGGTGGCATCCACCAGGAACCACTGGCGCTTCAGATCATTGGCTTTCGGGAAGTAAGTGCTCATGGCCTGCTCCGGGATCGGGATCGGGCTGCGGGAACACCACCCTACGGGCGGCGAGTCCACAGAAGGGAAAGCTTATCGTTGAGGGGCCGGGGGGTCAAGCCGGGATTTCAGCCTTGAGGCTCCGCCAACCGCCACAACTCCTGGGCGACGCGCGAGGCACCCAGGCCATCCACCAACGCCATGCCGTCGCGGACCTGCTCCTGCCGGTTGTCCTGGCCTTCGGGGCCCAACCACTGGCCCAGGGCTTCCCGCACGATGGCGAGATCGGCTTCGGGCCCCACACCCAGATCGAAACAGCCGTTGGCCAGGGCCAGATCCGCCAGGATGTTGTGCTGCCGCTCGTTCTGGGCCCAGACCGTGGCGGGGATGCCCATGCAGAGCGATTCGGCGAGCGTGACGCCGGCGGAACACCAGATGGCGTCGTATTCCGGGATGCGGCGGGTGAGGCCGGGAAGGCTCTTGACCACCGTACAACCAGGGAAGGAATCACCCTGGATGCCATTGGGGGCCAACAACGTACAGGTACCGCGCCAGCGGTCTTCCGCGGCCAGGCGCGCCAGGCTGTCGAAGGCCTTCTGGGCCAAGTTGGGGCCGTCGCTGCCACCAAAGGTGATCAGCAGCTTGTGGACGGCCAGGGGCTGGAGGGGCATCCGTTTGGGGCGCAGTTCCAGGGCGGCCTTGTCCACCACGATGAAGTTGGAGCCGCGCACCACGCGGCAGGCGCCGGATTTCGTTTCGTAGGGACGGACCTTGCGACCATTCACCACCTTCACGGGATGGTCCGGCCAGCGCACGCCCTCCAGGAAGGGCTGGAACAGCAGGTCCGCTGTTTCATGGGCCTCCGTGTCGTCCTCCATCACGGCCACCTTCAGGGGACGCAGGGCCTGGAGGAAGTTGGTGGTGGTGTCCCACTGGTCCACGAGCACCGCGGCTGCGCGGGCCTTCAACTCTGCCGGCAGCGGCGCATGAATGGCCGCGCCCAGGAAGACCGCCTCGCAAGGCATGGGCTGGTCCAGGAAGGGGTGGGTACCGCCCCCCACCCGGCGAGCCCGGTCGTCGCCGGAGACCGCCACGCACGCCTGGCCGCCGAGGGCGCGCCAGGACTCCTGCAAGGCCAGGGCCCGGGCCACATGCCCCAGCCCGAGGCGCAGATCGGCGTGAACGCGGAGGATCAGCAGGGGGGACATGATCCGGAGAGTCTAGGAGCCTGTCCGGGTAATTGGAATACCCAGGGCGTCAAGGTAAAGGGAGGGACGGCCTTCCAGGATGGGCCCCGATCTGAAATGCTGAGGAGCCCACACCATTGGAGATCTCCATGTCCGACGCCTTCCCGACGTCCATGCCCGTTCCGGCCCCCGGCGCCAAGGCCGCCAAGATCTGCGGCATTTTCGCCATCATCGCCGCCCTCACCTGCGTGGGCATTCCCGTGGCCATCATCCTGGGCATCGTCGCCCTGGTGCAGCAGGCCAAGGCCAAGCGTCTGGCCAAGGCTGATCCCCAGACCTTCGCGCCGGTGCCGGCCACGGGTATGGTCACGGGCATCATCGGTCTCGTGCTGCCCGTGGTGATGCTGCCCTTCGTGGGTATCGTGAGCGCCATCGCCATCCCGGCGTTCCTGGTGCAGCGGGATCGAGCCAGGGAACTGGTCGTCCAGGCGACTCTGGAGACCGCGAGGAAGCGGGCGGAGGCCCTTGTTGCGGACGCGCAGGCCCGGACACCGGGCCAGGCCCCTTCTCAGGACGCGATCATCCAGGACCTCTCCACGGATCCTGGCCTCAAGGTCCTCAAGAACCCCTACAGCCCATCGGGGCCGGCCATCCAGCGCGGGACGGAAGGGCCCCTTGGCACCGTCATGGTGCATCCCGGCCGTGAAGAAGAGGGCGGTGTCATCACCTGGTCCATCAAGTTCAGGGCGGTGGTGCGAAAGGGCGGAGACGAACGGGTGCTCGAGGCGGAAGTCATCACCCACACGCAGGAGCAGGTACAGGGCCGCACCGAGGATGGCTGGGAAGTCGTGAGCCCGGCAGCGGAAGGGGCTGCTCAGAACCCCTAGGGCTGATTGAGCTTGGGGGCTGGTGCCGGGTCTCGGGTTCGCGAGCGGCCCAGGTTGGTCAGGGAAAGGGGTGCCCCTCGGCGAAGCCAGGCCCGGGGGAGTCGGTGGCCGGTGCCTCGGCGACGGGCCAGCCGTCGGCGAAGTAGGCCTCCTTGTACCGCACGTAGCGGGCCCAGACACCGGCCACCAGCTGGCGCTGCTTCTCGCTGAGGGGTCCCTTCACGGTGGCTGGCCATCCCGCCACCAGGCTGTGGGGTGGAGCGTGGAAGCCCTCGCGCACGAGGCTGCCCGCGGCCACGAGGCAGCCTTCTCCAATCTCGGCGCCGTCCATGACGGTGGTGCTCATGCCGATGAGCACGTTCTTCCGGATGGTGCAGCCGTGCAGCATCACATTGTGCGCGATGCTCACCTCGTCCTCGATGAGCAGCGGCCACTTCCCGTTGGTGACGTGCAGGCAGCAGGCGTCCTGGATGTTGGTGCGGGCGCCGATGCGGATCCAGTTCACGTCGCCGCGGATGGCGCAGTTGAACCAGATGCTGGCGTCGTCGCCGATGGTCACGTCGCCCAGCACCAGCGCGCTGTCCGGGAGGAACACGCGGGAGCCGAGCTTGGGGACCATGCCTTGGAAGGGACGGATCATGCGACCTCCAGACGCCGAGTCTAGCCGACCGTCAGCCACCCCAGCTTCACGGCCCCCAGCCCCAGCGAACCCACGATCAGCCACAGCAGCAGGCCCTGGAGGAAGGGCCGCAGGCCCACGTTGCGCAGGGCTTCGCGGCTGAGGCCGGCCCCGATGAGGAAGAGCGTCAGCACCAGTAGCCTGCGGGCGACGATCGCCACCAGATGCCCAGGTACCTGCAGGGCGGGTACGAACGTCACCAGCGCGGCCATGGCCAGGAAGCCGGCGATGAACCAGGGCTTCTTCAAGGGCGGGGCGTCTGCCGATGCGGGTTCGCGCCGGGCCATGAACCACCCGATGCCCAGGGTGAGGGGCACGATCCACAGGGCGCGGGCCAGTTTCACGGTGGTGGCCACTTCCAGGGCCCTGGGCCCATAGGCCAGGCCCGCCCCCACCACGGAGCTGGTGTCGTGGATGGCCAGGGCCGACCAGAGGCCGAAGGCATCCTGGCTGAGACCGGTGGCATGGCCGATGGGCGGGAAGATCACGAGCGCCGCGGCGTTGAGGAGGAACACCGTGGCCAGGGCCACGGAGGTGGCCTGCTCTCGGGCCCGCACCACGGGCGCCACGGCGGCGATCGCGCTGCCGCCGCAGATGGCCGTGCCCACGGAGATGAGCAGACCCGCCTGGCGATCCACCTTCAGGAGCCGTGCCAGCCAGAGGCCCAGGGCCAGGACCAGGATGAGGCTCAGGGCCGTGTAGCCCAGGCCGTGCAGGCCCGCCTTGGCCACGGCGCGCAGGTTCATGTCCGCCCCCAGACCCACGACGGCCAGGGGCAGCAGGCGATGCGTCCAGGTCCGCGTAAGGGCCAGCCGAGGGTTGCCCACGGTGAGGGCGAGGACCGCGCCACCCACCAGGGCCGCGGCGGCCGGCGTGAAGGGGGCCAGGGCAAGCAAGGCGCCTAGGAGCAGAAGGGCGGGGGCGACACGTTTCATGGGCTCGAGGTTAGCTTTTGACTATCCAAAAAAATAATTGATAATATGTATACAGCATCAGAAAAACAGATGGAGGCCAGATGCTCCCTGAACTCGACCCCCGACGTCTGGAGACCTTCCGGGTGGTGGCCCAGGCGGGCCAGGTGTCCGGGGCAGCGCGCAGCCTCAACCTGTCCCAGCCCGCCGTGACGGCCCAGATCCGGCAACTGGAAGCGGACCTGGGCAGAGCCCTCTTCACCCGCCATGCGTCGGGCGTGCAGCTCACGGAGAGTGGCCGGGTCCTGTTGGACTACGCCCGGCGCGTCCATCGCCTGTTGGAGGAGGCCGGCGAGCGGCTCCAGGTCGAGCCGGGGGTGGGCGGGGAACTGCACCTGGGCGCGAGCACCACGGCCGCCGCCTACATCCTTCCCCCGCTGATCCGCACCTTCGCGGCGGACCACCGGGCGACCCCCCTGGTCCTGGAAGTCGGCAACACCGACGAGGTGCTCGGCTGGGTGAAGGAAGGCCGCCTGCCCCTCGCCCTCGTGGAAGGGTTGACTCGGGCGCCGGGCCTTTCCCTCCAGCCCTACTTGCGGGACGAACTGGTGGCGGTCCGGGCTGTGCGGGCCCCGGCTGGGCTGGGTTCGGTGCGGACCGCCGTGGATCTGGCCGGAGTACCGCTGATCTGGCGCGAATCCGGTTCCGGGACCCGGGTGGTGGTGGAACGAGCCCTCCGCAGGGCCGGGGTGGTCCGGGCTCCCCGGGACACAGACCTGGTGGTGGGCGAGACCGAGGCCATCAAATCCTGTGTCCTGCTGGGCCTGGGCATCGGCTTCCTCTCCCGGTGGAGCATCCAGCGGGAGCTGGTGCGCGGAGACCTGGAGGTGATTCCCCTGCCGGATCTGAGCATCCCGCGGACTTTCTCCTGGGCCCAGGCCGGTGGCGGCTTGGCGGGCCAAGCCTCGGCCTTCCTGCGCCATGCCCTGGCACATCCTCCCGCGCCATCCAGGGGGTCGGGACGGTAGTCTGAATGGCATGACCGAGCAGCTCATCCCCACCCGCCGCGCCTTTCCGGCGGACGATCCCATCTTCGCCCTGAACGCGGAAGCCCAGCGCCGGAAGGCCGCGGGGGATTTCATCCTCAACGCCACCGTGGGCGCCCTACTGGATGAGGCCGGGCAGCTGGTGGTGCTCGATACGGTGATGGATCTCTGGCGCGGCTTGGGCGCCATGGAGGTGGCCCCGTACGCGCCCATCGCCGGAGATCCCGGCTTTCTGAAAGCTCTGGTCCAGCGGCACTGGCCCCGGCTGGACAGCCCCGGGGCCGCCTGCGCCACGCCGGGGGGCAGCGGCGCCCTGTCCCTGTCTCAGCGGAACTTCCTGGAACCGGGCCAGACCCTGCTGACCACGGCGCCCTTCTGGGGACCCTACGCCACCATGGCGGCGGAGAACGGCATGGGCTTGGCCACGGCCCCTTGGCCCGCCGTGGGACAAACCCTGGACGGGGCGGCCTGGGAGCGGGCATTGCAAGCGCTGATGAAGGCCCAGGGCCGGGTGATGCTCTGGCTCAACGACCCCTGCCACAACCCCTCGGGACGCAGCCTGTCCGCTGCGGATCGCGCGGCGCTGATCGGCCTGCTGCGGAGCCTGGCAGGGCAGGGACCCGTCACCCTGCTGCTCGACCTGGCCTACCTGGACTACACCCGGGAGCCAGAGGCCGTGGCCGAGGCCTTGAAGGACTACGCGGCCCTGGGCGCGGAAGGCGCGGTGTTGGTGGGCGCCGCCATGTCCCTCTCCAAATCCATGACGCTCTACGGGGCCCGCGGTGGGGCCCTCGCCTTCCCCTGGTGCGGGGACCCGGCCCTGCAGGCGGCCCTGACCCAATCCTGCCGGGGGACCTGGTCGAACTGCGCCCGGGCCCCTCAGGCTCTGCTCCTGCGCCTGGCGAAGGACGGCAAGGCGCAGGCGCGCCTCGCGGCGGAACACCGCCACTGGTCTGAAGTGCTGGAGGCCCGCGCCCTGGCCCTGGACACGGCCCTGGTGGCTGAAGGGATGGACGCCCTCCATTGGCAGGGGGGATTCTTCGTGACCGCCCCAGCGGCCGATCCGGAGGCCGCCTGCGAAGGGCTGAAGGCCCACGGCGTGTTCACGGTGCCCCTGCCGGAAGGCCTGCGCGTGGGCCTCTGCGGGCTGCGGGCGGACGAGGCCCCACGGTTCGCCCGGGCCCTGCGGCAGGTGGCTTCCCGGTGATCCGGGCTTGGAAACGGACGGATCCTGGGATATTCTGGTTGGCCGCGGGCGTATAACTCAGCGGTAGAGTGCTACCTTCACACGGTAGAAGTCCCAGGTTCGAATCCTGGTACGCCCACCACTCCAAGCTAAGGCCCTGATCGTGATCGGGGCCTTTTCTTCTTCCAGCCAGTCCTCATTCCTTCGGGAGTCTTCCATGCCTCTGATCCTTGCCACTCAGGTCCGCGCCGGGATGATCGTCAACTTCGAGAACGAGCTCTGCCGCGTCATCAGCGTCGAGCATCAGACCCCCGGCAACCTGCCGGCCCGGGTCCAGGTGAAGATGAAGCGCCTCAAGGACGGCATCAACCGGGAGAACCGCTTCGGCAGCTCCGACAAGGTGGACAAGGCCAGCCTCGAACAGCACATGCTGGAGTTCCTCTACGAGGACGGCAGCAACCTCGTCTTCATGAACAACGAGACCTACGAGCAGCTGGAAGTGAGCAAGGAGATCCTCGGCGAGGACATGGTCTTCCTCGAGCCGAACATGCAGGTGGAGATCGAGTTCTACGAAGGCCAGCCCATGGGCGCCACCCTGCCCCCCAGCGTGGTCCTGGAGATCCTGGAGACCGATCCCGTCATGAAGAACGCCAACGCGACCGGCTCCTACAAACCCGCCAAGATGAGCAACGGCATCACGGTGGGCGTGCCCCCCTACATGGAAGCGGGGCAAAAGATCCGCGTGAACACGGTGGACCGCACGTTCATGGAACGCGTGAAGTAGACTCGTTCGCAAAGAAGAGGCCCCGGTAGGCAGATGCCGCCGGGGCCTTGTTCCGTACGAATTCCGCCAGACGAAATTCCAACCACGCGGTAAAGTACTGGTCGCCCGGTTCCCTGGTGCGTGACCAGAATCACAATCCGATGGAAATGTGCGATAACTGATCTAGTGCCTTGGTGGAGCCCCATGCCTCAAGCAGTCCTCAATCTGAGAAGGATCGAGTTCCTGGCCGGGTTGCCGATGAACGCCGCCGAGGAACTGGCCAGCATCGCCGAGATGAGGCGGTTCCCTGATGGCGCCCGGGTGTACACCCAGGGCGACCAGGTCCCCGGTGTCTACGTGGTGGTGAAGGGCGGCCTCAAGGTCTTCCGTACGGACGGGCGCGGCCGGGTCCAGGTGCTCCAGTTCCTCAAGGTCGGCGATTGCGTGGGCGAGGTGGCCGTATTCGACGGCGCGCCCATCGCCTCCAGCGCCGAATCCCACGGCGAAACCGAGTGCTGGCTGATCCCCTCCGCCCCCCTGCGTCAGATCGTCCACCGCCATCCGGAAGTGGCTGAGATGCTCATCCACCACTTCGCCGCCAAGGTGCGCCACCTGGTGACCCTGGTGGAGACCCTCAGCCTGCACAGCGTGCCCGAGCGCGTGGCCCAGCTGCTGCTGGAAGCCCATGAGTCCCACCCCATGCGGTCCCTCGTGGAGTTCCAGGAAACCCAGGAGGACCTGGCCCAGTGCATCGGCGCCAGCCGCGAGGCCTTCAGCCGAGCCCTGCGTCTGCTGACCGACCTCGGCCTCATCCAGAGCACCTTCCCGGTGGTGCGCATTCTGGATCTCGGGAAGCTGCAGCGGTACGCGAAGGGTTGAGTCGCTGCTCCAAAAACGCTGCGCGTTTTTGGAGATGGGGAAAGATCTTTTTCGATCTCCGAATCGCCGCAGGCGATTTGGAGCAGGGGCTACACGACCGCCAGGTAGCGGGTCTTCACCCCCGCCTCCAGGCCACCCACGTCAATCCAGGCGAAGGCATCCGCCTGGGCCAGGGTGACGAGGTCGGCGGAGCCTTTGCCGGGCAGGGGATGGAGCTGGCCATCCGCGAGGCGGCAGGGGTGCAGCAGGGGGCGGTCGCCCTTGTGCTTGACCGCGGCGGCCAGGTGGGCCCGACGCCAGGGGTCGGGCAGGGCGCGGCCCTCCAGCTTCGCCAGGGCCACGGGCAGGAACAGCAGGGCGTTGAGGTAGGCCGACACGGGGTTTCCCGGCAGGCCCAGCACCAGCAGATCACCAAGCTGGGCCGCCAGCATGGGTTTGCCGGGCTTGAGCCGGATCTTGTGGAAGAGGATCTTCGCGCCGAGGTCCTTCAGCACCTTGGGCAGGTGGTCGTGCTCGCCCATGCTCACGCCCCCGGAGGTCATGAGGATGCGGGTGCCGCCGGGGTTCTGTAGGGCCGCCGCCAGGGCCGCGGGGTCATCCGGCAGGGCGGGACGCCGCTCCACCTCGGCCCCCAGGGCATGGGCCAGGGCCGCCAGCATGGGGCCGTTGGAATCGCGGATCTGGTACGGCGCGGGATCGGCCACCAGCTCGTCGCCCGTGGATGCCACGGCCACGCGGACGCGTGAGGGCGCGGGCAGTGGGCGGCCCACCCAGGCGCGCAGGGCCGTGCGGGCCACGTTGAGGGGCTGGTCCGCGGGCAGCAGCAGATCCCCGGCCCGGGCCTGGCCGGCTCGGCGGCGCACATGATCGCCGGGCTCGACGGTCGCCAGCGGATGGATCAGGCCATCGGCCTCGCGCAGCTGCTCGACGGGCAGGATGGCGTCCGCGCCTGCCGGCAGGGCCGCGCCGGTCATGATGCGCACGGCGGTGCCGGGGGTCACCGTGAAGGCCGCGGGATCATCCCCGGCGTAGAGCGTGCCCAGCACCTGGCGTGGCGCGGGCCCCTCCAGGGAGCGAAGGGCCACGCCGTCCATGGCGGCCAGGTCCGCCGCGGGGTCGTCCCGGTCCGCCCGCACTTCCGGGAAGGCTGGCGCCGGCAGGGCCGCCCAGAGCCGGGCCAGCGCCTCGTCCAGGGGTAGCAGATCGGGATGGTCGCAGCTCATGGCCATGCTCCGATGCTACTCCGGGAGGTGGCTGATCCTGTCGGTCATGGGTGAGCTGGGGGCGTTCGCTTGGCCCAGAGCGGATAGTCGATGCCCGCCAGCCGATTGATGACGATGGCCTGGACGGTCAGCAGGGCCACCGCGAGCAGCATGATGGCCAGGTGCTGGGGTTTGGTGATGATGCCCAGGGAGACGATGAGTGTCGTCGCCCCAGCGGGCGGATGGGCCGCCTTGAAGAGGATCATCAGGGCGCCGGTGGCGGCCAGGGAGAGGGCCGCCGCGGCGATGCGGGCCGGATCCACGCCCATGACCATGGCCGGGGGGGCATGCTGCAGACCCACGAGGCAGAGGGCGCCATAGCCACAGGCGATGCCGATGATGTGGCCGTAGATCGTGTGCCGGGGGCTGGCCGAGGGCAGGGTGGGCGAGAAGAAGAAGAGGAACGCCGTGGGTCCCAGCGAGGGAAAGACGAAGGGCGTGCGGGTGAGCATGGCCAGGCCCGCCAGCAGGCCAATGGTGACGAGGCCGTTGATGAACATGAAGACGGCCCAGAGCTGCCGTTCAGGGAACCGCCCCAGGAGGGCCGTGAGGCGGAACCTCGCCATCAAGCCGCGGGTGACGCTGGGCTCCAGCAGCTCCAGGGGGGGGCGGCGGTCGGGGGTCATGGCATCTCCATCAAGGGCGAGGGCCGAACGTTGGATGGGGTCAGGACTCAGGCCCATCGTCGAGGCGCGGCGCCTTGAAGGCCAGGATGAGGGCCACGGCGGTCAGCACCAGCGAGGTGGCGAAGGCGCCCGGAAGCAGGGCCCGCTGGCCGTCCAGCACCGACTGGAGCACGGTCTCGAACAGGTAGAGCTGGACGGCCAGGATCAGGAGCGCCACCCCGAGGGCGACATCGGAGAAATGGCCTTGCCGCGGGCGGGACTGGTTCATGACGGCACCTCCATCCGGCTTTCGCGGGGACAGGCTGCGGCGGCCCGCGGGGGGAAATCCGTGGGCTTGGGCAGTTCGCCCACGGCCCAGAGGCTGCCATCGACGCGCGTCTCCAGGGCGATCCCCGAGAGGGGGCGGGTCGGGGGGCCCTGCACCGGGAAGCCCCGGTCCACTTCGAAGAACCCCTCGTGGCAGGGGCATTCCAAGCGCTCGCCCTGGAAGCGCACGGCGCAACCCAGGTGGGTGCAGGTCTGCCGGTACGCCTTCAACTCTCCCTGGGGGGTGCGCAGGAGGATGCAGCGGTCCTGGGCATCGCGGAAGGTGAAGAGCCGGCTTTGGCCCGGTTGGAGGTCCGAGACGCGGCCCAGGGCCACGGGCACCTCGTGGGTTCCGGTCGCTTCCGGGGCCGTTTCCAGGGGCTTCTTGCGCAGCCACAGGAAGCCGATGCCGGCGGTGAACCCGGCGCTCACCACGGCCAGGAAGCGGGCGAACTCGCGGCGGGAGAAGTGGCCTTCTTCGGCCAGGTCGAGGGGGAAGGCGCGGCGCCACCAGGTCATCAGAGGCCTCCGGCAAAAGGCTGGGAATCATTGATGAGCAAAGCCGCGTCCAGATGCAGGGGCGTGTCCGGATCGGGCACCATGATGGCGTTCCTGGTCTTCACCCGCACGCTGCCGATGAGGAAGTCGCGCAGGGGCTTGTTGTGGCGCATATTTGCCACCTCGTCCTTGCGGACGAAGAGCAGGGCCTGGCTGGGACAGACGGTGGCGCACATGGGCTTGTGGCCCACGGAGGTGCGGTCGTAGCAGAGATCGCACTTGAGCATCTGCTCCAGGCCCGAGAACACGATGGGCACGCCGAAGGGGCAGCTCAGCTCGCAGTTCTGGCAGCCGATGCAGCGGGGCTTCTGGGCCGCGTGCACCACGCCGTCCTCGCTGCGCTTGATGGCATCCGAGGGGCACACCTGGGCGCAGATGGGATCCTCGCAGTGCATGCAGACCGTGGGCACGGTCTGGGGACTGTCGAAGCGGTCCATCTCATCCAGGTGGATCATGGAGCGGCCGCGGTGGGTGCCGCACTCCGCGCAGGCACCCACGCAGGCGCGGCAGCCGATGCAGCGCTGGGGATCGATAAAAAAGCCGAAGTCCTGGGGCACCATCAGAACACCTGCTCGGGCATCTGGGACTGACCGCTGCGGGCCTCGTAGGCCATGCGCTGCAGCTCCGCCAGCTCGGGGGAGAACTGGTCCTTGGTCGTCTTCTTGAGCCGCACGGCGCTCACCTTGAACTCGGGGATCTTCGAGACGGGATCCAGGTGGCGGGCCGTGAGCCGGTTGGCGGACAGCGCCCCGGCCCAGTGGTAGGGGATGAACACGGTGTCGGGGCGGATGGTCTTCACCACCTTGGCGGGCAGCACCATGCTGCCCCGCCGGGAGGTGATCTCCACGGCGTCGCCTTCCGCCAGGCCATACTTCTCCGCCAGGCGCGGGTGGATCTCCAGGTAGGGGTGCGGGCACTGCTCCACCAGGAAGCCGATGCGGCGCGTCTGCGTGCCGCTCAGGTAGTGGAAGACCACGCGGCCCGAGGTGAGCCAGATGGGATACTCGTCGTCGACCACCTCCATGGGTGGCCGCCAGGGCGTGGGGATGAACTTCGCCTTGCCGTCCGGGTGGAAGAATTGGCCGCCTTCGAACAGGCGCGGCGTGCCGGGATGGTCCTCCGTGGGGCAGGGCCAGAACACACCCATGTTCTTGACGATCTTCTCGTAGGTGATGCCCGCGTAGTCGGCGGTGCCGCCCTTGGAGGCCACCCGCAGCTCGTTGAAGATGGCCTCGGGGCTGGTGAAGTGGTCGAAGTACTTCCCGCGGCCCAGGCGCTTGGCCAGCTCCACCATGATCTGCCAGTCGGGGCGGGCGTCGCCGGGGCAGTCCACGGCCTTGTTGATCTTGATGACGCGGCCCTCGGCGCTGGTGGTGGTGCCTTCGTCCTCCTCATGCAGGGCCGAGGGGAACACGATGTCGGCGTGCTGGGCGCTTTCGCTGAGGAAGAAATCCAGGCAGACGAAGAACTCCAGCTTGTTGAGGGCCTCGCGGGTGAACTGCGAATCCGGCAGCGAGATCAGTGGGTTGAAGCAGAGCAGCAGCAGGCCCTTGATCTCGCCCGCATGGATGGCGTTCATGATCTCCTGGGCGCTCTGGCCCACGCCCGGCAGCTCGTCATCCGTGCAGCCCCACACGCCGCAGATGTACTTCCGGTGCTCGGGGTTGCTGATGTCGCGGTTGCCCGGCAGCTGGTCGCACTTGTGGCCGTGTTCGCGGCCGCCCTGGCCGTTGCCCTGGCCGGTGATGGTGGCGTAGCCGCAGCCGGGCCGGCCGATGCGCCCCGTGGCCAGCACCATGTTGATGCAGCCGAGGACGTTGTCCACGCCCTTGCTCTGGTGTTCGATGCCGCGGGCGTGGAGCAGGAAGCTGCTCTCGGCCTCGCCCCAGATGCGGGCGGCCTTCTCGATGGCCTCCACGGGCAGGCCGGTCTTCTCGCTGGTCCACTGGGGCGTGCAGTCCTTCACCGCCTCGAGGGTCTCCTCAAACCCGTTGGCGTGGGCCTTCACGAAGTCCCAGTCGATGAGGTTCCATTTGTGCAGCAGGTGCAGGATGCCATTGGTGAGCGCCGAGTCCGTGCCGGGTTTCAGCGGCAGCACCAGATCGGCGGTGCGGGCCAGGGGCGTGATGCGGGGATCCACCACGATGAGCAGGGCGCCCTTGTCCCGGGCCCGCCAGATGTAATCCGTGGTGATGGGCGAGCATTCGGCCACATTGGAGCCGGCCACCCAGATCACCTTGGCCTGCTCGATGTCCGCCCAGGAGTTGGCGGCGCGGTCGACGCCAAACGCTTTTTTGTTGCCGGCGCCGGCGCTCACCATGCAGAGGCGGCCGTTGTAGTCGAGGTTCTTCGTCTGCAATCCCAGGCGCGCGAACTTGCCTGCAAGGTAGCTCTTCTCGTTCGTGAGCGAGACGCCGGACAGCACGGCGAAGGCGTCCTTGCCATGCTGCTGCTGGATGCGCTGGATCTCGGCCACGGTGCGGTCCATGGCCTCGCCCCAGTCCATGGGCTCGAAGCCGCGCTCCGTGCGCTTCATGGCCTTGGTGAGGCGGTCCGGGTGGTTGCCCTGGAGGTAGCGCTTCACGCCCTTGGGGCAGAGCTTCCCCTGGTTGAAGGGGAACTCCTCCCAGGGATCGAAGCCGATGACCTTGTTGTCCTTCACCTTCAGCTTGATGCCGCACTGCTGGCCGCAGAAGCAGCAGTGGGTCTCGACGATCTTGTCGGGGGTGGGGTCGGACAACCAGCCCCCGGGTGGGGCGAGGTTCAAGTGGGGCCCGAACTGGGCACGAAGCTGGTCCTGGGAGAGGGGAAGCTGGCTCATAAAAACCTCAGGACTTCAGGCTGATGGAATCGGGGATGGGTTCGGCGTACACCGGGATCGTGGCGAAGGGATCGAAAGCGCCATGCAGCCGCAGGCCCTGGGCCTTCGCCACCAGGCGCCGCTTGCATTGGGGGCAGAGGTCGAGGTGGTGCATCGTCCCCCCATGCCGCGCGCCATCCAGCTCAAGCACCTTCCAGAGGGCTTCCAGGTCCCGGCGCTGGTTGGCCCTGATGAAGCGCGCGCCGCAGCCCTTGCAGGCCAGGCGGCCCTCGGCCTCGCCTTCCGCCTTGTAGATCGCGGCGCCCACCTGAGCGGGTCGCTGGACGATGTGGAAGAGCTTGCCGAAGGGCAGACCCAGGAGCAGGAGGATCACGGTCAGCTCGTGGAGGTAGGCCAGCGTGCCGAAG
>CAVPLE010000061.1:0-3261 GCA_963705865.1 uncultured Holophagaceae bacterium | reverse complement strand
GCGGAGATGATGGTCACCAAGAGAACGCGGGCACTTCCCAAGTACCCATCGCTTCGTACCTGGATAGTGCGTCTGATACAGTGTACACCTAGGGGCCGAAAGTCGACGTGGTTGATTGATGGAAAACGCTGATTACAAGTCTGTGCGAAGAAGGACAACGACCGTTCTGGAGTCAAGCGAAGAGTGCTTGAGGTATTCTATAATCAGAAGCCACGTAAGAGTCATTCTGCAGCTACAGTGTGGACGGAAGATCAGAGCCTGGTTGATAAGTAGCCATCGATAGAGCTCTGACAATTTTATCCTGAACCGAGCAGCTACCTGCTTGAGGTGGGAGGGATATTTCTGGTGTACAGACGTCTGTTCAGCGCGACATTCTTGTGTCGTTGTCCGATTTGTAATGGGAATGAGCCAATTTCTTCCCTGATCTGTAGCCCCCAGGAGACGCAGTAGGCAGTGAAGCGCCTGCAGTACTGACGCGAACAGTGTCAGTGGATGCCCTCCTTGAAGAAAACCAAGAGACAGCTATGAGCGGGGGAGAAACTGGTCCTACGAGAGCCTCTGCAGCCGCTCACAAGCACAAGGCACTATCGAAGAGATGATACTTTGAACACGCGCCGCCCCATTCAAAAGCACTGCGTCATAGTTTTTTATTCCCAGCCGCTTGATCAGATTGCCCAAGTAGCCAGGCTTGATCCGGCTAGAATCTCCCAGCAGCCAGACGTACCTAGCTGCCCCCATCTTAAGAACTTTTTCGAAATTTCTGTCTGGCCCTAAATTGGTTAGATTTTTATTGTAATGTATTTTAGCATACCTCTTTTGGTATGAAGCTACGGTCTCCGGTGTTTGGTCAGTCGACCCATTATCCGATATATATATGGACATCTTAAACGCGATTACTTCGGGGAGTAGAAGATCGAGTAATTCTCCTAGTAATTCGGCCCGATTATAAGTTGGAATACAGATGTCTAGTAGATCCGAGTGTAAAACACCCTGGACAGCCACTGAAGCCTTCTGCTCCAAAGTTGTATCATGACTCGACATCGGATGAATCTCCCCTAACCCCTGTTTCAAGGTCGTGCCATTTGGAACGACAATAGATAAATATGAAACTACCAATTCCGAAACCAGCCACAAACGTCAGAACGGCGTACATGACAGAGATGCTAATGGTGCTCTTATGCGGATAATACGCCAACCCTAGGAGCATGGTCGCCCCCAGGATGATGGAATTGAGAAGAAACGGTTCCCGCCTATGGGCCCTGAGGTAGAAAGCCTCGGCGAATACAACTTGGTTAACGACCGTCGTGAAACAGAGCGGGGCCAGAAGCCACAAATCCGGCAGGCGTCCTGCAAATCTGGGACTCCATGTACCCAAGTGGGGTACCAGTAGAATAGCCAGAACGGACCCTAGCAGGGCCACACCCACGGCCTGCGGGGTCACCCGCCAGAACAAGGCATCCATCCCCTTCCAATCCTTCCGGGAGGCCATCTGGCCCCAGATGGCAGCCTTGGTGGAAGTCCAGTTGATGGCGAACGTGTTGAGGAAGCCCGAGATGCTCATGGCTAATCCGAACCGGCCGGCTTCGACGGCGCCGAAATCCCGGAACACCACGGGCATCATGGCACTGAAGATGAACCATCCCGAAACCCAGCTCAGGGCGATGCGCCACTGGAAGGGGAAGACCTCCCGCCTCCAGTCGATGTGCACCTCTTTCCCGTGCTTCCGGGTCTCCCGGCCCACGATGTGCAGCAGTTTCCAGACCATCCACCGGTTGACGACTAGGGCGAGGGCGCTCGCCACGGGCACCGCGTAGAGCCTCAGCCCAAGTAGAAGGCCGACCACGATCAGAATGATCCGGATCACGGCGCTCCACAGATTGACCCTGATGGATTCCGCGACGAAACCCATCCCCTCGATGGTGGAATCCAGGCTGCGGACGAACAGGTCGCCGGCGGTGCTCAGGACCAGGATGAGCCATGGCCCCATCCAATGGACGGAGGCGTCGCGGGTCGAGGTCGAAAAAAACAGGAACCCTGCGGGGAGGAGGAGGGCCCCCACCAGGATGGACAACACGGCATACCACCGGCGGATGAACCGGAAGGTGGCCGAGAAGCGGTCGACGTACTCCTCCGGCCCGGAGATGCCTGTACGCAGATCGATCTTCAGGTGCGCAGCCTCGTGGGCCATCATCTGGACCGCCACGGCGCCGAACCCCATCTCGAGGAAGACCTGCAGAGCCAGGATGCTGCCGAAAGTGTAGTAATAGCCCTGCTCGACGGGGTTCAGCCGCGTCAGGATCAATGGGATGGTGACCAGGCTGCCTGCAGTCGAGAACATGCGTAAAAGGACGGAATAAGAAACAGCCCTATCCACCCCCGCCATGCGGCGGAGGTCGTTGAATCGGGCCAAGGCCGATTCCATGGCAGGGGAATTCTTCATGAATTGCTTTGAGTGGGAGACTGATGCACAAAAAGCCCTTCGTATCTCAAATCAGGGTGTCAAAAGTGAATCACGTGGGAGGTCGATATCATTTGGCTAGGGCTCTGGCTCGTATAGATCGATGAGCATGGCTTTCTTTAATTCCTCACGTGGCAGTTTCGGTGACTCATCCTCGAAGGGGCTATTGTATTCCAACTTAGGACTGACTACGGTGTTTTCACCGACAAAAATCTCGATAATAGCTGGAGTTGAATTATCAAAAATTTTGTGCAACTTATCGTCATCCCCTATCATTTCTTCTGAAATTTGATGATATTCCAAAAAATAGGCCTTCGCCAAATACTCTATGTTTGGGACGAGATAACCGGACTCTTTCGTGGTTCCGGCCTTATTTTCATTGAAATAGAGATCTTGGAATTGTGTGATCATCCCCAGAGACCTATTATTGAGTATGATGATTTTAATTGGCAATCGGTACCTGAGATAGCAGCATCAGGCCCTGAGTAGCGAATTGAAAACCACCATCCCCCGTAATGACAACCAAGCGCTTCATTTCAGCTTGCGCGAAAGCCGCCCCGATGGCTGCCGGAATAGCGTAACCCATCGGCGCCATTCCACCGCTGGTCAGGAAGCGCTGACGGTCCCGAATTCGGAGTGTCTGCGCTGCCCACATCTGATTTTGACCAATGTCTACGAAATAGACCCTATCTGGGTCATGTAGGCGGTTTAAAATATCTGTTGCGAGGTAGGGCAACTTGTTCCCCACGAAACGGGCTACCTCATTCGCTTGGGAGTAATCCCGACGGGTACGGTCGATGAAT
>CAVPLE010000060.1:0-5034 GCA_963705865.1 uncultured Holophagaceae bacterium | reverse complement strand
AAGGCGGCCAGGGCCAGCGGCCACCAGGCCAGCAGGTGCCAGGCGTCGTACCAATGGAGGCTGTCCGCGAGGAGGATGAGACCGGTGGCGATGACCACCAAGCCGAGGACCAGCTTCACCGAAAAGACCGGGGGGTGTTCCTGGAGGTTCATGAGCGGTGTTCCTTTCTTTCCGAACCGAAAGGGATGACGAACGCGAGGGAGGGTAGCCACAACGCCAACCACCACCAGGGGCTGTCGAGGAACCATCCCGCGTGGATCATGTCCGTCTCCTTCCGCATGTCCAAGCTACGGACGTCCCGACAGGAATCCTCGGCAGGATCGGCGAACGGGTGGCTGGGACCGGCGAGCGGTCAGTCCCAGGTGATCGCCCCGCCTCGGCTTCGTTCCTGCCAGGCGTGGTCGAGGGCCGGGCAGAGCTCCGGAGGGCATTCGAAGCGCAGGATGGCCCATTCGCCATCGAAGGTCTGCTCCAGCACGGCTGCCTCCGGGAAGGCTCCCAGCAGGGTGAAGGGCAGGTGGGCCAGGGCCGCGGGCACGCGGATCTCCCCTCTGCGGAGGATCCGGACTTCTTCCCACACGCCTTGAGCGTCGGCCTCGGCCAGGGCGCCCTGCACGCCATCGGTGTAGGCCCGCACCAGGCCTCCCGTGCCGAGCTTGGTGCCCCCGTACCAGCGGATACAGATGGCGATGAGATCCGTGGCCTGCGCACCTTCCAGCACCGCCAGCATGGGCCGCCCGGCCGTGCCCGCGGGCTCACCGTCATCGTCGGCCCCGAACGCGGAGACCGGAACACCTTCGCGCCAGGCGTTGCAGTGGTGGGTGGCATCGAAGTCGCGCTTGCGCAGGGTGGCCAGCACTGCCGTCCGTTCCGCCGCATCACGGGCCGGATGCAATTCGGTGAGGAAGACCGAGGCCTTCTCCCGGAAACGGTGGATCACGACCTCTTTCAACCGACGCATGGATCCAGCATGGATGTGGCTGTGACGGGAATCAACAGACAGGTCTCAATGAAGATCATACGGTCGTTTTTTACTTATACTTGAAGTGGATCTTTTCAAGGAGACGGCATGAATACCGTCACACGGCCCTTCACTCCCACGGCTCTGCGTCGCAGGGATCCCGTGCCGTCGGACCTGGAGATCGCCCAAGCGGCCACCCTCAAGCCCATCGGCCTGCTGGCGGCGGAACTGGGCCTTGAGGAGGGGGAACTGGAACTCTACGGTCCCACCAAGGCCAAGGTGCGGCTGGAGGTGCTGGATCGCCTGCGGGCGCGTCCCAATGGCAAGTACATCGACGTCACCGCCATCACGCCCACGCCCATGGGCGAGGGTAAAACCACCACCACCGTGGGTCTTAGCCAGGCCCTGGGCGCACATCTGGGCCAGCGCGTCATCACCTGCATCCGCCAACCCAGCCAGGGACCGACCTTCGGCATCAAGGGCGGCGCCGCGGGGGGCGGCTACAGCCAGGTGATCCCCATGGAGGACTTCAACCTCCACCTCACGGGGGATATCCACGCCATCACCGCGGCCCACAACCTCTGCGCGGCGGCCATCGATGCCCGCATCCTCCATGAGGCGGGGGCTTCGGATGAGCAGCTGTTCGAGCGCCTTTTCCCTGCAGGAAAAGGCGGAAGGAAGTTCCCGCGGTCGCTTCAGCTCCGCTGCGCGAAGCTGGGTATCACCAAAGGCAATTCCGAGGACTTCACGCTGGAGGAGCGCCACCGGATCTGCCGCCTGGATCTCGATCCCACCGCCGTCACCTGGCGTCGCGTCCTGGACACCAGCGACCGGTTCCTGCGCGGGGTCACCGTGGGCCGGGGCGAAGAGGAGCAGGGCTTCGCCCGGGAGACCGGCTTCGATATCTCCGTGGCCAGCGAGATCATGGCGGTGCTGGCCCTCACCACGGGCCTCCAGGACATGCGCCGCCGCCTGGGCGACATGGTGGTGGGCCTGGACCGTCGCGGCGAGGCCGTGACCGCCGAAGATCTCGGCGTGGCGGGCGCCATGACCGTGCTCATGAAGGACGCCATCAAACCGAACCTCATGCAGACGCTCGAAGGCACACCAGTCTTCGTCCACGCGGGACCCTTCGCCAATATCGCCCATGGCAACAGTTCCATCCTGGCGGACCAGATCGCGCTCAAGCTGGCGGACTACGTGATCACCGAATCGGGTTTCGGCGCCGACATGGGCATGGAGAAGTTCTTCGATATCAAGTGCCGCGTGTCGGGTCTGGTACCCGATGCGGTGGTGCTGGTGGCCACGGTGCGTGCCCTCAAGATGCACGGTGGCGGCCCCAAGGTGGTCGCCGGAAAGCCGCTGGATCCGGTCTATGTCGAAGAGAACCTTGATCTCCTGCGCAAGGGCTTGCCCAACCTGCTGCATCACATCCACATCGCCCGGAAGTTCGGCGTGCCGGTGGTGGTGGCCGTGAACGGCTTCATGACCGACAGCCCCGCCGAGCTGGAGCTGGTGCGCCGCACTTCGCTGGAAAGCGGTGCCGAGGATGCCGTGGTCTGCCGCAACTGGGCTCTGGGCGGGGAAGGGGCCCTGGACCTGGCACGGGCCGTCATGCGCGTTTGCGAGCGGCCTTCGGCTTTCCATTTCCTCTACGGTGTGGACGAGCCCATCAAGCAGAAGATCGAGACCATCGCGCGGGAGATCTACGGCGCCGATGGCGTGGACTACGCGCCCGAGGCCGAGGCGAAAATCGCCACCTACACGCGGCTGGGTTATGACCGGCTGCCCATCTGCATGGCCAAGACGCACCTGAGCCTGAGCCACGACCCGGCCCTTAAGGGCGTGCCCGCGGGCTTCCGCATCCCCGTGCGGGACGTCCGGATCAGCGCCGGCGCGGGCTTCCTCTATCCACTGCTTGGCAAGATGGCCACCATGCCGGGACTGCCGACCCGACCCGGTTTCTACGATGTGGACATCGATCCGGAGACGGGTCGCGTGGTGGGACTGTTCTGATACCACCTTGCATTCAAAGATAGAGATCCACCACGGAGCCACAGAGGCCACAGAGGCGGCACGGAGACCTCCGTGACCCTCTCCACCATGGGCAGGCCGAAGGCCGCTTCCGGCCAGGCCTCCCGTATGCCCATGCTCCGTGTCTCCGGGGTGAATCCTTCACCATCGAAAGAGAATCGGTATGACCACGCGTGACCGGGAAAGGGCCATGCAGACGATGGCCAGGTAGTCAAATCTGCCCCAGAAAAGCCTGTCATGGCGTTAAATTGTCAGTAATCTATTTATTAACAATTTTTGCAATGATCGAGCTTCGCGAGATGCCGATCTTGGCCGATCCGAATTTTTTTGCCGGGGGTGTTATCGCGGCCTTGCCGAGGGTCGAAAAGAAGGTTGACCACCTGCGAGGAGCGCCCGATGGGCCGCCTTGGAACCTTCCGATCGACTTGCTGCCTGGGGCTCCTGCTGGCCCTGGCCGGTGGCTCGGAAGTCGTGGCCATGGCCCAGAGCACGAGCAGCGCCACCTGCACCGTGCGGATCCGCCCCCACGAAGCGGCGGACTATGACCTCTCGACGGAAGTGACCCTCCACGGCGTGGCCGAAGGCTGGGAGAGCCGGTCGATTCGGCTCCGTCTGGCGGCCGGATTCCTGCGGGTGGATACCGGTGGGTGGAACACGGCAGGCCTGTTCAAAGCGGGAACCTCGCTTGAGATCCTCGCGTCCAGGAGCATGGTCGAGGGCCGCCAGCAGTTCCTGGCCCGCGAGATCCATCATGCGGGAGGCGTCCTGTTGCTCCGGGATGCTTCCGGAGCGCCGATCCAGGCCGGTGGTCTCTGAGAGGGCCCGCCAACCTTCGCGCGGCGCCCTGAGGTTTGATTGGGCGCTCCGGATCAGTTGTAGGCCACGGTTACGCTGAAGGTGCCAGCGTAGTCCCCATCGGGTTGATTGGCAGGCACGTTAAGTGTGCCGCCCACGCTCAGCGTCTGCCGCCCGGCCAGGTCCAGGCGTCCCGTCAGATCGGGAGAACTCGTGAAGGCGGTCACCGTGAGGGATCCCTCCGGAGAGCTGAGAACGACGCTGCCGGGAAGTGTGATGGCGTAGGTGGCGTTGGCGGCTCCGGTCACGGAGAAGGATGCGGGTCCGACCGGCAACTGGGAACCCAGGCTCGCGCCGCCGGTGGTGCTGAGCGTGCCGGTGGGGCTGAGCACCACGGTTCCCGGGGCTGGGCTCGTGAAGATCGCCCCGAACCGCAGCCCCGTGAGCTCGGTGAGGCTGATGACCGGCGCGACCTGGATCTGCACCGAAAAGTTCATGGGGGTGACGGCCCCCTTGAAGGTGTTGGTCACATTCAGAGTGTAGCTGCCGGTGTAGGTTCCCGCTGGCGTGGTGACGCTCGAGCCGACCGAGACGGTGGCGCCCAGGTAGTAGTAGCCCGTGGTGCCTTTGAAAGGGAAGATGCCGCTGGTGGCGGGCTGGCAATCCACGGCCGTGACCACCACCGACGCCCCGCCAGGCCCCACGAGGGAGAAGGGAACCGGGCTGCCCGCCGAGGCGACCCAGCGGTGACCCACCTTGCCGGTCAAGGTGAAGCTGCCCAGGCTGACGCCGGCGGAGGAACCCAGGGCGGTGCCGCCCGAGGCGTTCCGGTTGCCGGACGGCGCGGCGAGCACCACCGTCCCCCCGAAGGCGCCGGGAATGACGTAGCCCAGCGAGATGTCCGAGTACTTGTTGATGATCGGCACCCAGGCCTGGCTGAGGGCGGGGAGCGCCGCGACCGCCAGGGCCGCCAGGAAGCACCGCCGGGAGAACGCGGAGAAGGTGGAGTAGCTCATGGTTGATCTTCTTTCCGGCCGTCCTGCCCCGGAAGGGGCGGCTTGGAACGGTCTGGGGCGAGCAGGAGATCGAGGCCATCCACGACCGTGCCCTCGGAGGTCACGACCACGGGAACGGGTGGCGGTTTCGAGAGCCCGAAGCGCTGGAGCTCGGCGTCAGGCACCCGGAGCTGGTAGGTTCCGGGCGGGAGGTCAGACAGGATGTAGAACCCATCAGCCAATGAGTAG
>CAVPLE010000059.1:0-16544 GCA_963705865.1 uncultured Holophagaceae bacterium | reverse complement strand
AAGGACGTATTGCTCGTTCCGAGGACAGTTTTGATTGGATCGAGCGTCCGATAAAGGGAATATTTTGAAAAACTTCGGAGACACTGGAATAGATTAAATTCATCCATGACAAAACGGGCTCGCCATGAAACTGTTATAAACAGGAGCATCATGACCCCGAATACAGCCATGATGGTTAATGAAACCAGCGGAGATTTTTCTATCTGGTCGGGACCAACCGATTGTCTGCTGAACTTCAACCGAGCTCCTGGGGCTGATTGGGGGGCGTCTCTTATTATAGGGCCCTGTGACCTTTATACGAACGAGGTCTTGGCGCTCAATTATTTTGGCAGAAAATACCGAGCAGGCCCAATGGAATTGGATTCAGGAATGGACTCTGTCCCCATGAAAGCTGGAGATGGAACATTCAATGTTCCAGCCCCGCTATCAATTCCCGCGCCCCCCGGTGCCTGGGGTCGAGCTTGAGCGTTTCCTGGGCGGCCTTGCGGGCTTCGTCTTTTCTTCCGAGGGCTTGGAGGATCTGGCCCTTTCTCCACCAGGCGCCGGCATAGCCGGAGGAGCCGCCTTCGAGGGGTTCGCGGAGCACTTGGTCGAGGGCGGCGAGGCCTTCGGGGCGGTGGAGGCCGCTGACGGCGGCCACTTTGCCGAGCTGCAGGCGGAGGAGGCTGGGGGCGTCCACCTGGGCGAGGTGGTCCTGCACGACCTGCCAGGCGAGGTCGGGGCGGCCGCCGTGCAGGTAGGCGTCGCTGACGGCGGCCACCCCCCGGGCGCGGGTGCGCACACCGGGCAGGAGCCGGGGAGCCTCGGCCAGCAGGCGGGCGTTCTTCCCGGCCTCGCCCAGGGCCTTCTTGGCGGGGCGGCGGTCGAGGGCGTCGAGCCACTGGCCCACCACTTCGGGATCCTGGGGCGCCAGGGCCAGGGCCCGGCCGAAGTAGGGCTGCGCCTCCCACCACTTGTCCTCCTCCACGAGGACGAGGGCCTGCAGGAGGTCCCCCCGGGCCGGGGCCACGCGGCGCAGCTGGTCGGCACAGCGTAAGGCCTTCTTCGTGGAGCCGCCCAGGATGCCCGGCAGCATCTCGTAGGCCAGGCCGAGGCTCATCCAGGCGGGGGCGAGGGTGGGATCGGCCTCGGTGGCGGCGCGTAGGTCGTCCATGGCGCCCATGGCGCCGCGGAGGCTGCCGAGGTCCCGCTGGCGGATGGCCTCGCCCGCCCGGGCCAGGCCCCGGGCCAGGAGGGCATCGGCCAGGCGGGGATTCGCGGCCAAGGCGCGATCCGCGGCCGAGTGGGCCTCGGCGAAGCGCTGGAGGCTGGAGAGGGCCTGGGACTTGGCCGCCCAGGCGGCGGCATCGTTCCCATCCTGGCGCAGCCGGCCTTCGGCTTCCGCCAGCACCTTGAGGTAGTGCCCGGCATCCAGGTCGGCGCGGAAGGCGGGGGCCGGGGGTTGGGCGAGGGCGAGGAGGGCGATGGAGGCGGGGAGGAGCACGGGCATCCTTCAAGGGAAAGCGAAGACAGGATTAACAGGATTGAAGGCCGGATGAACAGGATTGGGGAAAGATCTCTTTTTGCCGATGATGCCTTTGGGCGGGGTGGCCTCAATCCGCTTCTCGAGTGGCCCGCAGATCGGCTTCCTCCCGGAAGACCGCGACCAGGGTCACGGTCCCATCCTCATGCAGGTAGAGGATCCGCAGGGGCTTCACGAGGATCTCCCGGAAGGGTTCGTCGGCCTCTGTCGAGATGGGCCCCGGATCTGGAAAAGTCCCTGAGTTTGTCCGTCTTTCTCGAACACCCTGTCGTGGATGCGCCTGGCTACGACGGGGTTGTCCCAGTGGATGTAGTCGAGAACATCCTCCAGATCCCGGAGGGCCCGATCGGCCCACTGGACCTTCACTTGGCAAACCGAGCCAGGCGGAGCTTGGCGTCCTCCTGGGAGGTCACCCGGCCGGACCGGAGGTCCGCGATGCCCTTGGCCACCAGGTCCAGGATTTCCAGGCGCCGCTGGAGGCTGTTCCAGGTGTCCACATCCACCAGGACGGCGGCTTCGCGGCCATGCTCGGTCACCATCACCGCTGAACGGGACTTCCTGAGGCTGGCGATGACCTCGGTGGCGCGGCGCTTGACTTCGGTGACCGGTACCAGCTTCATCATCGGCCCCTCCCTGAGGGAAGAGTGATCCTTTTGTATCACTTCGTCAAGGATCGGAAGCCACGCGGGTGGTGGTGCCCCTGTACCGGGCGGACGCTGCCGATGTCCACCCCATGTCCCGGCTGTCACCGGGGGTGGTCTTCCAGGGGCAGCCGCTGGTGGCGATGGTCCCCGAGTTGGCGGGCATCCCGCGGCGGGAGCTGGGGGCCATGGCGGGTGACCTGCTGTCTTCGAGGGGCGAGAGCCTTGCGGCGATGGAGCTGCTGCTGACGGGGTTCTGAGATCGATTCTCTTTCGATGGTGAAGGATCCACCACGGAGACACGGAGCATGGGCACACGGGAGGCGCCGGCCCCGGATCCTTCATGGGGTATCCGGGCCCGGCGCCTCCCGTGGCTTCCGGCCTGGCCGGAAGCAGCCTTCGGCCTGCCCATGGTGGAGGGTCACAGAGGTCTCCGTGCCGCCTCTGTGGCCTCTGTGCCTCCGTGGTGGATCTCTATCTTTGAATGCAAGGTGGTAGAGACCGCTGGGCGGGAAATGGTCTGGGGTAATACTTGACGGGTTATCCGTCGTTTATGATCATATGTGACGAAATACCCGTCGCCGAAAGGATCCTGCATGTATGTCGCTCGTCTGCTCGACCTCCGGGCGGTGCTTCAGCACAAGTCCTGCTTTCTGTTCGGGCCCAGGCAGACCGGGAAATCCAGCCTGATCCGGGAGACCCTGCCGGAAGTGCCGGTCTACAACCTCCTGGATCACCGGACCTGGCTGGATCTGAACGCCAACCCATCGCGGATGCGGGAGGAACTGGAAGCCACCGGGATTGCGGGATGCCGTGGTCGCCATCGACGAAATCCAGAAATTGCCAGTCCTCCTGGATGAGATCCAGCTGCTGATTGAAACCCGCGGGCTGCGCTTCCTCCTCACGGGCTCCAGCGCCCGGAAGCTGAAGCGCTCCGGTGCGAACCTGCTCGGCGGGCGGGCCCGGTCCCGCACGCTTCATCCCTTCAGCTGGCGTGAACTCGGGCCTTCCTTCGATCTGATGAAGGCTCTGAATCATGGTCTGCTTCCGCACATCTACGGCTCAGACGACCCCGAGGAGGACCTGCGGAACTATGTGGGGACCTACCTGCGCGAGGAGATCGCCGCGGAGGGACTGACGCGCAATGTGCCAGCCTTCGCACGGTTTCTGGAGGTGGCCGCCGCCTGCAACGGCCGGATGGTCAACAAGACCGAGGTGGCCAATGATTCCAAAGTTCCCCGCACGACGGTGCATGAGTACTTCGAGATCCTGAAGGACACGTTGATCGGGAGCGAGCTAGAAGCCTGGACGCGGAGTCAGAAGCGGAAGGCCATCGAGACCGCCAAGTTCTACCTCTTTGACGGGGGCGTGGCGCGAGCCATCCTGGGCCTGCCCCCGCTCGCGCCGAAGTCCCCTGATTTTGGCGCCATGTTCGAGCAGTTCATCTTCCACGAGCTGCGGACCTGGATCGACACCCGGAAACCTGGGTCGCTCTCCACTACTGGCGCACGACCTCGGGGTATCGAGGTCGATTTCATTCTGGGTGGCCACACCGCCATCGAGGTCAAGGCGACGGCCAACGCCGGGAAACGCGACTTCAGGGGTCTGGAGGCCCTCGCCGAGGAAGGCCAGATGAAGCGGATGATCCTGGTCTGCCAGGAGGGCGTGCCGAGGCAGGTGGGGCTTGTGCTGGTGCTCCCCTGGCGGGAGTTCCTGGAACGGCTGTGGGAGAATGCCTTCGTCGATTGAGCGCCCGTCCTGACTCCGGGTATAGCGCGGGAGCGCGGTTCTGCGCTATGCTAAGTGGCTGTTTGCACACGACTCTGGAGGAGATCGCATGAGCGCCAAGGGCGGATTGTTGGAGGGGAAGCGCGGGCTGATCATCGGCGTGGCGAACAAGCGGTCCATCGCCTGGGGCATCACCCAGAAGGTGGCCGAAGCCGGCGCCCAGCTCTGCCTGACCTACCAGAACGAGCGCCTGGGCGAGAATGTCCGCGAGCTGGCGGCGGACCTGAAGAACCCCCTTCTCCTGCCCATGGACGTGGGCAGCGACAGTCAGATCGTCATGGCCTTTGACGAGATCCGCAAGAAGTGGGGCAAGCTGGACTTCGTGGTGCACGCGGTGGCCTACGCGCCCCGGCAGGCCCTGGAGGGCCGCTTCGTGGAGACCAGCCGCGAGGACTTCCGTGTGGCCCACGACATCAGCGCCTACTCCCTGGCGGCCGTCTGCAACGCGGCCCAGCCCCTCATGGCCGAGGGTGGCGCCGTCGTGACCCTCACCTACCTGGGGGGCGAGCGGGTGGTGCCCGGCTACAACGTGATGGGCGTGGCCAAGGCCGCCCTGGAGTCCAGCGTGCGCTATCTGGCCGCCGACCTGGGCCCCCAGGGCATCCGCGTGAACGCCATCTCCGCCGGCCCCATCAAGACCCTGGCCTCGTCGGCCATCCCGGGCATCGGCTCCAAGCTCAAGGCCCACCGCTCCCACACGCCCCTGCAGCGGGACACGGACCAGCTCGAAGTGGGCGATGTCGGCGTGTTCCTCGTCAGCGACATGGGCCGCGGCATCACCGGCCAGGTGCTCTACGTGGACGGTGGCTTCAGCATCATGGCGGGGTAGGCGCCGGCAATTCGAACAGGCTTGGACAGGATTAACAGGATTAACAGGATTAAAAGTGCTTGATTAACAGGATTAAAACTACAAAGAAATTGTTTTTAAATCCTGTTAATCCAATCTTTCAATCCTGTTAATCCTGTCTCAGCTTTTCGCCTTCGGGGGCAAGGTCTTCTGGATGGCTGCGGCGCGCTGGGCGGCTTCGGTGCGTTGGATTGGTGGCATTCGGGCTTCAATCAGGCGGACTGGCAGGGTCCTGAGGCCTGGCAGGCCCAGGCGTTCGGCCACCTTCATCCAGGCTAGACCTTCGACGGGATTTCGCGGGACACCCTTGCCGGAACTGAGGAGCAACCCATAGGCTAGGCAGGCTTCCGCTTCGCGTTGCGCAATCCGGGGTTGGAGTGAGGTCAGGGCTTGCCTGTACCAGGCGTCGGCCGCGGTGGCGTCAACCGCGTGGCGAAGATCTCCCGCGAGGACCATGGCGTCCGTGTCGCCTTGCTTGGCTGCCGCCTCGGCCCAGTGCAATGCGGCCCCAGAATCTCGAACGACCCCCGTTCCGGTGGCCAGAGCCCGGGCCAGCAGGTCCTGGGCCCGGACGTCGCCGCCCTCGGCGGCCTTGCGGAACCAAGAGGCGGCCTTGGCCGGGTCCTTCGTGAGGAAGCCCTCGCCCTGAGACCGAAGGAGGCCCATGGCCCGCTGATCCGTGGGGTGCCCCAGGGCGGCGCCAAGCAAGCCACGCCACGTGCTCCGGCCATCCCAGAGCGAGGCGACCAGGAAAGCGAGGGGGAATACCAGGGCCAGGGTGCGGAGCAGGCGCTGGAACGCCACGCGGCTGCTGCCGCCTGCCCGGTTGGAGCGGATGGCCTGGATGGCTCCGGCGGCCAGGGTCACGCCCAAGGCCACCGTCAGCGGCAGGAGGGCCGCGATCCCGAGGTAGGTCCAGTTCATGTCAGCCCTTCAGCTTCTTGAGGGTGTCCAGCACGTCCTGCACGTGGCCCTTCACGCTCACCTTGGGCCAGAGGTGGCGGATGACGCCTTTGGGATCGATGAGGAAGGTGCTGCGGATGATGCCCTCGACCTCCTTGCCGTACATCATCTTTTTGCCGAAGGCGCCGAGGGGTTCCAGCAGGGCGCGATCGGGATCGGAGAGTAGGCGGAAGGGGAGGCTCTGCTTGGCGATGAAGGTCTGGTGGCTCTTCAGGCTGTCGCGGCTGATCCCGAACACCTGGGCGCCGAGGGACTGCACCCGGGCCAGGTTGTCGCGGAAGTCGCAGGCCTCCGTGGTGCAGCCGGGCGTGCTGTCCTTGGGATAGGCGTAGAGGACGGTCCAGTGGCCCCTGAGGTCCGCGGCCGTGACCGTGGCGCCCTGGTCATCCTGGAGAGAGAAGGTGGGGAGGGGCTGTCCAACGAGAGCGCTCATGGGCCGTAGCCTAATCTGGACGCGCGCTCCTGGATAGGAGATCTGGCGCAGGGGATGGGGGTGGAGTGTGGGAGATCATGCGGGCGAAGCTCTGATTCTCTTGGAAAAGCAGGGACAGGATTGACAGGATTAAATGCTTGATTAACAGGATTTGAACAAAATTTAGCTGGTGATGGACGGTGATGAAGCGGGCCTCGGATGGGCGTCGCATGGGCACCCACCCTGGAGCCCATGCTCGGGCGCGAACGGCCAATCACTGTCATCACCGAAATCAGCGGCAATAAGGCTTTCCTCTGATACCCATTCGCGTTCAATCGTAAAAGAATCCACCACGGAGGCACAGAGCATGGGCACACGGTAGGCGGCGGGCCCATGACGGAGGATCACCGAGGCCTCCGTGCCTCCTCTGTGGCCTCGGTGTCTCCGTGGTGGATCTCTATCTTTGAACGCTACCTGGTATGAAAGGTAGTCGAGGCCCTGGAACGAGTGCGCAGCGGCCACCCGGGGCCTGTGACCGGGGACAAGTCGGGATGCGGACAGAATGGGGCCACGAGGGACCTCATGGACCTGACCGAGTACCTGGATGCCGAATGGAAGCCCGCCCTGGGTTGCACCGAGCCCGCGGCGGTGGCCCATGCCGCCAGCCTGGCCGCGGCAGCGGGCGCGGGCGAGGTCCGTCGTGTGCGCCTCGTGGTGGATCCCCGCACCTACAAGAACTGCCACGCCGTCGGCCTTCCCAACAGCGGTGGCCGCACGGGCATCCTCTGGGCTCTGGCCCTGGGTGCCTGTCTGCCGGACCCCTCCCTGGGCCTGGGTTGCTTCGCGGCGGTGGACGTGGCGATTCTCGAGGCCGCGGCGGGCCTGATCGCTCGGGAGACCATCCAAGTCGAAGTTGATCCCTCCCGCGCCGAACTCTACATCGATTGCGCTGTGGCGCGCGAGGGCGGCACGGGGCGGGCTGTGCTGGAAGTGGAGCACACGCACCTGGCGCGGCTGGAAAGGGATGGCGTTCAGGTGGACGGCAGCCCCGCCCGGCTCGGGGCCGAGGAGGCGCCGTCCGTGCGAACTACGGTCGGGGCCATGGGCCTCCAGGAACTGCGGAAGCTGGCGGGCACGCTTTCAGAGGGCGATCGCCAGCGGCTGCGGGAGGGGGCTGCCTTCAACCTGGCCATGGCCGAGCATGGGGTGTCCCTGTTGCCTGCTGGCTTCGTGCCGCCGCCAGGGCAGGACCTCATGACCCGGCTCTCCCGGCTGGTGGCCGCCGGGGTGTTCGCGCGCATGTCCGGCGAACCCTTCATGGTCGTGTCCCTGGCGGGCTCCGGGAACAAGGGCATCACCGTGTCCGTGCCGGTCACGCTCTGGGGCCAGGCCGGCGGCCACGCCCAGGCGCGCATCGACGAGGCCCTGGCCTTCGGCTGCCTGGTGACCACCGCCACCACGCAACGGCTGGGCACCCTTTCCGCTGTGTGCGGGGCCGCCAATGCCGCGGGCATCGGCATCGCCTTGGCCATCCTCCTGCTGGAGGGGGCGACGCCGGCGCAGATGGACCTGGCCGTGGCCAACATGGTGGGCAACGTGGCGGGCATGATCTGCGATGGCGCCAAGATCGGCTGCGCCATGAAGGCGATGACAGGCGTGGACGCGGCCTTCCGCTCGGCCACCCTGGCCCTGGCGGACTTCGGCATCCCCGCCACGGACGGCATCGTGGGTGTGGACGGCGACGCCTCCCTGGCCAACCTGGGCCGCCTGGCCCGCCGCGGCATGACCGGGGTGGACGCCGAGGTGCTGGAGATCATGCAGGCGAAGCTCTGAACCCCTCATCCATGATTGGCAGCGGCTGAGCCGGACGCGCTCCAGGCGAGCGCCAGCACCACGGCCAAGGCGCCCCAACCGAGCGGGCTCGGGTCGGTGGCCAGACGGGGCAGTTGTTCCAGCAGCAGGCGGCCCAGGCTGTCGTGGTCGGGGCCAGGGCCCAGGCCCAAGGTGGACAGGGTGGCCTCGCCCCACAGGGCGCCCAGCCAGGCACTGGGAAAGAGCACCGCGGCCTGCGCCAGCCCCCAGGGGGCCCAGCGGCGGAGCGTCGAAACCCGGGTGGCGCCCAGGGTGCGCTCCGCCGCCCAGGCCGGCGAATGACGGAAGGCATCGAGCTTGCCGCGCAGCGGCGGCTCCAGGTGGGGGGCCAGGAGGAGGCCCAGCAGCAGGAAGAGGGCCGCGACGCCAATCCCCCCCGTGGCCGCCGCCAGCGGAAGCAGGAACAGCACGGGCGGCAGGCTGCGGAGGGCGGACAGGGCTCCGTGCCAGCGTCGCCCCCGCCAGGCGAGAAGTAGCGCCAATCCCAGTGCCAGCAGGGCGCAAGCGCTGGCGAAGCCCACGCTGCGGGCCCCTGCCAGCAGCAGCCGCAGCGCGGCGTCCCGCCCAAGATCGTCCGTGCCCAGGGGATGCCAGGGTGAGCTGGCGAGGCCCCCATGGAAGGGGTCCAAGGGCAGCTCAGGCAGAGCCAAGGCCAGCAGAAACGCGAGGCGCCACTTCACGCCGCAGCCTCCGCATCCAGCGGCCGCGACAGCAACCAGAGCAGGGCCAGGGCCGCCACCCAGGCGGCGAGCCCGGCCCGGTCGCGCCCGGCCACGCGGTCCATCCAATCCATTCCCAGCCCCGGCACACCCAGCATCCGCTCGAGCACCAGGGAGGCCGTGAGCCAAATCGGCAAGCGGGCAGCCAGCCAGCGGCTGATGAGGCGGGCCAGGGCGAGGCGCCGAACCTTGCGCACCACCTGGGGGCCCCAGGCGGTGGGAAAGGGCCACTCACCCGGCAGCGCCGCCGAAAGCCAGCGGACCTCACTCGGCAGCGCCGCGGCAAGGAAAGCGGCGAGCCAGCCACCCTGACCTGGGGGGCCCCAGGCTGCCGGCCAGCAGGCGAGCAGGGCGCCGGCCCAGAGCAGGTCGGGCGGGGCCTCCAGCAGGGCCAAGGGGCGCCGGGTCGCGAGGGCTGGTCCCCCGAACCAGGCCAGCAACGGCGCCAGGAGGGCCAGCGCGCCCAGGGCCAGTCCGGCGGGTAGCAGGGCGTGGACCGGGAAGGGCGGGGGCGGAACTGGCCGCCAGAGGGCGCCCGGCAGGCTCCAGGCCAGGACCAGCGCCAGGGCCCAGATGGCCATGCCCTGGACGACGGCGCTCCGGGCCGGTGACCGGCTCACCGGTTCCAGCGCCAGCCCGCCGCCCCCGGGGTGCCGAGGTAGAGCCCCAGGGGGCTGGGTTCCACGGTGAGGCGCTTGTCCACCCAGATCACGCTCTGGAAGTCGAGAATGGGCAGGGCGGCGGGATGCTTCGCCCACAGGTCCTGGAGGTCCCGCCAGGCGCCATCACCCGGTTCCCGGAGCCTCGCCGCCAACCCTGCGAATTGAGGATCGTGCCACCCGGTGACGTTCATGGGTCCCTTCGGTTCCAGGTACTCCAACACGGCCCAGGGATGGGGCTCGAAAACCACCACGGAACAGGCGAGGTCGAAGTCGCCCCGGCGCAGCCGATCCACGAGAATGGCCTGCTCCAAGGGGACCAGATGGAGCTCGAAGCCGTCCTTCCGGGCCCGCTCCCGCAGGGCCAGCAGCAGGTTCTCGGTGAACGCCTCGCCCGAAGCGTAGAGCAGCTTCAGGAGGGCAGGGGGCTTGGGCGGGCCAACATCACTTTCGATGGCCTGGGGCTCAAAGCCCAGGCTCTCGGGCCACAGGCCGCGGCTGGGCTTCGCATTCTGGCCGAGGAGGCCAGGGGGGAAGGCATCCCGGCGCCAGCGTTCCAGCAGTTGGAGAGGCCCCATTCCGGCGTGGCTCCAGACCACCAGCTGGGCATTCATGGGCTGGACCACCACATGATGGCTGGTCGGCGGCGGCAGAGGACGGGCCGGCGGGGCACCGATGGTCAGCCAGCCTTTCTGGAGGGCCTGGAGCACCGTGGCCGGGTCGGGCAACAGGCGGAACCGGATGCCATCGACGCGGGGTTTCAGGAAGTGCTCGCGGCGCAAGAAGGTCCAGGCCGCCGGTTCCTTCTGGTACAGGAAAGGGCCCGAGCCCCGTTCCGGGTGGCCTTTCTGGGTGATGGGCACCCGGGCCAGCTCCAGCAGCAGGCGGCCCGGGGGCTTGGGTGAGCGGATCCACAGCCGGCCATCCTGCAGGCGCGCCACGGCCCCTTCCAGGATGGCCCGCTTGGTGGGGCTGGCCTTGGGATCGCGGCTGATCTCCGCGAAGGTCCAGAGGGCATCCTCGGGCGTGACCGGGCTGCCGTCGGTGAACCTCGCATCGTCGCGCAGGGTGAAGGTGATGGCGCCGTCCTTCAGGATCTTCCAGGACGTGGCCAGGCGCGGTACCACATTCCCTCCGAAGCCGAGGCCCACCAGGGCATCCCCGGCCAGGGACTGGAGGATCCACTGTTCGTAGCTGTCCCCACGGATGAAATCGAGGCTCCCGGGATCCCGGGGCAGGGATTCCTCCACCATCTGGGCCCAAACCGGGGCCAGGGCCGAGAGGAAGACCAAGGTCAAAGCGGCGAAGCGGTTCCGCATGGCAGAAGGCTCAAGGAAGTTTCAACCAGCATGCCCGGGGCGATGGGGCCTGCCAAGGGGTGGTTCCCAGAGGTCCGCCGATCCTGAGGAAACTGAAACCAGCCGGTGATGAACGGTGATTACGGTGATGAGGCCGCTCACGCCCCCGCTGACCTCCGGCCTGGCCGGAGGCCGCCTACGGCGGGCCCATGCGGTGTCCAACCACCACCCGCTTTATCACCGGAATCACCGGAATCAGTGGCTGAATTCGCCTTTGAATCCTGTTAAGCCATCCTTCAATCCTGTTCATCCTGTCCCTGTTTTTGCCAGGCCCGCCTGCGACTTGGGATCGGTGTTGCTACTCTGAATGGCGGAGGCGCTGTGGCGGATCTTTCGGAGTCGAAGCTGTTCTGGTGGTGGCCGCTCATGGACCGCCACCGGCGCACCCTCTACTGGGGTCTCGTGGCGACGGTCTGGTGCAGCGTGGCGGCTTCGGTCGTGCCCTATTGGTCGGGCCGGGCGGTGCATGCCCTGGAGCGCCAGGACTGGCATGGTTCGCGGGTCTTCCTGGGCTGGATGCTGGCTTTCACCGCGGTGGCGGGCATCGGCCGCTACCTCATGCGCAACACCCTCATCGGCCTCAGCCGCGATGTGGAGCGGGAGCAGCGCGAATCCCTCTATACCTTCCTGCTCTCGCGCCCTTTCGCTTTCTATGAGCGACAGCGGGTGGGCGACCTCATGTCGCGGCTCGGTGACGACGTGGGCACGGTGCGCATGGCCACGGGGCCCGGTCTCATGAGCTTCCTGCAGGTGCTCTCCATCCTGCCCGTCACGCTCGGCCTGATGTTCAGCACCAGCTGGAAGCTCACCGTGGCGGTGATGCTGCCCTTCTCCTTCCTGGCCATGGGCTACTACGTCATCGGGAAGTGGAGCCACCTGGTGCAGCAGAAGCTGCAGCTGGCCTTCTCGGCCCTGTCGACCTACAGCCACGAGACCATCAGCGGCGAGCGGGTGGTGCAGGCGTTCGGCCTGGAGGAGGCCCGCGTGGCCCAGTTCGATGCCCTCAGCCGCCGCCACGCCTCGCTGAGCATGAAGCAATCGGTGATCTTCAGTGCCTACGCGCCCTTGTCCGCGCTCATCAGCGGTGTGTCGGCCCTGGTGCTGGTGACCTACGGCGGCAGCCTGATGGTGCGGGGGGTCTTGAACTTGGGCGACCTCACGGCCTTCACGGGCTTCCTGGTGGCCCTGGCCTGGCCCATGATGAGCCTGGGTTGGTCGGCCAACCTCTTCCAGCGGGCCAAGGCCGGCCAGGAGCGGCTGGACCAGCTGCTTCACAGTCCTGAGCTGCCCCTGCCTCCCGCCGAGGCCATCACCCTGCCGGAGGTTCCGGCGGCACTGACTCTGGAAGGTCTGACCCACCGCTTCGAGACCGGACGTGGTCTGGGCCCCCTGGACCTCGCCCTGGCGCCCGGTGACAGTCTGGCCGTGGTGGGGGGCATCGGTTCCGGCAAGACCTTGCTGTTGCAGGTGCTGGCGGGCCTCCGTGCGCCCCAGTCCGGACGCATGCTCGTGGACGGCGAGCCGCTGTCCGACGCCACGCTGCGGCGCCACTGGGCGGGCCTGGGCTGGGTGCCCCAGGAGGCCTTCCTGTTTTCGGACACGTTGCGCATGAACCTCGCCATGGGTCGCCCAGAGGCCACCGAAGAGGAAATCTGGGAGATCGCCCGGGTGGTGGCCATGGACGAATTGATCCAGCGCCTGCCCGACGGTCTCGACACGGTGGTGGGCGAGCGGGGCGTGGCGCTCAGTGGCGGGGAGCGGCAGCGCACGGCCCTGGCCCGCGCGCTGCTGCGCCGTCCCCGCCTGCTGCTGCTGGATGACGCCCTGTCGGCGGTGGATGCCGAGACCGAAAGCCGCATCCTCGACAATCTGCGCGCCTTCCTCGGCAAGTCCACGCTGGTGCTGGCCACGCACCGGGTCTTCGTGGCCGAGACCTGCGCCCGGGTGCTGGTGCTGGAGGAAGGCCGGGCTGTCCAGATGGGCACCTCCGAGGCCTTGACCACTCAGCCAGGTCTCTTCGCACGGCTCAAGCGGCTGCAGAGCCTGGAACGGGAACTGGTCAAGGGCATGAAATGAAGTTTCCGCAGATCGACCGGGGGGTGGTAACGCGAGCCCTGGTGCTGGCTTTATCGGCCTGGGTGGCCTTCGCCATCGCCACCCTGGCGCACGCGCAGAACGCCTACTGGGCGGCCATGCCGGTCTGGGTGGTGGCCCAGGCCTCGCGCGGGGTGCTGTTCGAACGGGCCCTCCTGCGGGTGTTGGGGACCCTGCTGGGGGCGGCGGCCGGTTTCGCGATCCTCCATGTGCCGGTGCATCCCTACGCGCAGTTCGCCCTGCTGGGGTTGTGGGTGGCCATCAACGGGGGGCTGACCCATGTCCTGCGGGGCGTGCACGGCTACGGGGCCCTGTTGGCGGGCGTCACGGCCGCCATCGTCGTCATCCCGGCCGTGCTGGCGCCAGGGGCCTCGCTGGACCTCGCCACCGCGCGGGTGGAATGCACCCTGATCGGGGTGGTGGTGACCACCGTCATCACCGGCCTGGCGACCCCCAGATCGCCGAGCCAGGCCTTCTTCGCCCAGATCCGGGATCTTTCGACGGATGCCATCGTCTACGCCGCACAGGTCCTGCGTCGCGGGGCCGCCGAAATGGGGGAGGAGAAGCAGCGGATCCTCTCGGAAATCAGTGAGGTTGAAGCCTCCGCACGCCTGATCCTGGCGGGTTCCTTCGAAGGCTACCGCCGCCTGCACGATGTGGATTCGCTGGTGGTGGGCACCCTCGCGGTCATGAGCGCCGCGGTCGCGTTCGGGCCAGGGGATCGGGCCGCGGCCGAGACCTTGGCACGGCACCTGGATCAGGCGGCGGGACGCTTGCGCTCAGAGGCAGAGGTCCCGCCATCCGGCGAGCCGGTCTTGAGTGGCCCACCGTCCGTCTCCGGTCGCCTGGAGGGCGCTCTGGCCCGCATTCTGGAGGCCAACGCCAGCTTGAGCCGACCCCTGGTCGCCGCGACCGTCCGGCCCTTCCGCCGACAGCTGGCGGTCCTCGCGCCCCACCGGGAATGGCCCCAGGCCGGGCGCACGGCTGGCGCCGCGGGTGCCGCCACGTTCCTGGCCGCGAGCCTGGCCCACTGGGCGGGTTCGCCCCTGGTGGTCCAGGCGGCGGTGGGGGTCTGCATCTTCTCCCTGGTGTTGGGCTCCATGGCGCTGCCCCAGCACATCGCGCCCAAGCTGCTGACCGGCGTGGTGGGAGGGGCCGCATTCGCGGTGTTCTACCGCCTCGTGGTGCAGCCGGTTTTCCCCGCACCACCGGGCCTGCTGCTGACGCTGGCGCCCTTCCTGCTGCTGGGCGGCCTCCTGCGCGCCCATCCCCGCACGGCCCTCGCAGGCGTGGATTTCAACATGTGCTTCCTGCTGGCCAGCCAGGCCGGCACGACGGTGGCCGCGAGCGCGCTGACCGTGGTGGGAGGCTCGGCCGCGCTGGCCTCAGCGGCCTGCCTGGTGGCCGGCAACTACATCCTGATGCCCCGGAGTTCGGTGCGGCAGGCGGAGGAGACCGCCGAGGTGATCCGGCGGGATCTGCTCCGGATGGTCGAGCCGGAGCCGGGAGCCGCCATCGAGGACTGGCGGGCGCGCGGGTCGCGCCAGATCCTGCGGCTCTCCCTGCACCTGGGCCACGCGAAGGACTTGGGCGGGCGCTGGCCCAAGGGGATCCTGGCGGTGCTCAACCTGGGGTACGCCATCGAGCAACTGCACGAGGCCCCGGATGCCGTCGCGGGGCCCGCAAAACCGGAGGCCTTCCTGGCCCTGCGGCAGCTGGCCGAGGATCCGATGCGGACCGCAGGGGTGCTGCGAACTCTGGCCACGGGGGAGGCCGGGAAATCCCTGCGCGGTGTGCTGTTGGACCTGGCGGAGGGCCTCGAGACATCGGCGGATCTGCTGACCTTCAGACGCACCTCCTGATCATGCCGATTCGCTTTCGAAGGTGAAGGATCCACCACGGAGGCACGGAGCATGGGCACACGGGAGGCGCCGGGCCCGGATACCCCATGAAGGATCCGGGTCCGGCGCCTCCCGTGGTTTCCGGCTTGGCCGGAAGCGGCCTTCGGCCTGCCCATGGTGGAGGGTCACGGAGGTCTCCGTGCCTCCTCGGTGGTCTCGGTGCCTCCGTGGTGGATCTCTATCTTTGAATGCAGCGCCTGATCAGGCGCCGTCGCGGAACGTGACCTTGTTGATCTCGGCGAAGGTGGTGATGCCCAGCCGGACCTTCTCGATGGCGCTCTCCCGGAGGAACTGCATGCCGCCGCGCCGGGCGGCGGCCTTCACTTCGCGGGTGGGGGCGCGCTGGATGAGCAGCTCGCGGATCTCGTCGTTGAGGCCCATGAACTCGATGATGGCCTGCCGGCCGCGGAAGCCCGTGCCGTGGCAGTCCACGCAACCCACGCGGTCGAACAGGGTGGCGTGGCGCAGCCAGGCCTCGTCCACGCCGTTCTCCTCCAGCTCCTGGGGGCTGGGGACCTGGGCGGGGCGTTTGCACTTGGGGCAGAGCACGCGGATGAGGCGCTGGGCCAGGATGCAGTTCAGGGACGACACGAAGTTGTAGACCTCGACGCCCATGTGCTGGAAGCGGCCGATGACGTCCAGCACGTTGTTGGCGTGGACGGTGGTGAAGACCAGGTGGCCCGTGAGGGCGGACTGGATGGCGATCTGGGCCGTCTCGGGATCGCGGATCTCGCCGACGAGGATCTTGTCCGGGTCGTGGCGGAGGATGGATCGCAGGCCCAAAGCGAAGGTGAGGCCCTTTTTTTCGTTCACGGGGATCTGGGTGACGCCTTCGAGCTGGTATTCGACCGGGTCCTCGATGGTGATGATCTTGTCCTCGGGGGCCTTGATCTCGCTCAGCACGGCATAGAGCGTGGTGGTCTTGCCCGATCCCGTGGGGCCCGTCACGAGGAACATGCCGTAGGGCTCGCGGGCGAAGCGGCGGAGGCGCTTCAGCTCGTGGTCGGAGAAGCCCAGGATCTCCAGGGTCAGGGTCTGGAACTCCTCGGTGAGGTTCTCCTTGTCGAGGATGCGGATGACGGCGTCCTCGCCGTGGATGGTGGGCATGATGCTCACGCGGAAGTCGATGGCCCGGCCGCGGACCTTGAGCTTGAAGCGGCCGTCCTGGGGCTTCCGCTTCTCGGCGATGTCCAATTCGGACATGACCTTGATGCGGCTGATGATGGGCGAGGCGAAGCGGCGGTCGATGGGATCCGCCGCGGGGTAGAGGCTGCCGTCGATGCGGTATTTGAGCTGGAAGCCCGTGGCGGTGGTCTCCAGGTGGATGTCCGAGGCGCGGCGCTGGAGGGCGTTGAAGATGGTGGTGTCCACGAGTCGGACGATGGGTGCCTCGTCCTTGTCGGTGAGGCGCTCCAGGTCGAGCACTTCTTCGTCCAGATCCTCCTCGTGGAGTACCTGGATCTTGAGGGCCTCGCCGGCCTCATCCATGACTTTCTGGCCGCTCTCGGATTTCTTCAGCACTTCCTGGATCTGGGCCAGGGGGGCCCCGGCGAAGCGCAGGGGCCGCTTGAGCTGCTGCCGCAGGAGGTCCTGGGCGGGGATGTCCAGGGGATCGGCCATCGCCAGCCACAGGACACCGTCGCGTTCCTGCACGGGCACGAAATGGTGCTTGAGCATCAGGTCGATGGGGATCGCCTGGAAGAGCGCGAACTCCACCGGCTCCCGGGTCAGGTCCAGGTTCGGATACAACTCCCGGGCGGGCCGGAAG
>CAVPLE010000058.1:0-10919 GCA_963705865.1 uncultured Holophagaceae bacterium | reverse complement strand
TGTAGCCTTTGGACCGATTACGTATTGCTCTGGAAGATCCGCCAATGCCCGCAGAGGCCGTCCAGCGTTTCGCCAGACTCCAACTCCACACCACCCGGCGGGACAGGGCCCGGGCGAGTCCAGCCCTTGTAGGCGGAGGCATCGTCGGAGGCGGAGCGGCGCGGCATGCCCCCAGTGTGGAGCAGTCCGGAACCGCAGATGGCGCAGATCTACGCAGATGAAGGGCGAAGGAACCCGCAGTCCCAATCTGCGGCCATCTGCGACATCTGCGGTTTCAACTGCAAGCCCTTCCCCCCTGTTTCCCGCACTTCCATCTGGCATCTGGACAGTGGCTGCGCGACACTCAAACATGGCCGTACCCGGGAAAGCCCTGGAGCCCGTCCTCCGCGAGGGGGAAGGCTCGGCTTGCGAAGGGGACGCTTGTCTCACCCTGGACGGAGCCTTCGACCGGGTGAAGGCGGCCTTCCTCCAGCACCACCCGAATGGAGACGTGGCCCTGCTCCGCCGGGCCTTCACCGTGGGCCGGGATATGCACGCCACCCAGCTCCGGCGGAGCGGCGAGCCCTACTTCTTCCATCCCCTGGCTGTGGCCCAGAGCCTGGCGGACTGGCGGCTGGACGCCGCGAGCGTGGCCTGCGGCCTCCTCCACGACGTGGTGGAAGACACCCTCATGACCCTGCCGCAGGTGAAGGCCCAGTTCGGCGACGAGATCGGCGAGATCGTGGACGGCCTCACGAAGATGAGCAAGCTGGCCTTCACGGACAAGCACCTGCTCAACGCCGAGAACGTCCGCAAGCTGCTCGTGGCCATGGGCAAGGACGTGCGCGTGCTGCTGGTGAAGCTGGCGGACCGCCTGCACAACATGAAGACCCTGGGCGTCATGGAGGAAGAGAAGCGCCGCCGCATCTCGCGCGAGACGCTGGAGCTCTACGCGCCCTTGGCCAACCGCCTGGGCATGGGCCTGGTGCGCCTGGAGCTGGAGGACCTGGCCTTCCGCCAGCTGGAGCCCGAGCAGTACGAATACCTGAAGAACGCGGTGGAGGCCAAGCGTGCCAAGCTCTCCGGCACCATCCAGGAGATCCACGGTTCGCTCCAGGCCATCCTCCGTCAGCAGGGCATCAACGCCCACGTCACCGGCCGCGTCAAGCACCTCTATGGCATCTGGAAGAAGATGGGCGCCCAGGCCAAAGGGTTCGAGGACATCCATGACTGGCTGGCCTATCGCATCATCTGCCCGGACCGGGCCAGCTGCTACACGGCCCTGGGCCTCGTCCACGGCCTCTACCGGCCCGTGCCCGGCAAGTTCAAGGACTACATCAGCCTGCCCAAGGAGAACGGCTACCAGAGCATCCACACCACCGTGCTGATGAATTCCGGGGACATCTTCGAGGTGCAGATCCGCACGGAAGAGATGCACCTCCACGCCGAGGCCGGCATCGCCAGCCACTGGACCTACAAGGACGGTCGCATCGCCAACCGCCTGGAGATCAACCAGGTGGCCTTCCTGCGCCGCATGGTCGAGCTGCACCAGGACGCCCAGGACAGCCGCGACCTGGTGGCCAACCTGCGCGGCGAGCTGAACTTCAATCGCATCCAGGTCTTCACGCCCAAGGGCGACCTCCGCAGCCTGGTGGAAGGCAGCACGCCCGTGGACTTCGCCTACGCCATCCACACCCAGGTGGGCCACCGCTGCGTGGGCGCCAAGGTGAACGGGCGCATGGTGCCGCTCAAGCACACCCTCCAGAATGGCGACCGCGTGGAGATCCTGACCCGGCCCGACCACAAGCCCAGCCGGGACTGGTTGGGCTTCGTCAAGTCCGCCGGCGCCAAGAGCCGCATCCAGGCCTTCATCCGCGAAGAGGAGCGCGCCCACGCCATCACCCTGGGCCGGGAGCGATTGGAGCGCGAGGCCCGCGCCATGGGCGTGCGCCTGGACGACGCCGAGTCTCAGGCCAAGCTCGACGCGCGGCTGGTGGAACTGAAGCTGGCGAACTGGGACGCGGCCCACGCGGCCCTGGGCTTCGGCCGACTCAGCGTCCACAAGCTCATCGAGCCCCTGGTGCCCGAACCCGAGCGCGCCCGGCCCAAGGAGAACACTTCGAATCTCATGGATTCCGTGGTGGTGGGTGATACCGCCGGCATCCTCTATGCCCTGGCCGCCTGTTGCAAACCCATTTGGGGTGACGAGGTGGTGGGCTACATCACCCGCACCCGCGGCACCGCCATCCACCGGGCCGACTGTCCCCAGCTGACGAAGGGGACCATGCATCCCGAGCGTCGCGTGAACGTGGCCTGGGGCAAGCACGGGACGGAACTCTACGACACGGAGATCGCCCTCACCACCGAGGACCGGCCCGGCATGGTGGCCGCCATCTCCGAAGGCATCCAGCGCGTGGGCATCAACGTGCAGCGCTTCCACGGCTCGGCCACGGAGGAGGGCGCCGGCCTCTTCCACATCGCCCTGCGGGTGCGCGACCGGACCCACCTGGTGGAACTCATGGCCAGCCTGCGCCGCATCCGCGGGGTCTACACCGTGGAGCGGGTGAAGGGATCCGTGTTCGGGAAGGTGAAATGAGCACCTGGCGCCCTCCGGCCGAAGCTCCCCCGGTTCCCTGGCCTTGCATCACGGAAAGCCTGCGGCGGCCACAGCTCGGGCCGAACCCGCACAAGATCAGCGCCCGCATCCCCGAGGATCCCCGGCGCGCGGCGGTGGGGGTGATCCTCTGGGGTGATGCCGCGGGGGCCCGCAAGCTGGTGCTGGCCCAGCGCGGCTACGGCGCGCCCCACCACCCGGGCGAGCTCGCCTTCCCCGGCGGCATGGTGGAGCCCCGCGACCGGGATCTGCCCACCACGGCCCGGCGCGAGGTGGCGGAGGAGATCGGTGTGTCCGAAGGCCTCTGGGAACTGGGCTGTTTCCCCGATGGCGTGGCCAAGGCCCGGGTGCGCTTCACGCCGGTCTTCTTCCGCTGGGAGCACCCGGAACCCAGATTCCATCTGGATCACGAGCTGGAACAGATCCTCATGCTGCCTTTGGCACCTCTCATGGAGGCGCCCTGGACCATCGAGCGGCTCGAGCGCCACGGCCTGGCCCTGGATGTTCCCAGGCTCGAACTGCCCCAGGCCCCTTTGTGGGGCGCCACGGCCTTCATCCTGAAGGCCTGGCTGGATGTGCTGAAGGACTGCGCCGATCCCACTCCGGGCGCAAACTGACGCACGGGTGGAACCCAAGCGCGGATCCTGATCCCTGGGTCGATTGACACCCATCGCGGACGACCCTACATTTCCGGCCCGCCCAGGCGGCCCTGGCCAGGACTCCCCGTGGGCGGCGTGGAGGAGCCATGATCCTCACCATCCGAAAGACCGGCGGACCCGGGGGCATCGAAGAACTGCTGGGCACCGTGGATGCGACCAGGCTGGACGCCGAGTCCCACAAGATCCTCGCCCTCCAGCTGGAAGACTTGACCGACCTGACCAGCAGCCACGAGCCCATCGATGCCGACTGCTACCGGTACGAGATCGAAGTCCAGGGACCCGGCAAGGCGCGCAACCTTCTGGCCGTGGATGATGAAGGCGATCCGGACCATCCTGCTTTCAAGGCTCTGACCGCCCTGCTGCGAACCCTCGGCCTGCCCCCTCTCTGAGTCAATGCGGCATGCGCCACGCGGTGGCCCAGTGGCCGCTGCGTGGCGCAGGCTCGGTTCGCCGCTCTATTTGACGTTCACCGCCAGCCACGCGGTGTTCACGGTGGCGTACTCCGTGGAACTGGCCCCATAGAGATCCACGGCGGCGTTCAGGGTGGCCACCCGGGCACCCGCGTAGTCGGTGCGCTTGGTCATGTAGGCGGTGAGGGCCCGGTACCAGATGCGGCCGGCCTTGTCGTTGCCGATGCCCGTGATGCTGGTGACACCGTTGGTCATGGGCGAGGCGATGTTGTCACAGAGGCTGTCCACCTGACTGCCGTGGGCCAGCAGGAAGAAGAAATGGTTCGCCACGCCGGAGCTGTAGTGGACATCCAACCGGGCGAGGGTCTTGCTGTAGAAGTCCGGGCTGCGGCCATCACGGCTGGGTTTGTACATCCAGCGCAGAGCTTCATTGGGGTAGGCGTGGCCCCAGCTGTTCTCGAACAGCTGGTAGTTGGCGGTGACATGGTTGGGACCAACTCCCGGGCCGGCCGTGCTGGGGATGAAGCTGCCGGTGCTGTTGTTCAGGGTGTAGAACTCCACCAGGGTGCCGAAGATATCGGAATTGGCTTCGTTCAGCCCGCCGGGTTCCCTCCGGTACTGGAGGTTGGCGGTGGCGGAGCACACGCCATGGCTCATCTCATGGCCCGCGGTGTCCAGGTCCGCTTCGCCCACGGAACCACCCACCTGGCCGTCGCCATAGGTCATGCAGAAGCAGCTGTCGGACCAGAAGGCGTTGTCGTACTGGCTGCTGTAGTGCATGCGGCTGAAGGTGGCCGCGCCGGCATCGTCGATGCCATCCCGCCCGAAGGCGTTCAGGTAGAAGTCCCAGGTAGCCTGCATCCCCCGATGCCCGTCCACGCCGGCGGTCTGGGCGTTGGCGCTCATGCCCGCGGTGCCGTCGTATTGCAGCCCGTCGCCCCAGGTGTTGTCAGCGTCGGTGAAGATCGTGCCCGTGCCGGAGGTGCCGTTGAGCAGGTTGGTGGTGACGTTGTTGCCGAAGGTGCCGCCCGTGCCCCGGGTCATGTCCCGCAGCTCGTAGCCCGTGGCGTTGCTGTTGGTGCTGAGGGTCACCGTCCCGTACCACTGGGAGTTGCCCGTTCCGCTGGCTCCTGCGGTGCGAAGGGTATCCCAGGATTCGAGGATCTTGCCTGAGTGGGCGTCCACCAGGAAGTCCGTGTGTTTGGTCTCCCGGGCGCCGTTCTCCAGCTCGGTGTGGATGTGGTAGGCCAGCACGTTCCGGTTGGCGCGGCCGGGTCCGTCGGATTCGAGACTGGCCACGACCAGGGTCGCCGTCGGCTCGAAGGCGTAGCTTCCGCGGGGAGCCAGGGCCGCCTGGGCGGCAGCCAGGGCTTCGCCGCGGCCGAGGGTGGGTTCCACGTTCAGGGCCAGCCCACGCACCAAGTCGTCGGTGACGGACCGCACCCGGCCGTTCCGGAAGTGGACGATGGCTTCGCCCTCCAGTACCGGAACGCCCTTGTAGGTCTGGTCCAGGCGGATGTGGTCCTCGCCGAAGGCATCGGCGACCCGGTTCTTGAAGACGAAGCCCAGGTGCTGGTCGAGGCCCAGCTGGAAGGCGCGGGCGGTCAGATGGCCCCGGGCCTCCCGGACGAGGGCATCGGTCCGGGCCTGATCGGGTGGAGCAGCCAGCAGAAAGGCGGGAAGGAGGAAGGGGACCAAGTGGCGCATGGGACCTCCAGAGCAGTGGAGCTGGGGCTTTCGTCCCAACCTAGGGCCACGATCCTACTCTCGACGGTTAAGAGATGTTAATTTTTCGACCACCTTTCATTCATATCAATAAATATTACGATCACGCAGGTTGTTCCCGCGGATAACCAGACATGGCGAGGCCCCGGGGAGGCGGAGTCTGCTTCCGCTTCCTCGGGGCCTGGAAATGGCAGGAAGAAGAACTACTTCTTCTCAGCCTTGACCGAACCATCCTTGTCCAGGTACTTGTCCGGGTCCTTCTGGAGGGCCGCGCCACAGGACTTGCTGCACACGCGGTATTCCCGGCCCCTGACGACAACGGTGGTGGCCTTGGCATCCACCGTCATCTTGCAGACCGGATCCTTGGTGTTCGTGGCGGGTTTGGCCTTCTCGACCGCAGGAGCGGCCAGCACGGCCAGGGTGAGCAGAGCGGTTTGGAGCATGGAACCTCCGGATGGTAAGCCTCCATTGTAGCCCTGCCCCCACGTCCCGATGAAGCGCAGGTCAGCCGTTCGAAGCGTTCAGGCCGGTTCCGTCGCGGGTTCAGGCGTGACGGGGCCTTCCAGCACCTCCTTGCGCTTCCAGAGGTAGTAGATGGAGGGATAGACCAGCAGCTCGAGGAGGAAGCTGGTGGCCAGGCCACCCACCATGGGCGCGGCGATGCGTTTCATGACGTCGGCGCCGGTGCCCGTGCTCCACATGATGGGCAGCAGGCCCATGAAGGCGGCGAAGACGGTCATGGCCTTGGGGCGCACGCGCTTCACGGCCCCGTGGATGATGGCCTCCACCAGGTCGCCCGTGGTGTTCAGGCGGCCCTCCCGTTTCGCCTCGTCATGGCTGAGGTCCAGGAAGAGCAGCATGAACACGCCGGTTTCCGCGTCAAGTCCCATGAGGGCGATGAGACCCACCCACACGGCGATGCTCATGTTGTAGCCGAGCAGCCACAGGAGCCAGAAGGCGCCGATGGCGCTGAAAGGCACCGCCAGCATCACGATGGAAGCTTTGAAGGCGCTCTTGGTGTTGGCGTAGAGCAGGCCGAAGATCAGCACCAGGGTGATGGGCAGGATGATCTTCAGCCTCTCCTTCACCCGGATCATGTTTTCGTACTGCCCGGACCAGGTGAGGCTGTAGCCCGCGGGGAGCTTGAGTTCCTTCTCCACCGCGGCTTTGGCGCGCTGGACGTAGGTGCCCACGTCCAGCTTCGACGTGTCGAAATCCACCAGCACGTACCCGTTCATCTGGCCGTTCTCGTCGCGGATCATGGCGGGGCCGTTGGTCCACTTCAAATCCGCGATCTCCTCCATGGGAACCAGAGCGCCGGTCGGCGTGGGGACGAGGACCCGTTTCAAGGCCTCCGGACTTTCGCGGTAGTCCCGGGCGTAGCGCACGTTCACGGGGTACCGGGCCCGGCCGTCGTAGACCGTGCTCTGGTTATCGCCACCGACGGCGGTCATCACCAGCATATTGGCCTGCTCGACGCTGAGCCCGTAGCGGGCCAGCTGGTCCCGCTTCAGCACGAAGTCCAGGAAGTAGCCCTGGGCCGTGCGCTCCGCGAAGGCACTGCGGGTGCCCGGCACGCCGGACAGGATGCGCTCCGCTTCCACGGCGACCTTCTGGATGGTGTCCAGGTCCGCGCCATTGATCTTGAGCCCCACGGGCGTGCGGATGCCGGTGGAGAGCATGTCCTGCCGCGCCTTGATGGGCATGGTCCAGGCGTTGGGGATAGCCGGGAGTTTCACCACGCGGTCCAGCTCGGCGACGATCTCTTCCTGGGTGATGCGATCCCGCCACACGGGGCGCAGGACGGCCTTCAGGAAATCCGGCGCCCAGGCGCTGAACCAGCGGGGCTTCTCGCGCCACTGGTCCTCGGGCTTCAAGGTGATCACCGTCTCCATCATGGAAAAGGGCGCGGGATCGGTGGAGGTGTCAGCCCGTCCCGCCTTGCCGAAGACGCCCGCCACCTCGGGCACGGTGCGGATCAGGCGATCCTGCACCTGGAGGATGCGCTGGGCCTCGGTCTGGCTCAGGCCCGGCAGGGTCGAAGGCATGTAGAGCAGCGTCCCTTCGTTCAAGGGCGGCATGAACTCGCTGCCCAGGTTCACGAAGGCGGGAATGGTGGCCAGCACCAGCAGCACCGCCACACCAATGGTCGCCTTGGCATGCTTCACCACGAAGCGGCAGGGCCCTTCGTAGATCCGGTGGAGGAAGACACTGATGGGATGCTTCTCCTCCGCGTAGTACTTCCCGACGGCCAGCTGGGTGGCGGTCCAGGCCAGCCACCTGGGCTTGAACTGGAAGGGTTCGATGCGCGCGAAGAGCATGCGCATGGCCGGATCCAAGGTCAGCGCCAGGAGCGCGGCGATGCCCATGGCGAAGTTCTTGGAGAAGGCCAGGGGCTTGAACAGCCGCCCTTCCTGGTCCACCAGCGTGAAGATGGGCAGGAAGCTCACCGCCACCACCAGCAGGGAGAAGAAGACGCTCGGCCCCACCTCCATCAAGGCTTCGAGCCTGATGTGGTAGAAGCTCCCGGGTTTTCCGGCCGCGATCCACCGTTCGATCTTCTTGTAGGCGTTCTCCACCTCGACGATGGCCCCGTCCACCAGCACGCCGATGGAAATGGCGATGCCGGCGAGGCTCATGAGGTTGGCATTCTGGCCGATGCCGTACATCGGGATGAACGCGAGCGCCACGCTCACCGGAATGGTGATGATGGGCACGATGGCCGAGGGCACGTGCCAAAGGAAGATCAGGATGATGATCGAGACGACGATCATCTCCTCGATGAGCTTGTGCTTCACGGTCTTGATGGCGTTGTGGATCAGCTCGGAGCGGTCATAGACCGTGACCACTTCCACGCCCTCGGGAAGCCCCTGTTTCAGTTCGTTGATCTTCGCCTTCACGCGTTCGATGACGTTGAGGGCGTTCTCGCCCTGGCGCATCACCACGATGCCGCCGACCACGTCCCCCTGGCCGTCCAGGTCCGTGAGACCCCTGCGCATCTCGGGCCCGAGGGTGACGGTGGCCACCTCGCCCAGGCGCACCGGCGTGCCGTTCTCGGCCTTGAGCACCGCCTGTTCAAGATCATGGGTGGTCTTCACGTAGCCCCGGCCCCGGACCATGTACTCGCGCCCGCTGTACTCCACCAGGCGGCCGCCGACCTCTGAATTGGCCGACTTGACGGCGCCGATGACGGATTCGATGGGGATCCGGTAGGCCGCCAGCTTGTTGGGATCGACCTGGACCTGGAACTGACGGGCCTGGCCGCCCACCGTGGCCACTTCAGCCACGCCGGGGGTGCTCTGGATGGAGTAGCGGAGGAACCAGTCCTGCAGCGATCTCAATTCATCCGTACTGTGTTTCCCGCTGTGGTCCACCAGAGCGTACTGGTAGATCCAGCCCACGGAGGTGGCGTCAGGGCCGATGACGGGCGTCACGCCCGGAGGCAGGCTGGACGTGATTTTGCTGAGGTACTCCAGGGTCCTGGACCGGGCCCAGTAGATGTCCGTGCCGTCCTCGTAGATGACATAGACATAGGAGAAGCCGAAATCCGACAGGGCCCGGACCGCCTTCACCTTCGGGGCGCCGAGCAGCGCCGTGACGATGGGGTAGGTCACCTGGTCCTCGACGATGTCGGGGCTCCGGTCCCACTTGGTGTAGACGATGACCTGGGTGTCGCTGAGATCCGGCAGGGCATCCAACGGAATGTTCCGCATGGTCCAGAAGGACATGGCGATCAGCACCACCGAAGCGGCCATCACCAGCCAGCGGTTCTCCGCCGAGAAGCGGATGATCCGCTGGAGGAACGTCGGGTGTTCGGGGTCGTAGCCCACATGTGCGCTCATACCGGCCCCCTCAATGCTGGTGGCCGGACGGCGCCGGCTGGACAGGACCCTTCGGGCCGTCGGTGTTGGTCGTCTTCTGGCTCATCTGGGCCAGGGCTGCCTTCAGGCGGGATTCGGAATCCACCAGGAAGTTGGCGCGGACGACGACCTCTTCGCCGGCCTTGAGGCCGGACCGGATCTCCACCTTCTCGCCGACGGTGGTGCCTGTGGTGACCTCCCTAGGCTCGAACTTGCCATCCCCCAGCGCCACGAAGGCGACCTTGGTGGTGCCGGCATCCAGCACCGCGTCCAGGGGGATGAGCAGGCCCTTGCGGCCCTGGCCCTTGAGCACCACGTCGCCGAACATGTCGGGCTTCAGGACGCCCCCGGGATTCGGAAACTCCACGCGGGCCTTGGCGGTGCGGGTCTTGGGATCCATGACCGGATCCACGAAGGCGATCCTCCCCTTGAATACCTTCCCAGGGCCTGCCTGGACCGTCAGCTCGGCGGGCGTGCCCACCTTGGCGCGGCTCAGCTCGGCCTCGTAAACATCCACCAGCACCCAGACTCGGCTCAGATCCGTGATCTCGAAGGGGATGTCCGCCGGTGTGATGCGGGCCCCCTCCACGACGTTCTTGGCCGTCACGACGCCCGAGATGGGGCTGCGCAGCGTGAGGGCCCGCAGGACCTCGCCGGTCTTCTCCAGGTTGTCGATGGCCGCCTGCGGCACGTCCCACAGCGTGAGACGGCGCCGTGCCGACTCCAGCAGATCGCCGCCGCTGCTCTGCAATGATCCGCCAGACAGGGCCTTCTGAGTCTTCAGGGCCAGAAGGTACTCCCGCTGGGCGCTGACAAAATCGGGGCTGTACAGGCTGAACAGGGGCTGTCCCTTGGCCACGGGCTTGCCCACGAAGTCCACGAAGAGCTTCTCGACGAAGCCTTCCACCTTCACGTTCACCTTGCGGACGCGCGTCTCATCCACGGCCACGCGCCCCAGGGCGCGCAGCTCGCCGCTCACGGCCCCCTCGGCCACTTTCTCGGTGCGCAGGCCGATGAGCTGCTGGCGCTCGGGGTCGATCGTCACAGGGGAATGGTCTTCGACCATCGATCCTTCGCCTTTGAGATCGCCTTCGTATACCGGCACGTAGTCCATGCCCATTTCGTCCTTCATGGGGACCTGGGACGTGAGGCTCGGGTTCATCGGGGACCGGTAGAACACGACCTTCCCCTTCCCCTTGTCCTTGGAGGCGTCGCCTTCCATGGCCACCAGCGTCATGCCGCAGATGGGGCAAGTGCCCTCGTGATCCATGATGATTTGCGGGTGCATGGGGCATTGGTACATCTGTTTTTTGGGCGCCGTCGCGCTGGCTGCTTCGTGGTCGTGGTCGTGCTTCACGGCGGGCCGCAGGAGGAGCGTGCCGCCGATTCCGGCGACGAGGCCCAAGGCCACCAGGCCGAGGGTGCGGAGGCGGAAGCCGCGGGATGGGGCGGGATGATCGAAGGTCGGCTGATCGAGGCTCATGGTGGGATCTCCTACATCTTCATGGCGGCGGGGCCGCTGGCCTGGGCCTGGCCCGGCACCTTGGCGGCGGTTGGAGTGGAGGGCGCGGCAGCAGCGCCAGAAGCCAGGCTGGCCGAGGCCAGGGACCCGCCATTGATGGGGGCCGTGGGGCCGAGAGCGGCCTCACTCAGGGCGATGTGCTGGGCCTGG
>CAVPLE010000057.1:0-6723 GCA_963705865.1 uncultured Holophagaceae bacterium | reverse complement strand
GTTCGGGCTATCTCTTCGAGCCAGCATATGTCTCCGCCGATGAGGCGTACACGGGTCGATTCCGGCTTGACGACAATGATGGACGCGGACCATATCGACTTGCACCATTAGACAGTCCAAATCCTAGGCCGAATCTGACTTATGAATACAAAGGTTTCCTGCCTCCCGCAAAAGGATGGCGAGTAAATCGAGAGTTGATGAAGCAGCTTGATGATCAGGGGAGGCTCTGCTTCCCAAAAACCGGCGCGGGGCGCATAGCTCGAAAACATTACCTTAGTGAACAACTAGGGCGAAAAGCGTCCGATGTTTGGGTTGATATTTCTCCCCTTCAGGCATCTGCAGCAGAACGCCTCGGCTACCCCACCCAAAAACCCCTGGCCCTCCTCGAACGCATCCTCAATGCCAGTTCCAATCCCGGCGATGTAATCCTCGATCCCTTCTGCGGCTGCGGCACGGCGGTCCATGCGGCGCAGAAGCTGGGCCGCGCGTGGATCGGCATCGACATCACGCACCTGGCGATCAGCCTCATCGAGAAGCGCCTGAAGGACGCCTTCCCCGGCATCCAGTTCGAGGTCCACGGCACGCCCAAGGATCTGGCCGGGGCGCGGGACCTGGCGGAGCGGGACAAGTACCAGTTCCAGTGGTGGGCCTGCTCGCTGGTGGACGCCCAGCCCTTCCAGGGCAAGAAGAAGGGCGCCGATGGCGGCATCGACGGCCTCATCTACTTCGCCGACGCCGTGGGCGGCAAGGCCGCCACGCAGCGCCTGGTGGTGAGCGTGAAGGGCGGCAGCGTGAACGTGGCCCAGGTGCGCGACCTCAAGGGCGTGCTGGACCGCGAGAAGGCGCCCATCGGCCTGTTCGTCACGCTGGAGGAGCCCACCAAGCCCATGCGCGTGGAAGCGGCCTCGGCGGGCTTCTACAAGGGCGGCAACGGCAAGGACTACCCACGCCTGCAGATCCTCACCGTGGCCGAGCTGCTGGAGGGCCGCAAGCGGCCCGAGTTCCCGGATCTGTCCATGGGCACCTACACCTTCAAGAAGGCGAAGAAGGAGCTGGGCATGGCGGCGGAGACGCCCAACCTGTTCACGGACGAGGGCTGACGGCGCAGCGGTCGCACGGCGGAAGCGGACCGGGGGTCCCGACCAGGGCCTATTTCGCCACACCGGGTCGGGATAGCTCCGCCAGAGCCGCTTCCAGCACCGTGTCTCGCCCTGCCCGGAAATCGGCCACGGTAGGTCGCACGAGACGACCGGGCTGCACGCCAACCCCGACAAAGGGTCGACCATCGGGATAGGTGTCCCGCTTCGAGCAAACCCCCGCCCACCCACCGCCTGGAAGTTTGAAGGAGAGAGGCTGTCCCGTGCTTCCGCCCGTGGGCTCACCGAGGATGAGGCCCCGTTGCATGACATCGAAGGCCACGGCAAAGTCCTCGGCGGCGGAGTAGGTCGCAGGGCCCGTGAGCACGATGACGGGTCCGGCGAAGTGCCTGGCTGGATCGGCAGGTATGTACTTGGATCCTTGATAGAAAAACCGGTTGGGTTGGCCCCAGGCTCGGAAGGAAGGTTTGTAGTCGCGGGTGGACCAGGCGCTGGTGGCGAAGGGACGATCCGCCAGGGTGGCGAGGATGCGGAAACCCACACCGGAATTGCCGCCACCATTAGCTCGGAGGTCGAGAATCAGGGCCTTGGCTTTGACGATCTCGGGAAAGGCTGCCAGAAACTGGTCGGCGGTGGCCATGTCATCGAAGCCATTAAGGGCCACATGGGCCACCTGGCCGGGGAGCATGCGAAACACGAAGGGCGGCTCGAACGGCATGGTCTTGCCTCGCATCGCGCCATCCACCCGGGGCACTCTCAGGGAGAAGGTCTTACCAGCGGCATCCATGCAACCCACCAGAGGCGATTCTGATAGCGGCCCAGAGAGGAATGAATGGGTGTAGACCCGCGTCTCCAGGTCCTGGGGCGTGGAGGCGCTCTGGTAGGGGGCCAGCTGGGCCTCCACGTAGGCCTTCACGGGCAGGCCGTCCACAGTGGTGATTTCCACTCCAGGTACCAGACCCTTCGTCCGCAGGGCTTCATCGAAGACTCCCGTCACCAGAACCCTTCCGTCCACGAAACGTGTGCGAATCAAGGGCCGTGCCTGGGTGCTTTCTCGCACAGCCCAGGCTGGGCTGATGTAGGTGTGACCATCCTTCAAGTGGGCGCAGAACTCGGCGAGCACGCGGTAGTAATCGGCGGTGGAGGCTGCGGCGCGAACCTTGGGGAGGTACCTCAAGTAGAGCCCATCCCAGTCGATTTCCACGAGACGATCCGTGTCGAAGAAGTTGAACTTCGCTTCGGACCAGAAACGGGAGAGGCCTGCGATGCGCTCGTCCTCGGTGAGCTGATCCTTGTAATCGGAAGCGAGGGCCGGGGACTGCCAGAAGGCTGCCTCCCGACGCTTGCGGGTCCGCATGCGATCCAGCAGTCCGGGCCAGCGGGCATCGGAGTGGAGAGGCTCCAAATCCGTATCCTTCGCTGCGTTGTCAGCATCGGTGAAGCCTGCCTGGACCGCTCGCTCCAAGCAACTGAGTGCAGCCTTCGAATCTCCCATCAACGCATGACAGCAGGCGGCGTTGTAGGCGGCAGAGGATTGAGTAGGGTCCATCTCGAAGGCGCGGGTATACAAAGACACGGCCTCGGAATAGCGCTTCTCCCCATAGGCCTTGTTCCCGTCCTGGATGAGCTGCTGCGCGCTCTGCGCGAAGGCCGGCATGGCTGCAATGGCGATGAGGGCGACCTGTGGTGCGAAGGGGCGCATGGTGGCTCCAGAAGTGTCTTATCAAGGTCACGGCCAAGCCGCGCCCCAGCTAAACGGTGTCAATGAGGCGCAGGTTTCTTTGCAGAGGTTACCTCCGATGGTAGAGGAAGGTTGGGTGGTGGGTCACCTCCGCAGGCTGGGCCCAACCTTGTTACCTGATTCAGACCCCCATCGGGTGACGTGAAGTCGCCACCAGAGTGGCTGTGGACCGGCATCACATCTTTCTAGACTTATGGGTAATCAACCATAGACTCCTATCGTCATCGCCCCCCAGGAGCCTCCATGAGACCCGAGCCCCGTACCTTCCTCCTGCTCGCCGCGACCTGCGCCACGGCGCTGTTGGCCGCCGATCCACAGCCGCCTAAGCCAGCCTCCGCGAAGCTCTGCACCACCTGCCACACCACCGCCGCCCACAACCTGCGGGGCCACTTCGACAACCTGGTGCTGAAGAACCAATCGTTCCAGATGAAAATCGACGAGCGCACGGAGGTGCTGCGCTTCGACAAGGACACCCTGAAGGTGGTCACCCCCGAGCCCGCCGCCAGTGCCGAAGCAGCGCTGAAGTCCATCGCCAAGGGCCACGAGGTGCGGGTCGAGTACACCGAGCAGGATGGCGTCAAGACCGCCACGGCGGTGTTCGCCAAGCCTCCCGTCAAGCTGGCGGCGAACGAGATCGCCACCCTGGACGAGGTCCAGAAGCTGGTGGCCATGGGGCCCGAGCAGGGGAAGTATTTCCTCTTCGATTCCCGGCCCGCGCCGCGCTTCATGGAGGGCGCCATCCCCACGGCCGTGAACCTGCCCTTCCCGGCCTTCGACAAGAACATCGACAAGCTGCCCGCCGACAAGGGCGCGCTGGTGATCTTCTACTGCAGCGGGAAGACCTGCAACATGAGCCCCGGCTCGCTCGCCAAGGCCAAGAAGCTGGGCTACACGCACGCCAAGGTGTTCGTGGAAGGCATGCCCGCCTGGACCCGGAAGCACTTCGGTGTGCTGAGCCCGGCCTCGCTGAAGGCGGCCTACCTGGATACGAACACCCCGCTGGTGATCCTCGACGCCCGGCCCGCCGCCGAAGCGTCCAAGGGTTTCCTGAAGGGTGCCGTGGCCGCCGAACCCGCCAAGATCGCCGACCTGCTCAAGACCTTTCCCTCGGCAAAGCTCAAGCCCCCCGTCGTGGTGGTGGACGCCACGGGCGGTGAGGCCGCGAAGGCTGTGGCCGCGGACCTCGTCAAGGCCGGGTATGTGGGCGTGAACCTCCTGTCCGGCGGCTTCCAGGCCTGGCAGGCGGCGGCGCTGCCCGTCGAGACCGGCACCCTGGCCGCCAAGGCCACCTTCGTGCCCAAGCCCCGCCCGGGTTCCATCTCGCCCGCGGACTTCACGAAGGTCGCGGAGCTGACCCCCGCCCAGCGCGGCGTGGTGATCCTGGATGTGCGGAACCCCGATGAGACGAAGAACGGCACCATCAAGGGCGCCCTGACGATCCCCGAACCCCAGCTGTTGGCCCGCCTGGCCGAGCTGCCGAAGGATGCGAAGATCCTCTGCCACTGCTCCACCGGCATCCGCGCCGAGCTGGCCTACCATCTGCTGAAGGAGAAGGGCTACGACGCCCGCTTCCTGCCCACGGAGATCACCATCATCGACGACGGTGAGTTCACCATCGATTAAGCGTCAGGCTGCAAATGCCAGGGCCGATCCTCGGGTCGGCCCTTTTTTTGCCATCGACATTCAAGTGCCACGGATGGATACCGATATGCTCTGCATGAGGAGCTGTCATGGATGCCAGTCTCATCCCCTACCATCACCACCATCTTGAGCTGCTCCGTCTGGCCCAGGCGCATGAAGCCCGGCTGGCTCCCGCGCTGGTGCGGAACCATCCGGATCTGTACCTGGCCGCCACGCAGCGCCTCGTCGCCTCGGTCAAGGCCCATCTGTCCATGGAGAACACGATCTTGTACCCGGCCCTGCTCGGCAACCTGGATGCGGATATCCAGCTGGCCGCCAAGGGCCTGGAGGCCGACCTGGACGAACTGAAGACCCGATTGCGCCCGTTCAGCCATCACTGGACCAGCGCGGAAACCATCCGACTGGCGCCGGAGGCCTTCATCCAGACCTCAAAGGATCTGCTCCAGACCCTCCGGCTGCGCATCGACCACGAGAAGGTCCGGCTGTTCCCGTTGGTGGAACGGGCTTAATTCGCTGGAATGAACCGGACCCGCGGCACGCGCCACCGGCTGCGCTGGGCGGGATCGGCCATGCCATTGGCGTGACAGGCGCGGCAAGCCTCCAGATGGGTGTTCGTCGCCCCGCCAGTAGGCCCGCCCCTCGCCCCCGGTCTCCCGACGGCGATCGACGGGAACCTGGGGCCAATAGAAGGTGAGCGAGGGGGTCTCCCCTTTCATCTCCAAGGCATACAAGGGACCGGGCTCGGTGCCGGGTCGGCCCCAGCGGTCCTCCAGGCTGCTCAACACCACCAGGGTGCCCGGCGGCAGCGCCCGGCCAGCCCGGTAGGCGGAGGCGGCGACGGGATTGGCCCAGGCGCGGATCCAGCGGCCGCCGTGGGCCGGGGACTTCACGGGCTCGGCGTGGAGCGCCTCCAGCGCGGCGTAGTCCAGGGCCCGGAGGGGCGCCTGCGCCTCTGGATCCACCGGAGCGGCGGGCGCTTCAGCGACCTTTGCCGGGGCGGGCGCGATGACGACGGGACGGCCCGGGTGGGCCAGCCCATAGCCGGAATAGCCGGTCGCCAGGAGCGCCGCCGACCAGAGAAGCCCGAAGAACAAAGCGAGAACGCCCAGGCTCTGATGGTCCTTCCGCGTCCGGTTCATGGCCCAGAGCGCGGGCACCGCGAAAATCGCGGCGCTGGTGGCGAACACCGCATGGCGGAACAGCTGGGCGTCCGCCCCGTGGCCGGAAGCCGGCAGGGGGAAGATCCGTCCCGTGGGGATCAGGGCATGCAACCGGCCCGCGCCGGCGCCGCTGGTGAGGGCGGCCAGCAGGCCCAGGAGGCCCACCCACCCGAGGTAGCGGCACACGGTCCACCAGGGGCGGATGCCACGCCCGGCCCGCTGGGAGGCAAACAGGGCCCAGGGCAGCAGCAGTCCGGTCGCCACCGGGAGGTGGGCCAGCAGGGCGTGTTTGAGGGCAATCCATTCCATGGGACCCACGCTCGGAAGAGGCAAGACTCACCGCAGTCTGCCAGGGCACGGCGGATCCTGGGAATGGAATTCCTGTCACAATCGGCGGCATGAAGCAGATCCTCCTCCAGCACGTCCAGGAGTCCATCCAGCTCAAGCAGGCCTTCTTCGCCCAGGAACTGGACCACATCCTCGCCCAGGCGGACGACATGGCCGAGCGGCTGAAGCGCGGGGGCCGCATCCTCGTCTGCGGCAATGGCGGCAGCGCGGCCGACGCCCAGCACCTGGCCGCCGAGTTGAGTGGCCGCTACCTGAAGGAACGACGCGCCCTGGCGGGCCTCGCGCTCACCACCGATACCTCGGCGCTCACCGCCATCGGCAACGACTATGGGTTTGACCAGATTTTCTCCCGACAGGTGGAGGCCCTGGGCCGGCCGGGGGATCTCCTCATCGGCATCAGCACCAGCGGCAACAGCGCCAACGTCCTCCGCGCGGTGGCCTCCGCGAAATCCCTTGGCGTGCGCACTCTGGGCCTCCTGGGTCGCGATGGCGGTCAGCTGGCGGGCCTGATGGACGATGCCCTGGTGGTGCCCTCCACCGTGACGGCCCGCATCCAGGAGATCCACCAGATGGTCTACCACTTCTGGTGCGAGGCCCTCGATGCCCAGTTCTAAGAGTGCATGATGACCGCCGCCGCAGGGCTGCTCGTCCTGCTCCTCCTCGGCCAGCCGCCGCGCGCCTACTACTGGCGTGATGCCAGCGGGCAGACCCACGTCACCAACACGCCGCCGCCCTC
>CAVPLE010000056.1:0-4688 GCA_963705865.1 uncultured Holophagaceae bacterium | reverse complement strand
CTCCCTACGATGGGCGGCCAAACCCGCAGCAGCGGCCGCCGCAGGCGCGGCGATCGACGGCCCATGCATTCCGGCCGAGAGGCGCGCATTCGCCAGGGCGTTCGCCGACATGGCCGCGGTCATCGGATGAACGCCGCCAGCCGCCGACATAGAACGGTTGAACGCCATCTGCTCGCGTTTGACGGCCGCAGCGCCGATCGTGGCTGCTCCCACGCCTTCACGCCGGCGACTTGGCCCTTTGTCCAGCGCCGAGTTGGCGGCGAGCCCCTGCGCCTTCGCGTAATCGCGCCACGCCTTGCTGACCTGTTCGATGTCTCGCGCTCATCAGCTTCGCGAGATTCGAGACGAACCTGTCGGTCGCGCCAGTGCCCTTCATGGCATTGGCGATGTCTTTGACCTTCTTCTCGGCGTCCTTCAACGCGCCCGCGACCGTCTTCGCTGGCCCAGACACTGATCAAGTCAAACGGATCGTCAAAGTCGAGGTCAAATTAGACATTACGGGGGCTCACTTGATCTCTCGGAGAAGAATGCCTAACTTGCCATCGCGCGAGGCACGGCTCGGCTCGGCATGGCAGGGTTTTGCATGGCGTGGCAGGTTGAGGCCTGGTGTGGCAGGGTTTGGCAAGGCAGGCATCAAAATGAAGGCCCCGCTTCGGCGGGGCCTTTTCTTATTGCCTAATCACCGTCCCTGATGCGGATGGCTTCCTGCACTTCCGCGATGAACTCGTCCCACGGCATGACCATGATCTCGGCCATGCTCCAACCGATCACGCGCTTGACGAAGGCGCGGCTGCTGCTTGAAGGTCCGCATCTCGCGGGCGGCGCTTTCCTGGGCGCGGGCGGCCCTCGCCTTGGCCCGGTCCGGCGCGGAGAACACCTTCCACTTCAGGCCCACACCGGCCCAGGTCCAGTTGCCTTTTTCGGACCAAGAATGGTGGAGGGTGCCCGCCCCCAGCTCCAGGCCCACTTCGGGGCGGAGGCTGCCGCTGGCGGCCTTGGCGCCTTCCCCGGCGGCTTTGGCCTGGAGGTCCGCGGCGAGCAGATCACCTCGCTGCCCGGATGAAGGGGCCGCCAAGGGCTCGGTGGGTTCGAGCGGCGTGGCCAGGGGGCCTTCCACCGGACCGCTGCCGGTGAGCAGGCCCAGGCCAGAGCGGGCCGAGCGCATCTGCTTGGTGACGTCGGCCTTCTGGGCGTCGATCTGGGCGTGGAAGGCCTTCAGGCGCTGGAGCTCGGATTCCAGCATCAGGCCCTGCTTCACGCGGGCGCCCACGAAGTCCTCCATGCCCTGGATCCAAGTCCTGGAATCCTCCACCCACTTGAGGGCCTGCTCGGCCACTTGGGTGCCGAAGTAGGCCTCTACCACCGCCTGGGCGGTCTCCTGCTTCCGGCGCTCCTGGCTGGCGACCTCGGCCTGGGCCATGTAGTCGCCGGCCCGGCGGGCCGCGGTGATCCGCCCGCCGGCATAGAGGGGCTGCTGGAGTACCGCGGAGCCCCCGTAGGCGCCGATGGGATCCGGGTGGTTCAGCGACTGCGGATTGAAGTCCGCCGCGCCGATGCGCGCCTGGTTCAGCTTGATGCCGAAGGCCATCATCGGTTCGTTGGTGCGGACGCCCTGGGCCTGCAAGGTGAGGCTGGGCAACCGCAGGTCCCGGAAACCCTCCGCCTCCGCCTGCCGGGATTCCACCATGGCCTGACCGGCCCGGAGGCCAGCCTGGTCCGTCCAGGCTTTCCGGATGCTTTCGGCCAAAGTCAGGCCATCCTGTGCGAGAAGACTTCCCCCAGAAAGCAGCACCAAGCTCAATCTCGTGATGGCTTTAATGTTCATAAAGGAATACTCCTGGGCAAAAAAAAGCAACTACATATACAAGCATTCGTTCATTTAAGCGCCTTGTAGGTCATCTTTGCACGATCGCTCACGTGGCCGCAGACCAGGTCGCAAAGTTCGCCCACCAGGGGCATGACCGGGGTGAAGTAGACGGCATTGCCTTCAGGCTCACGGGCCACGAGCCCCACGCGCACCAGGCAGGCCAGGTGCTTGGAGGCATTGGCCTGGGACAGGCCGGAGGCTTCCGCGACGGCGCCCTGGCTCAGGGGGCCTTTGCTATCCAGGAGGGAGCGCAGGATCTTCAGCCTGGAGGCATCGCCGAGGGCGCTGAAGAGGCCACTCACTTCGTCGATCATCGGGTTGCTGAGCTGGTGGTTCACGGATTCAACTCCATGCGACTATGATCATTCCGTTTCAGATCCTGTCAACCGGAAAATGACCAGCCACCGAAAAACTGTATACCCATCAGATCATTCGACAAGCCATCATTGCCGTTTTCTGCCGATCCCCGGGCCGGATCGTGACCGGCGTCATCCCCCGGGGTAGGCTGGTCCCGGAGACTCCCGTGGACGACCTGGACCTGCGCGCCGCCAAGATCCGCCTGCTCTGCACCGATATCGACGGAGTTCTCACCACCGGCGCCCTGCACTACGGCGCGGAACCCGGCCACACCAAGGCCTTCCACGTGCGGGACGGGGCCGCCATCAAGTGGCTCCAGCGGGCCGGCATCCCGGTGGCTTTCATCTCGGGGCTGGACGCCGGGGCCACCGTGAACCGGGCCCGGGACCTGGGCGTGGAGGACTGCTTCGCCGGCCACCTGGACAAACTCCCGGTCCTGGATCAGCTTTGCGCCAAATACAGCCTGACCTACGACCAGGTGGCCCACCTGGGCGATGACCTGCCAGACCTGCCCCTGCTGCGCCGGGTGGGCCTGGCCTGCTGCCCCATCAATGCGGTGGACGAAGTGAAGGCCACCTGCCAGTGGACCGTGCCCACCCAGGGCGGCCATGGCGTGCTGCGGCACGTGGCCGAGCGGATCCTGAAGGCCCAGGGACGCTGGGCCGAACTCGTGGGCCGGTACTGACTCCTCGATCCAAGAGCCTACGGATCTCCACGAAGGACACGAATAGGCCCTCCGGGCCCGTGGCAGATCACGAAGGCAATTCTCGGCGACCTGCCCAGGACATCCGGCCTCCGGGCGCGCATCGCCCGCCCGCGAAGGGATGTCCGCGGTGAGTCGGGCCCCATTCGCGCTCTTCGTGCGCCCGTAGGGCGCTTTCGCGGTCTTCGCGTTCCGCTTTTCTTCGTGTCCTTCGTGGAGATCTGTTGAAGCCTGAGCGAGCCTCTACTTCAGCCCACGCTTTTCCAGCAGGGGTTCGACCTTCGGAGCGCGCCCTCGGAACCGCTGGTAGAGCAGCGCGGGATCCTCGGTGCCGCCCTTGGAGAGTACCTCGGCGCGGAACTTGGCCGCCGTGGCGGGATCGAAGAGGTTGCCCTTCTCCTTGAAGGCCTGGAACGCGTCGCTGTCCAGCACGGCGCTCCAGATGTAGCTGTAGTACCCCGCCGCGTAGCCACCCATGATGTGGTTGAAGTAGGGGCTGCGGTAGCGGGGCGGGATCTCGGTGATGAGGCCCCACTTGGCCAGGGAGGCCCTCTCGAAGGCGGCGGTGTCCTGAGGCTTGGTGGTGGTCAGCGTGTGCCAGTCCATATCGAGGAGGGAGGCCGCCATGTATTCCACGGTGGCGAAGCCCTGGCCGAAGGTCCCAGCCTTCTTCATTTTCGCCACCAGGGCGTCGGGGATCACCTCGCCGGTCTTGTAGTGCCTGGCGTAGAGCTTCAGCACTTCGGGTTCCATGGACCAGTTCTCCATGACCTGGCTGGGCAGTTCCACGAAGTCCCGGGGCGTGCCGGCCGTACCCCGATAGCGACCCGCGTAGAAGAGGCCGTGGAGGCCATGGCCGAACTCGTGGAAGAGGGTGCGCACCTCGTCCGAGGTCAGCAGCGCGGGGCGATCGCCCGCCGGAGCCGTGAAGTTGCAGACGTTCACCACCACGGGATCCACCGGCTTCCCGTCCTGGATCCAGGCCTGCCGGTAGTTGCTCATCCAGGCACCGCCGCGCTTGCCAGGCCGCGGATGGTAGTCCACGTAGATGAGGCCCAGGTGCCGGCCATCCTTCTCCTTCACCTCGAAGCAGCGCACGTCCTTTTGATAGACGGGCATGTCCTTCAGCTCCGTGAAGGTGATGCCGTAGAGCTTCCCGGCCACGGTGAAGGCGCCCTGGCGCACGGCGTCGATGGCGAAGTAGGGCTTCACCGCTTCCTCGTCGAAGTCGTACTTGGCCTGCTTCACCTTCTCGGCGTAGTAGCGCCAGTCCCAGGGCTCGAGCTTCTGGCCCGGGAGATCCTTCGCCATCATGGCCTGCAGGTCGGCGCGTTCCAGCTTGGCGACCTCCAGCGCGGGTTTCCAGATCTGGTCCAGCAGGCCGTAGACCCCCTTGGGATCCTTGGCCATGTTCTCTTCAAGCACGAACGCCGCCCAGGTCTTGTAGCCCAGCAGCCGCGCCTTCTCGACACGCAGCGCCGCCACCTTGGCCACGATGGCGTTGGTATCGGTGTCGCCGCCCTGGTTGCAGCGCTCCAGGTAGCCTGTGAGGAGGCGCTTCCGCAGCTCACGGTTCTGGGCGTATTCCAGGAAGGGCCAGATGCTGGGGCCGTCCAGGGTGAACAGCCACTGGCCGTCCTTGCCCGCCTTCTTCGCGGCGGCGGCCGCCGCCATGCGGGTGCCCTCGGGCAGCCCCGCCAGATCCGCAGGCTTCTCCACCACCAGCTGGAAGGCCTTGGTGGCCTTCAGCAGGCGATCGCC
>CAVPLE010000055.1:0-3025 GCA_963705865.1 uncultured Holophagaceae bacterium | reverse complement strand
TTCTGATTCAATCTCTCGTATCTGCTTGCGGATCAACTCTTTGACTGGCCTTGGTTCTTTGGCGGCCATGGATTTATTGAGTTGGCTGTAAAGCCGCTTTACATTGGCCTCTTTGTCCGCGAGCACTTCCCCTAGTCTTTGACTAAGCGGTTTATTCATCTCCTTTTCGGACTCAAACCTTTGACGGGGAGTCGGTTCTGTGGAGGCGATCTTCTCTCTCAGGCTCTTTTTCTGCTCATTTAGCAGTCGAGCCTTCTCATTGATGCTTTCCTTTAGCTCTTCTTGAAGCTCCTTGGCTCTCTCAACGACAGTGGCTTTCTTCTCTGCTGTCTCGCGTGCCATGCGCTCTTTCTTCATAGGCTCGAAGCCGCGCTCTCTTTCTTTGATGCGCTCTTTAGCCTTGGCTTCTTTGCCTTCGCGGGCGTATTGCTTCTCTTTGCCTCTAAGCTCTTCGGCATGAGCGCGTTTCTTGCTGGCCTCTTCCATCTTCTGTTTGGCCTTCACAGCCTTCGTATAGAGCTCGGACTGTTCTTTGCCTGTCAAGTCTTGGCGCTTCTTCTTAAGAGCCTCTACGCGCTTGTAGATGTCATCGCGGAGCTGCTTGATGAAGCCTTCATTCTCTGTGGCTTCTATCTCCTTGATGCCTTTTTCTATGCGCTCTAACTCTTGCTTCTCTGCGTGAGCTCCAGCGATCTCTTTCAGTCCACGCTTGAACTTTTCTTCCAGCGATGGCTCTGGCTCTTTCTCTTTAGGAGCTTTCTCCTTAGTGATGCGCTCAGCTTCGGACTTCTGCTCTGGAGTGATTGGTGTCTCTAAGGCCTTAGGTTTGTACTCAATGAGCAGTTGCTCTGGAGGCTTGCCAGTTTCTACGTGCTTCTTGTGGAGCGACTTAATGGCTGCCTGCGACAGGTGCATTCCCCCGATGGCAATTAGGTTGTCGCGGAAGTCTTCCAGGCTCAACTCTCCATGTCCAATGGCAGCGCCTCCAACAGTGAAAGCTCCCGCTTCGACTGCCAGGTCAGCGGCTGCCTTAGACAACGGTGTTTTGAGCAGTTTGCCCACCACCGGATTGTTAGTTGCCAGCTTGAGGAATGGCGATGCAATAGCAAGCGCTCCCCCTAGAGCTGCGGACTTTCCAGACTCCTTAGCCACCTCCATCCAGTCATCGAAGCTAAGGGTCGTTTCTCCGCGCTTAACGGCCTGTAGATATCCCTGGTAGACCTCTCTGACGAACGTGTCTAACCCGAAGCCTCCAGCAGCTCCCCCAACAGGCCCTAAGGCTGCGGTTCCTGCGGCTGTACCGGCACCGAAGACTGGCAGTGATGCCGTCATGTTGATGAGGGTTTCTACCCCGTCACGGATCCAGTTAGGATTTTCTTCCTTGTACTGCTCAGCTAACTCTTGCTCCTCAAGGCTTAAACCTTGTCCGGCAGCGATAGCCGTAGACGATCCGCGCAGGCCTCTCTCGATGAGTCCAGGAGTATTGCTGCGCGCGAATCTACGGTTAACCTGCTGTAGGATATGATCATCCGGTGACTGCGTAGGCAGCTCTATAGGCTGTTTTGGCTTAACGTCTGTGATCACTATTTAAATCCTTTGGCCTTTCTTTCTTGCTCAAACTTGGCTTTGCGTGGGGCGTCCCAGCGCTCATGGTTTAGCTTCTGAAGCTGGTCGATAGTGGCTGCCACTGCTTGGCGCTCTGTGTCCATCCACTGCTTCCAATACTCGTACACAGCTTCTTGCTCTTCTTGTGGAACGTACTCGAAGTCCACAGACATCAATAGGTTGCTGATAGCTTCCTCTTCTGGGACGCCATAGACATCCATGATCTCTGCGATGGCTTGGTCAGCTCCTCCCCTAAAGTTGGATTGTGATCTCTTCGGGTCGCTGAAATTCTTAATGTGAGCCTTCAGCCATGGTTCCTTCTTGCGGATTTTGTCTTTCTGCTTCTTGTCTTTCTCGACTAGCTGCTTGATCTCTTCAGGCTTTGGCGGGATGTTAGACCTTCCAGTGACAGCCTCGCGGACAAGTCTGTCGACCTTGGCTGGCACTTCGTCTGGATTGGCTTCTCGTACGTACTCTTCAATCAACTTAGGCTTCTGAGCCTTAGGGATGTCTGGACTATTTCTAACGGCATCCGCATAGGCTTTAACCTTGTCAGGCGATGCCTTTTCAATAGGAGCCTGTTGACCTTGAGGCGCTTGCGCTTGTGGAGCTGCACTCTCTTGTGGTGCGTTAGGCTCCGATTCGGCTTCGTCAGCAATGGCCGGGAAGAAACCTTCAGGCGCGTGTTGACGCAGCGCGTTCTCCCAGGTCTTGCGTTTGTTCTCGTAGTCAGCTTGAAGTTGGGGAATCATCTGTCCCGCATTTGGATTGGTCTGTGCGTTCTTTCTAGCCTGCACTAAGTTGGCAGCCGCGTCCTTCATGGCTTGGCCGTAATACTTGTCGATGAAGTTGATCTTCTCTTGTCCTTCTGCCTTCTTGATCTCGCGATCTATACGAGCTTGCTCTTGCATGAAGTTAGCTCTTTCGAACAGGTTGTCGCGCTCCTGCTTCTTGCGTTTAGGCGATAGGCCTTTAGCCTTGTCCAGCAAGTCCAACTTCTTAACAGCATCCTGCTCAGTCTGGTAATTCTCTAGGCCTCCAAGGATGTCCTCATCCCTCTGATTTTCGTATCTCTCACCGATAGAGCTGGCGAATCCCTTACCGAAATTCTTCCATCCTTCGTCGTAAGTAGGAGATAGATCAATGACTTGTGCTTGTGGCATATTAACCTCCTGGGAAGAGTTGGCTGAATAAGTAGTTGCCCGCATGCTCTCCGAACTTGCCTGTAGCGCCTTGCATGAAGCTGTCGAATGGGCCTCCTTGAGGCTTCTCGTAGGCGAAGGTCTGAGTCTGGAATGAGTTGTTTATGGCGTTGGCTTTACGGTCGTAGATAGACTGCTCTTGGTTGTACATGTAGTCTGACAGCTTGGCGTTGAGGTCATTCTGCACAGCAATACGTAATGTCCTACTGCTTCGTTCC
>CAVPLE010000054.1:0-3270 GCA_963705865.1 uncultured Holophagaceae bacterium | reverse complement strand
TCGTAGTCGCCCGCCTCCGTGCGCTCATAGACACGGAGATAGCTCTTGCTGCTGACGACCTGGACGGACTCGGAGATGGCGTCCATGGCCCGCTTCCAGTCCTTGTCGTCGATGTCGAGCTTGCGCAGGCCCAGGACGCGGCGGATGCTCACGTTTCCAGCCCTGTCCACCTGGAAGGCGTCGTTGACGAGGGCCATGAGGTTGGCGTCGGCGCCGTCCGACCACTTCTTGATGCACTTGTCGATGATCGCCTTCGCCACCTGGAGGCGCTCGTCGAAGGCGATGTTGTCCTGGTTGGCCTGGACCACCTTGTAGCGGCCGTCGAACGACAGCAAGCTCAGGTTGCCCTTGGTGCCGCCGAGCTTGGCCTTGAAGCGGGCGGCGCTGGTCTGGACGAACTCGTTGATCTCGTCCATGACGGTGGTCTTGAATTCGGCGAGCTCGCCGGACTTCTCCCGGGCCCGGGCGGCGATGCCCACCACGAGCTGATCTCGCAGCAGGTCGATCTCTTTGATGTTCTCGATGAGGACCAGGTCGCCGTTGGCGTTCTGCCGGTAGCCCTCGGGGATCTTGGGGGTCTTGGTCATGCGGTTGCTCCTAGTGGCGGATGAAGCGGCGGCGCCTCTGGGCGTCCCGCAGGTGAAGGGCGCCCAGGATGGGCAGCCAGAGGGGGGAGAGGATCCAGGTCAGGACGGTGCTCATGGGGCTATGCGGCGGCGGCCTGGTTGACGGCGGTGAAGCCGAGCACCACCAGGCGCTCGCGGAAGGCGGCGTGGATCTGGGCCAGGGTGGGGATGGGCTCGCCCTGGGCGCCGTGGCAGTGCTCGACCAGCACCCAGTCGATGGGTTCCAGGTGGATGCCCCGCCGCACCAGCTCGGTGATGGCCGACGAGGCGGCTTCCATGCTGGTGATGTTGGTCATCAGGCCGATGGCCTCCATGCAGGTGAGGGCCATGGAGACGTAGCTATAGCCCGGGTAGGCGTAGGCGGGGGGCGTAGGGATGGGGGCCGGAGGCGCGGCCAGCCTGTGGAGGCGGTCCGAATTGCGGATGGCCACGCGGGGGCCGTCCCCCTGGACGTTGGCGGGCTTGAGGAGGGTCTTTAGGCGATCAAACACGAGAGGCTCCATGGGGTGAGGCGTTGTGGGAACAGGTCTGGCAGGCGGCCCAGTGGTGCTGGGCCCAGGGGGAGGAAGTGGGGCGATCGCACTGCCGCCAGAAGCGACAGTCGGCGGCGGATAGGTCGCGCTCCTCGAAGGGGCAGCGGATGGATCCGAAGGTCCGCAGGACGGCGGCTTCGATCCGGGTGGTGCTGCTGTCGTACTTGCCGTTCAGCACCAGGCTCAGGGCGGACTTGCTGTAGCCCAGTTCAGCGGCCACGGCACCCAGGCCGCCCGGGCCACGCTGGGTGACCTGGTCTCTCAGGAGCTCAAGCCACATCGAAGACCTCCTGGGTGTTGGCGTCGTAGACGCGGCCCTGGCGCTTGTTCCACTGCGGGGGAAGGGGGCCGCTGTCCCGCACGAGGGCGTAGATGGTGCGGGTGCCGTCTTTGTGAGGCATGCGCTTCACGAATCCGGCCTTCACCAGGGCGTCCAGGTACTTCTTGGCGCTCTCGTAGGGGTTGCCGTCGGAAGGGCTGGAGGCGGGCACCAGGAGCCCGTGGATGGTGGACTTGCGCATCATCCGGAGCGCCCGCCACAGGCGGGACCGGAAGTGGTGGGGGACCTCGGAGACGGGCCTGGGGCCCGCGGGGCCCGACTTGAGCTCAAGACCCTTTCCTGCGGCTTCGGCGCCCTTCGGCGTGAGCTTCCAGGTGCCGCGCCAGGCCATGACAGCCAGGCCGCGCCCTCGGAGGGTCGTGAGGCCATCCCGCACTTGGAGACGGGTCAGGCCCGTGTCCTCCACCAGGGCACCGAAGGCGATGCGACCGAGGCGGCCCGCCATGGCTCTCAGGATGGCTGTGCTGGGGTTCAGGCTGCTCACGCCTGCCTCTGCAGCTTGACGAGGCGGGGGCGCTTCGACTGCCAGTCGTGGATCAGCTCCTGGCCCTCCACGTCCTTCAGGGCCAAGGCGCTTGCTTTCCGCTGGCGGGCCACGCGCTCGCAGTTGCCCAGGGCGTTCATCACCAGGCGCATCCGGCCTTCGCACTGGCGGTGGATCTCCTCCACCAGGTCCTGGTCCAGCTTCACGCCGTCCAGCAGGGTGCTGGCGGCCTTGGCGACGTCCTCACGGCTGACGGGCTGGAAGTAGACGATGACCGCGATGCGCGAGGAGATCTGGGGGTAGCGGCTGCGGATCCGGTCCTTCACCTGGTCCATGCCCACCAGCACCACGGGGATCTTGGTGGCATCGCTGATGTCCCGGATGGCCTCCATCACGGCGTGATCGGCCAGGGCGTGTTCCACCTCGTCCACGACCACGGTGTAGGGGCGGGCCTCCAGGGCGCTCTCGGCCTGGCGGAACATGTCTTCGGTGAGGCGCTGGGGACTGACGCCCAGGGCCGCCAGCAGATCGGTGAGGAACCAGTGGCGGGTCCAGCCGCTCTTGGCGCGGACATAGACCGCGTAGGGCTGCTGCGACACATACCAGCGCAGGGTCTCGGTCTTACCGAAGCCGGGCTCGCTTGTGACCAGCATCATGCCGGCCTCCATGGCACCGCGCTGGTGGACGATGGCCATGCCGGCCATGAGGCGCTCGACGTTGCTGACGAGGGCGAAGGTGGGTTTCAAAGGGCCTCCTGTGAGGGGGATGAGGGTGGTGGGGGTCAGGCGCCCAGGCCCAGCACGGCCTGGAGCGCGGGGTCCGCTTGGATGCGGAGGTGGAGATCACGGGCTTCCTGGTCATCCAGGGCCTCGGGATGGGCTTGGGCCCAGCGGTAGTACTCGATGTCGTTCCGGAAGATCGGGCGGCCACTGGGGGCCAGGGTTTCGGGCTCGGGTGAGGCGGCTGCGAGCGCCTCTGGCTGGAAGTCGGGGAGGCGGCTGAAACCCTCGGCGGCCAGGGCCCGCTGGGCATCGGTGAGGTCCTGGACTTCGACCTGCTCCAGGGGCTCTCCCAGCACGCGCTGGGCCTTGGCCTCAAGCCGCTGCCGCTGGCCCTCCTGCCGCTTCTCCCGCAGGCTTTCGACGTAGGGCTTCGGGAAGTAGGCGCTTTTGTTGGCCTCGAAGCCCGCCTCGCAGACGAAGGCGCCGTCCTGGCGGCTCACCCAGATGCGGGTGGCATCGTGGATGTCGAAGGCCACGCGGACCTCTTCGCCGTGCAGCTCGGCCA
>CAVPLE010000053.1:0-5001 GCA_963705865.1 uncultured Holophagaceae bacterium | reverse complement strand
TTGCATGCCTCCTTGACTCGTCGTATTGCTATCACCGCGCAGATGATGTAGCTCGCGGTCACCGGCACCGCGAGGCCCACGATCCAGACGATGAGCGCGGTGTAGATCGCGGTGAGCAGCAGCGAGTTGCCGGCGTAGGCGAGCACGATCGAGCTGAACTTGAGCCCCAGGCCGGTGAGCGTCACCACGCCGACGATGAGGCCGGCGCCGGCGCAGGTCGCCGCCACGTTGAGCACCGAGCGCGCGCCGCCGTCCAGCGCGTGGATCAACCCGGAGCCCGCGATACCGCGCCAGCGGGCGGTTTTCCCCTGGAAGAAATCATATGAAACGAGCGCGCAGTCCCGGCGCAGGAAGCTGGTGACGAGCGCCACCACCGTGGCCCAGAAGACCGACAGCTCGGGTGAATTGCAGCGGGAACGGAAGGCGGCGGGCGAAGACTTCCGCGCCTTCGAGGTGCTGAACCTGGGGCGCTACGAGCGGCAGGCCTATCTCAATGTGGGCGGCAACCTTAGCGCCAAGCGCAAGGCCGAAGCCCTGGCCCGCAAGGAGAAGGAGTTCCGCGAGTTGATCCTCCGCGCCTACAAGGCCCAGCCCCTGGAAGGTGAAGCCTTCTTCCACGGCAAGCTGGCGGGACGGCTCGTGGTGGTGGGCCCCATCAACCTGCCCGTGGGTCGCCTCTTCGTGGAAGAGGTCATCACCGAATGCCGCAAGCGTGGGGCGACTCGCGTGGACGTGTTGGCCTTCGAATTCGAGATGGGCCTCTTCCCGGCGGTGCTGGAAGAAGCCCGAAGCAAGGGCATCGAGCTGGCCCCCAAGACCATCCCCCCCGAAGTCTTCGACAAGCGGGCCGTGGACAAGGGCCAGGTGCGCTTCGCGGATATCAGCTATGTGGAGGCCACGCCGCGCTACGACCAGAAGCACAAGCTGAGCCTCGCCATCGAGCTGACGGATTTCTCGGTGTACCACAGCCAGGGCCTGGCGGATTCCCTGGCCGCCGAATTGAAGGAAGGCAAGAGCGAAGTCATCTGCGACAACGGCCAGCTCATCAAAGTCAGCAAGGACAAGCAGGGCGTGGTCACTCGCGAGGTGCTCACCAAGCAGTGGACCGACTGGGTGGACTACTGGGCCGTGGACTTCGACTACGAAAGCCGCAAGGAGATCATCAAGGTACCCATCAGCCTGGGCCTGGAGGCCAACGAAGGCGGCTTGAGGCCTTCCGGCGGAGACGCCCTGGAATTCGAGGAACGCTGGACCGGCAGCTACATCTTCGAAAACGAATGGCAGAGCTTCCGCACCCGCAAGGACCGCAGCCTGGAACTCACCACGGCCCTGCACACCTACGGCAAGCCCGGCCGCTATGTCGTGGCCGTGAAGGTCATCGACATCTTCGGGAATGACACGATGACGCTGTCGCCCATCAACGTAGGTTAGCCCGCGCTCTCCATCAGCGCCGCCTCGGCGCGCTGGGCGCGGCGGGTGCTCCAGAAGGCCCAGAGGGCGCCCAGGGCGCCGGTGGCGGCCCCGACGAAGGCGAGCAGGGCCATGCTGCCCGCCGAGAAGAAGCCCAGACGGGCCAGATCCACCAGGAGCGGCGAGAGGCCGCCCACGCCCCGGGAGACGGGCAGCCACAGGCCGAGGAGTCCCAGCAGGGCCAGGACGCTGCCGCCCAGGCCCAGGACGGCGCCTTCCAGCACCAGGGGGGTGCGGATGAAACTTTCGGAGGCCCCCACCAGGCGCATGATGCCGATTTCCTCCTCGCGGGCCAGGATGCTCATGCGGATGACGTTCCCCGTGGCGAAGCCCGCGGCCACCAGGAGCACCGCGCCGAGGCTGGCCAGGGCCGAGCGCAGCATGCGGGCCATGCGCTGGAGCTGCTCCAGCCGTTCCTGGTCCGCCAGCACGTCGCCCACGCCGGGGATGTCCCGCAGGCTGGCAGCCACTTCCACCGCCCTGGCGCCCTCGGCGAGATCCTGGCGGAGGCTCAGCTCCAGGCTCTCCGGCAAAGCGTCCTGGCCGGCGCTCTCCAGCAGCAGGCCGGCCTCCCGGGTGGCGGACTGGAACCGCTGGCGATTCTCCGCGGCCGGCACGCGGCGCACCTCGCGAAAGCGCGGGTCGCGCCGGAGGCGGGCCTCCGCCTCGTCGAGGTTCCTGCCATCAGCGGCGTAGACCACGACCTTAGCCATGTCCTCCAGGCGCCCCACGAAGCGGTCGAGGCTCTCCACCAACAGCAACCCGCCCCCAGCCAGGAGGAGTCCCGAGGCCAGGGTGAGCACCGCCAGCAGGTACTGGCCCCGGTGCCGGAAGAGGTCCCGCATGACATCCTGGGCCAGCAGCCCCAGCAGGCGTAATGCGGTCACGAGGCGTTCCCGTCCACGGCCACGCCCTTGAACAGGGAGGTCGTGGGCGAGGCGTTGATGGCCTTGGCGGCCGTGCCTCCCATCGGAGCCTTCCAGAGGTAGATGGTGGCGTAGGCCGTGCTGCCGCTTCCCCGCAGGCCCACCAGCCAATCCTTGGTGCCGGCATGGGCGATGACTCGGAGATCCGGCTGGTCCGTGGCGCTTCCCAAAGTCGCCGTGGGTGCCTGATCATAGGCCTGGCCGAATTGCCCGGTGCGGAAGACCTGGATGGGCGCCGCCGTACTGGCGGCATCGGTGTTGTGGCGCGCCACGAACAGGTACCCGTTCCCAGTGTCGAGTGCCAAGCTTCCGTAAACGCCAAGGGCGGTGGAACTGCCCAGGATGACCTGGGAGGGGTCGAAGGCGGTGGAATTACCCTTGCGGAGGCGAGGACCGCTCAGAGCATCGATGCCCACAGTATTACCATCCTTCATGAAGGCATAGACCACGCCGGAGGCCGCAGCAATGCCGGTACCGCCGGAGTCGCCGCTCATCTGCAGGGGTTGGAGGTCAATGGAGGCGCTTTGGACCTGGTTGCCGGCATTGCTCACGACCCAGATCTGGGTGCCGCTGCTGCTGTTCTCGGTGATGTAGAGGATGTTGTTCTGCGCGTCCAGACTGGCCTGCCCGAAGGTCGATCCCGAAAGGCGCCCGGTGTTGGAGAGGCTGAAGGAGACCACGTCGGAGTTGGCCACGGTGCCGCTCTGGGAGCGGATGTTGCTTACCCGCACGATATCGCCGGTGTCGGAGACCAGGTAGAGGTAGCCGCCCTGGGGGTCGAGGCAGAGCCCGCCCCAGGCCAGGCTGCCGATCTTGCTGCCGAAGACGGAGGAGGTGATGGTTTTGGTAGGCGCGACCGTGGCGGAGGTGCTGTCGTACAGGGCGCTCAGGTCGCTCCAGACGAACACCGAGCTCGTGGTGCTGTCGTAGGCGTAGAGGGCCACGCCGGTGGTCCCTCCCGAACTGCCATCGGGTTCCTTGCACCCCATGGCCACCAGCAGGACGGAGGCCAACAGGCCCATAAGAAGACGTCGGATCATGGGAACCGCCTACTTGGTGGCGAAGAGCGCCTTGAGGTGGGTGTTCAGGGTGCGCACCATGTCGGCATCGCAACCCGCGTCCACCGCACTTCGACTGATGGCCAGGGCGAGGTTCTTCACCGCCTCGGGACCGTCACCGGAAATGATCTGCTGGGTGGCCTTGGCCTGCAGCCGATTGATCATCTCGTGCTGGGCCTCGGGCAGCACCATCTTGGCCGCCTGGGCGATGCGCTGGGTGAAGTTCATGAGCTTGACCATGCGCTGGGGGTCATCCATCGGCGCAGGTTTGGCCGGAGCGGGCGGCGGCACGGCCGCGGCGAACCCGCCACCGACCGTTTCTGGCAGGGGGTCGTGACCCTCGGGGAAGCCCACGGGGCTCGGCGGGGGGGGCGGGGGAGGCGCGAAGGCCGGGGGCTCTTCCCGGATGGTTGGCAGCGCTTGCGCCGGCGCGGGCTCAGGCGCGGCCGGTGCTTCGAGCTTGGGCGGTTTGCCGGAGCGGATGCCCTTCAGCACCACATGGCCGGCCATGACCAGGCCGTAGAGATCCTTGGCGGTGGTGAGCACGGGTTTCTGCATCGCCTCGGCCATCTCGGCGACGCTGTAGTACCCCGTGGCCAGGGCCAGGAGGCGCGCCTCCCGGGCATTCACACCGTGCGGTGTCTCGCCGGGCAGCAAGGTGGAAGCGGGATAGAGGTCCACCGAGGGGACCTTCTGGCTGATGACGCGCCACTCGTCCATGCGCCGGCCCAGTTCCATGAGGATGGAAGCATTGGGCTTGGTGATGGTGGATGGCACCTCGGGCACCAACTCCTCGAACCGGTAGCTGCCATCGAGCCACAGAGCCACTTCCATGAGGGCCTCGAAGCCCTCGCCGGTCTGGGTGACCGCATGGATGATCCGCCCGTCCTTGAGGTAGATCCGGGCCCGGGACGCGTCCTGCTGCACATGGAAGCACCCCGATTTCCCGCCCTGACTCACGAGCTGGATGATGTCGGGCACCTTCACGCGCAACATGCGCGGCCCATGGGTGTGGCGCAAAAGGTCGATGAAAATGTCGAAGGAGGCTGGCGTCAGCGGCGTCTCGGAGGAAAAGCAGAAGGCGCGGATATGCGCGTCATGCCGGTTCACGTCGTGGCGATGGCCATGCGTTTCGTGGTGATGCTCATGCTCATGGTCATGGTCATGGTCCGCGTGATCATGCGCCTGCGCGGTTTCCACCGCTTCGGCGTTGAGCCATTCTTTCACGCGTGGCGTCTTGGTCGCGGGGTCGTAGAGGCCGCAGTTGAGGAGCGCCTCGGGCGTCGCTTTGCCTTTGGCGGCGTCAAGCTGTAGGGCGCCCGATTCAGCCGCGCCAGCCGCGCCTTTAGCGCGTCGACACGCTCGGCGGCTTGCGGCAGATCCGTCTTGGCGATGACAAGCCGATCGGCGACGGCGGCCTGTTTGACGGCTTCCTCATGCGCGTCGAGCGTCGCTTCGCCATTCACCGCATCAATGAGCGTCACGACGCCGTCGAGCCGATAGCGCATCATCAGATAGGCGTGGGACATGATCGTGTGCAGGATTGG
>CAVPLE010000052.1:0-13037 GCA_963705865.1 uncultured Holophagaceae bacterium | reverse complement strand
GGCACTGACGGTCCACAAATCTCAAGGTTCCGAATTCGACCGTGTGGTCTTGGTCCTCCCCCCCGCGGACAGCCCGTTGCTGACCCGCGAGATCCTCTACACCGCTCTCACCCGCGCTCGCACTGGGGCCACCATCCTTGGGGCTATAGAAGCCCTCGAAACGGGACTGAGGCAGACCAGCGTGCGGTTCACGGGACTTTGCCCCGCCCTTGGCGTTGGGCAATGACAGCTATACGCCGACCAACTTGGTCATCCGAACCGACCTGAGTGACAGGGATCGCCAAATGTTGCCGTTCAACGAGGAACCATTTCTTTTGGGGTGCCAGCCATTTCCCCAATGCACCAGCAACTAGTTCCGTGATTTCTCTTAAGCGCGCTTACCTGAATCACTAGGAGTTACCAAATGGACTTGAAGCAATTTTTCGCCTCTAACCCTGTCTTCTACCCTGGCTCTGGCCTGGATGATTGGCAGGCCATCCGAGCATTTGTCCCCACCGGGGAGTCCCATGCCTTCATCCAGGTGGATTATAAATTTTCTGAAAAAACGCTCCGTGAAACTCTGTCTCGCGATGGGATAACGCTGCTTACAGATGATGAGCGCACCGAAGTGTTCATGGAGGGTTGGAATGATGATGATCTCTTGAACAGGAGAATCAGAGCGGCTGCGAAAAACGGCTCGGAATACAGCCTCGAGACACTAGAGAATGTGCCATTGACAACACTTTTCCCAAAATCATCAGTGAATCACTTAGCCGGGATCAAATTGAATTTCTACGATGGCGGCCCCGAAGAGGCTCCGTTCGCCCTACTGGGTACCTTCGCCAAGCAGACTTCGCAGCCATGGCCTGAATACGTCTCCATTCTCTTCCTCGGATATGAGGCCACCGCCGCCTATGACCTCCTCTTCTGCCAGGACGGCCAGTTGCCACCCTTGGCCGTGGCCATCCAGGCCGGCATGCACATGGGTTTCGGCAATGGTAGTCCCTTGGCCTCGCTGGCGGCCAGGACAGGCGTCCTGCCAAGTTATCTGCAGGGCGTGGAGCCCCGTAATGACTTCGAACAGTGGGACGGTTATGTATTCCAGGAAGTCGCCACCAATTACCCTTGTGGCCGTCGTTACCGCCGTCAGAATTAGGCTGAGATCCCCTGGCAGAATGCATTACCCATCCTGCTAGGATGCAATTTGCCGATAAGCCATGCCTCGCCCTCCCGTACCCCCCTCCGCCGATGAACAGGCCTTTCTCGATGGCTACGACCCATCGGAATTCGAGCGGCCCTCCGTGGCGGTGGATGTGGTGTTGCTGGCCCCGGCGGAGGGCAGCCTCCATACCCTTCTGATACAGCGGGAGGAGCATCCCTTCAAAGGACGCTGGGCCCTCCCAGGCGGGTTCATTCGGATGAAGGAGGGGCTCGACGCCGCCGCAGTCCGAGTGCTGCGCGAGAAGGCCGGCCTCAAGGGCATCTTCCTGGAACAGCTCTACACCTTCGGCGAGCCCAAGCGTGACCCGCGCATGCGCATCCTCAGCGTGGCCTACATGGCCCTAGTGGATCACGACCGGTTCACCAGCCGGAGGACCCAGGGGATCGTGGGCCGGCTGATCGTCCCTTGGGAGGACGAGACCGGCGGCCCCGTCCAAGTACTCGATCCCCACGACCAACCCATGCCCCTCGCCTTCGACCACGCCGACATCCTCGGCCTCGCCGTGAAACGCCTGCGCGGCAAGCTGGATTACAGCCCCGTGGCCTTCCAGCTTCTGCCCGAGTCCTTCACCCTCTACGACCTCCAGAAGGTCCACGAGACCGTCCTCGCCCGGAAGCTCAACAAGGATTCCTTTCGCCGCCGCATGCTGGCCACCGGCCTGCTGGAGCCCACAGGCGAGCAGCAGGAAGACGTGGGCCACCGACCGGCTGCGCTCTATCGGTATACGGCGTAGAGACTGGAGAAGAGTCCCGATTCAGGGGCCTAATGGGGGCGTCTTCCCGAAAAACATTTTCAAGACCATGCCCGCATACCCCAGCAGGAGCAGGCCCACCAGCAGGGCGAGAGGTCCTTTGAATAGAAAGATGGCAAGAACCACGATCACTAGGAGGCGGACCACGGCAACTCCAGCACTGCCGTCATGTTCAGTCGGACGTCTCGACAAAAGGTGTCCATTGGAATATCAGTCTTGCCGTTGGGTCTCGGCCGTTCGATATTTCTGGTGCTGATTACCGTTGCAAAGCCATCGAACCACTTGCTCATGTGATCCGAACCAGAGATGAACAAAGATCCCACCAACCATGTCCACACTCTAGTTTGGTGAAGTCCCTCTTCTCCGCTGCTTCAGGAGGGCTGCGATTCTCTGCCAAGAAGGCCGCGCCCCAGCCTGATGACATCCTGGTTTCCCCAGTGCAACCGCAGTCTCGAATCCAGTAAATCCGATCCTGTGAAGGCGATTCACGGCCTTGACTCCGAGCGCCACCACCAGTGCCCCAGGGAAGAGCCCTATTTGATTCTTCAAGTACCTCTCACCACAGGTCTGTTCAACCGCCTTTGGGACTGGCCCAGTGGAAACTTCCGCCGAACAGAGCACTGACTCCGTCAACCACACCCGACGTAGCTGCTCGTCAAATCCAAGGCCAGGCCAACACAGATTAAAAAGATATCGGGCATTCTGATGGAACTGACCCTGCCCTTCCCCAAAGGCCCAATACGCATGTTTGAGTGCCTCATCCATCGTGGCGTGATCTCCTGGGTGTGGATCACCGGGTTCTGCGAACACAAGCACCAGTTCGACCTCCTCTGGCCGACCAACGGCTCCCAGGTATCCCCGTGGAATGTGGCCAGCCTCAGGGTTCCAGCACATGGATTGGCATACGGTTTTGAAACATGGGCACGGGTAGGCCATCGCCATTAGGTTTCTTAGGGCTCCACAAGGTGATCCCTTCCCCTCCGACATCTCTCTGCTCGAAATCGGGTTCGAGACCTGTTCCAGAGGCGCTTCGGGTGCTGACCTAACATCCCTCCTGGTTGGTTCGATGCCTGCGATGGACCGTTCGGGTGCCCGGTAAGCGTTTGCCTCCATTTCGCTTGGCAGAACTACTTCGCAATAGCCGTTGGCAATCACAAATCCAGCCAGATCATGTGTGCGGATCTTGTACGGCGCGCCGTTGCCCTGGATAACGACTGAACCCAGAACTGCGCCATACCTTCCCCCAATGGCTGCGGACTCTTGGGCTCTTTGGACAATGCTAAACCGTGGCCCTGGCCCTAAACGGATATCGTTCGGTTTACCTGGCCTCAGAATCCATTGATCCAATGGAACCCCGACATCCTCGGCTTTACGCTCCAGTGCTGACGTAAACGCCGCGGCCTCTTCCCTCGTGAGGGTCTTTCTTGTGCGAGTCATAGATGCTCCTGAGTTACGTTCACCTCATAACCAAGAACAGTGTCTTCCTAACAATATGCGGATCAAGGCAACTTTCAGACAGGTTCCTAACCTTCGATTCTCTCCCCTGTAAGCAGCTTGAGTAGATGCTCGATTCGATCGAACCCAGGTGGAAACGCATTGCTGCCTCCTACCGACCTGCGGCGGGATCCCCAGCGGATCTTCAGGCTCCATTGAGTGCCGTCCATAACATCGGGATCGTTGGAGTAGGCGGGCCATGTCCAGGCTCCCACCTCCTCGAGCGCCTGCGTCAGCTCAATCCATTGGGTTTGCTCCGGCGTTGGGAGGTCCTCCCAAGATTGCGACTCCGGTGGCCACCCCCGGGGAGCCTCGCTGGACCGGCGCCGAAGCCGAGCACCGTCCCATTCGAGTTCGAAGTCTGAGCCCCCAAATCCGCCGATCCAGAACCTCAGGAGCTTTGGGGTCACGGGCTTCTTGTCCCCCCGCGTGTTCGAAATGTGCGCCGCCTTCATGCCACGCCCTTCACTTGGATGGCTGGCTGCCGCTTCAGAGAGGGCCATCCTGGCACTTCGAGCACGGGCAGTCCCAGGCCCTCGGCCACGGCGACTTCCCTCGCCACGCCTTCAGTGCGGGAGTGACCGCACTGGATCAACGCCTGGCAATGAGCGACAAGGGCCTCGCAGCTGCGGAGCACCTGCCCGCGTACAAGATCACCGCGGCGACCCGTTTCATCGGCAAACGCGAAGTTCAGGTGCGGCACCACCAAGGTCACCTGAGGCAGCACGGCCTGGGCCCACTTGGCGAGCCCCGCCATGCGGGCGCCGTTGTGGGCCATGGCTTCGGCGGTGCCGTCGCCTCGGAAGGGCCCGGCCAGGTACACCAGCCCTGGTTCAGTTCCCAGCCGGTTCCGCACCTCGGCCCAGGCGTCCAGCGTAGCCACCAGGCGCTTAGTTAGCGTGGCGTCCGTCCCGGCGCCGTGGAGTCCCTCCGTGGGCCATCCGAAAAGCTCCGCCAGTTCCCCGAGCCGGCAGCTGAAGGGTGCCTGGGGAGCGAGGTCCCAAGCCTGTTCCAGGGTGCAGCGCCAGCGGATCCAGGGAAGGACCCGCCCCTCCCGGTCCACCCAAGCTTCGAGGAACCGCTTCTCGAAGGCGGCGTTATGGGCCACGACCTCGACGGGGCCGGGGCCCAGTCGCCCCAGCAGGTCATCTAGCACTTCAGAGGAGGGCCGCCCCAGGCAGCGACAGAGATCGGGGTCCAGCCCATGCACGGCCACAGCGCCCTCGGAGGCGTCCCCGGCATCGGAAACCAGGGCATCCAACGTGCCGGCTCCGCGCAACCCCACCTCCAGCACCCGATCCGAAGCGGGGTCGAGGCCCGTGGTCTCGAAATCGAGCACGAACTGGCGGAGGGTGTAGGGCGTGATGGGGATCATGGCGTTCTATCCTGGCTGACCCCCATCCTGGATGAGCCCATTGGACAGTGCCCGTCCATCCTCTGTTCCCTCGTGTGCCGCCCTGTCACCCTCGCCTGAGACCCCATGCCTATCCTCCATCCGGCCCAACCCCGCCTTCCGGCTCACCTGCACAGTGAGCAGGAGGTCCTCTCGGCCTTGCGTACCCTTCCGCCGGAGGCCCATGTCTTCGCGCGGCTGTCCATGCTCGATCCCGAATCGAACCGGGACCGTGAGATCGACTTCCTCGTGGCCCATCCCGAATTAGGCCTCGTCATTGTCGAAGTCAAAGGCAGGGGCGTCGAACCGCGGGGGGATCACTGGATCCGACGCCGGGCCGATGGCCTCGAGGAGATTCTGGACGAGGCGCCAGGCACCCAGCTACAGGCCCAGCAGTGGGCCCTGGTCCGCTTCCTCCAGCAGGCCTCGCCGGGCTTCATCCCCCATGTTACGCGGGTGCTGGCGCTGCCGGCCCTTCCGCTCCGTCCCGACCAGGGGCTGGGCCCGGACCTCCCCGCCTGCCGGCTGCTGACCCGCGAGAAGCTGGTCAGTCCCTTCGTGGCGTTGCGGCAGGCTGTCAGCGGCGCCGAGGCTTGGAACACCTGGCGCACCCGACCGGAGTCCCGCCACCACGAGGTCCGCCCGGATCGGATGGCCGATTTCATCCGGGTCCTGACGCCCGGGCTTCTGCCCCCGCCTCCACTCGCAGACCTCCTGGCTGCGGAAGGCCGATTACAGGAGGCCCAGAGTCGGTTCCTTCTGGACCACCTGGCGCAGAATTTCGCGGGTGGCCGTTTTCATGTGAAGGGTGCGCCGGGCTCCGGCAAGTCCCTCCTGGCCCGCCAGACGGCGCGGCTCTGGGCGGCGGAGGGCCGCCGTGTCCTGGTGGTGGCCTTCAACCGGGCCCTCACCTACGCCACCCAGAGCGCCCTGGACGACCTGATTCAGCGGGATCGAGTTCACGTCACCACCTTCCACGACCTGGCCGCGAACCTCCTGCATCAGGCGGGCCGTCTGCCTAAGGGCGAGGGGGACAGCGCGTTCTTCAATCGCCTCCTGCCCGAGGGGTTGGCCACCCTCCTGGCCTCCCCCGGAGACCTGAGCCTCCCCCACTGGGACGCCTTGGTCGTCGATGAAGCCCAGGACCTGGACCCCGCCTGGATCCAACCCCTCACCCGGCTGCTCAGCCAGCCCGAGGTGGATCCGATCCTTCTACTGGAGGATCCGGCCCAGGGCCTATTCCGGCGGGGGTATCACGACCTCGGCCAACCCTGGCGGCTCGACTTGAACCTGCGCCAGCACCCTGCGTTGCGCCGGGCGGCCTGCCTCACCTTCCCGGGCTGCGGCTGGGAGGCGCCAGATGCGGACGATGCTGATGGTGCCTTCCGGACAATGCCCAGCGGCCCGCGGAGTTGGCGGGAGGACCTCGCCCGCGAACTTTCAGCCCTAGCTGCAGAAGGGTTGAGGCCCGACCAGGTCATGGTCCTTGCTCCCCATAGGCCACAGACCCTAAAGGTGGAGGACGGTACCCTATTCGGTCCCTGGCCGGTGAACACCGTCGCGGACTGGTGGGAGGAGGAGAAGGCCGGCCACGTGCGGTTCGGCACCGTGCAGGGCTTCAAGGGCCTGGAAGCAGATGCCGTGATTTACCTGGCCCCTGGCTACCGGCGCCCCGATGCGGGCCCTCTGGCCTACACCGCCTATTCCCGGGCCCGCCACCGCCTCATCGTGCTGGAGAAGGCCCTGGACGAGCCCGAGCGCCCGCAGGTGGAGGCGCCCGAACCTCCTCCGGCGCCGGCCCCAGTACAGGCCCTTCCGCCCAAGCTGGCCCTGCCCCAGGTCCGCACCCTCAACGCCGACCAGCAGGCCCGCCTCCTCAGCGCCCTCACCGCAGCACGGCAGTGGCCCCGGCCATCGAACGCCTCCCCGGAGGCCCCTGCGGCCAACTGATCCAGCACGGCATCGAATGGAATTGCAAACTTCCGCCTTTCTGTTCGGTTCAAACGGTGGTCTCTGGCCGGCCCTCCCCTGCAACAGACAAGGGGACGATCAGTTCAGGTCCTTCATTCGCAGGATTCCCCACGGCAGATCCCACCGGGTAGGCCTCCATCTGATCTGGATCGCTGGGTCGAAGCAGGTCTGCCGCTCGTCGGTTCTCCGGGTCCAGCCAAGCTTCCTGGGCTTCCGGCGTGAGGATGACAGGCATGCGGTCGTGGATTCCTGCCATGAGCTCATTGGGCATGGTCGTCACGATGGCGCAGGTGGCGAGTTCCCCATCAGAACCAGGCCACGTCGACATCACACCTGCAAAGACGAACATGCCAAGGCCTCCCTTGGGCTGGATGTAGAACGGCTGCTTGTGCTTGCCAGCCAATTTCCATTCGTAGAACCCACTGGCTGGTATGAGGCAGCGTCCGTGCCTGAACGCCCCACGGAAGGTGGGCTTGGTTTCGAGGCCTTCGGCCCGGGCGTTGATGGGACGCGGACCCGCCTTGGGGTCCTTGGCCCAACTGGGCACCAGCCCCCATTGGGCCAAGCCTGGGACTCGCTCATTCCGCTCGGGCCGCACCACGATCACCCATTGCCCTGGGGCGATGTTGTAGCGGGCCTCTTCACGGAAACCAGCCAGCTTCGCACAGGCTGTCCCATCCGCCAGTTCCTGCGACGTCACATGGAGGGAGAAACGTCCACACATGACCCCAGCCTAGATCGGATGACGGCCTGGGGCAGCGAAAGAGGGGGGATTGACTTAGATTTGATTAGCATATATGCTTTATACATCGAAGATGAAGCAGCCCGATCCCCCACCTTCATCCACCCGCCTACAGGAGGCGTCCATGGCCGAACTCCGCAGCTACCCCTTCCCGAGGCGACTCCGGAATGAGTGTTTGAACCTCCGTTGAGTCAAATAATTCGACATCCGATGTCCATATCTTCGATCCATCCTGCATCTATGAGCCCAGTCACCTCCTTCTACCTCCTCACCGCCGAATCCCGCGCTGTGGGCTGCCTCATGGGCCTGGCCGTCGGCAACGTACTCGGCCTCGCCGTGGAATCGCGCACCCGTGAGGAGACGCGGGCACGCCTGGCCTCCAACGGCGCCTTCCCGCGCCTACCCACCGAGGAGGCCAACCGTCCCTGGGACGACGACCTCGCCATGGCGATGGCCTTGGGCGGCTGCCTCGTTGACCTCCCGCCCGGATCGGATCAGCTCGACCGCCCGGCCATCCTCTCGGCCTACCTGGGCTGGCTCCGCTCGGGCTCCCGAGGCATCGGCAGCCTCACCCGCGAGGTGTTGATCAAGACCCTGACCGGGGAGGCCCGGGCCGCGGAGCGCGTGTGGCAGACCCGCTGCGAGCGTGGCGAACGACCCCTCGGAAACGGCGCTGCCATGCGCATCGCGCCCTTGGGTTTGGCCTTCGTTGGCCAACCCGCAAACATCTTTCGGCTGGCTTCGGAAGAAGCGGCCCTCACCCACTGGGACCCCGCCTGCCGCCAGTCCGCGGCCCTCATCGCCCTGCTGGTGGCCGCCCTGGTGAGCCGGGAGCGGGATCCCCGCCACTTCGCCTTGGCCCACGCCGAGGCGTTGCTGCCCGAGGTGGCCGAGGCCTTCGTGCCCGTGTCCCTGGAGACCCTGGCCGAGCGCCGCCTCGATGGCTGGGACATGGGCTCGACCCTGGTGGCTCTCCGCGTGGCCGTCTCCGTCCTCGCCTCGGGCCAGCCCTACGCCGAGGCCCTCCCCTGGGTCATCCGCCAGGGAGGAGATACCGACACCAACGGCGCTATCGTGGGCGCGCTCCTGGGCGCCCGGGATGGCCTCGAGGCAATCCCCGTGGACTGGCAGGCCTGCGTATCCGAGCAGGTTCGCATCCTCCAGATGGGGCAGCGGCTGATCCGGCACCACGAACTGACCCAAGGGGGGCTCGCATGAAAATCGGCCTTCGCATCCCCTCGCTGAAGAAGCGCCTCGCTGCCCGCACCAGCCCCGCCCGGTGGGTGCGCCAGAGCCTGGGCCTCAAGGCCCCCCGCGGCTGGGGTTGGCTCACCAACCCGCGCAAAGCCGCCTACAACCGCGTCTACAACCGCACGACCTTCGGCCTCAAGGGCTGCGGCTGGATCCTCTTGCTGCCCGGTGCCCTCCTGGCCTGGTGGCTGATCTGAGGGTGACCATGGACCTGAACGACCTCACCGCCCATCTCGCGCAGCGCCAGGAGCGCCAGCGCTCGGAGGCCGCGACGCGCATGGCGCGCTACCGCGCCTACCTGGGCCAGGTGGACGAGCTCTTCGCCCAGGTGGAGGGCTGGCTCCAGCCCCTCCGCGATCAGGGGCTCCTCGCCTTACGCCATCCCGTCCTCCACAGGGACTGTGTCATCCGGCCCGAGTCGGTGATCGGCCTCGAGGTAGTGCTGGGCCACTTCTCTCTCGAGTTCGTCCCCCTGAGCCCGGAGCAGGCTGGGATCGAGGTCCACAGGCCGTTGGCGGGCCCGCCGCCCCGGGTGCTCAGCCTCACCCTGAGCCCGGTCCACCAGGCCCCTGGGGTGTTCTCCCCGAAGCTCACCCTGATACCCGACGAAGCCGGTGGTCGGCGGGTGGCCCAAGGCCTTTCCGTCCCCCAGTCCCGGCCCTTCGACGAGCAGTTCTTCGCGACCCATCTCGCCCAGTGCCTGGCCGCGGAGGATGCCGCAAGCCTTCCTCCACGCCCCCGAGGCTGCCCATGACCCTCGAATCACCCTCCCGCGCCCTGTCCCCGGAGGAAGCCCTCCGCCGCCACACCGGGGGCGACCGCAGTCCCGAAGTCCTCAAGGCCCTCTCCCGGGCCGCTTGGGAGGCCTACCACGCCCCCTGGGAAGCCCCACCGATGGAGTCCCCCATGGATGAGCCAACACCGCTCTTGCCCCTGCCTCCCACGGAGATCCGCCCCCTGGCCTGCGACATGATCGCGACCTGGCTGGAGGAGGAGGGGTACGCCGCGTTCCGCCACCCGACCCGGGGCTTCCTGGTGGACTTCAAATTCAGTCTGAAGTCCGATCGCTGCGTGCAGCTTCGGCTCTCCATCGGCGGCAAGAACTCGGACGTCCTCGTGCTCCAGTGGACCGGGGACAAGCGGATCCCTCCCGCGGAGTTCGTCCAGGCCCTCCGCTTCTGCAACTGGTGGAACAACGAGTACCGCTGGCCCCGCGCCCTGGTCGAGCAGGACTTCCGCTACACCGACGCCAACCAGGATCCGCCTCCTTCCCAAGAGGAAGTCGAAGCCCGCGAGGCCACCCACTCCTCCCAGCTCATGCTGGACTGCCAGATCCCCTTTCCCAAGGGCATCCACCCTAATGGCCTGCACGCCATCATGAATGCCACCCTGGAGACCTCCTGGCTCTTCTGGCGCACGGCCCACGAAACCTGGGGGCTGTGATGGCATCCAGGGCAAAATCCCTTGACCAAGAGAGCGGCCACTGGTCCGGTAGTTGGCGCCAGGATTTCCGCGAGGAGGGCCGCGAATCCCTCGACCTGGTCTTCCAGCAGGGCCAGGTGCTGGGCTTCGGCACCAACAACGACGGCGAGTTCCAGTACGCCTGCACCTACGAGGACGACGGCCGGGTCCTCCTCGGCAAGACCTACACGCGCCCCAACAAAGGCGTTCCCGCCCGCATGACCTACCGAGGCCAGTGGAACGGCCGTCGCATCCTCGGCACCTGGACCGACGACCGGTGGCCCGACAACGCCGGCCCCTTCCGCTTCTGGCCTGGCACAGGTCCCGATCCAGGCGAGGTGCTGGAGGAGGCCCGCGACCTCGAACGCGAAGCCGCGCTTCAGTCCGTCCTCGCCGCGCCCCTGAAAGGTCCCAGGACATGACTCAGACCCTCGACCTCACCCCCCGCTTCACCCAGGCACTGGAGTTCGCGCGCACCATCCACCAGGGCCAGCTCCGCAAGGGCACGGCCATCCCCTACCTGGCCCATCCCCTGGCCGTGGCCTCGCTGGCCTTGGGTTTCGGGGCCGACGAGGACGAGGCCATCGCCGCCCTGCTCCACGACGCTGCAGAGGATGGCGGAGGGGAACCCGTCCTGGTCTACATCCGAGCCGCCTGGGGTCCGAAGGTAGAAGCGGTCGTTCGCGCCTGCAGCGACAGCCTGACCGACAATCCTCGCGAGAAGGCCCCCTGGCGGGAACGGAAGGAAGCCCACCTGACGCACCTGGCCACGGCCTCACGATCCGTCCAGCTCGTGGCGGCGGCCGACAAGCTCCACAACCTGCACAGCCTCCTGGCCGACCTGCGCGCCCAGGGCCCGCAGGTCTGGTCCCGCTTCAAGGCCGGCCCCGAGGATCAGCGCTGGTACTACGGCACCTGCGTGGACCTGCTTGCCGGTGATCCCACCGCGCCCTGGTCCCGCCCCCTGCGAGACGCCCTCCAGGCCCTCTCGGAGTTGTGCTCATGACCGTCCATCCCAGGCGCGACCACCACGGTCAGCCCGTGACCCTCAAGGCCCCCAGCCAGCCCACGCCCCTCTCCGCCTGGACGGATGCCGCGGCCCGGGCTACCACCGTGCCTGATGGGCCCAGGCCAGAGGCGCTGAACGGGATTCCCTTCACGCCCTGGGTGGACGCGCCCGCCACGCCCGCCGCCTGGGCCCAGGTTCCCGGAGAGGGCGACTTCGGGGAGCCGCCGAGACCCGTCAGCCGGCTGCACCTCACGGCCGGCGTGGTGATCGTGGAGCCGGATGGCCGCGTGTGGAGCGTCTCCCCCAGCAATGCCTTCGGTGGCTATGTGACCACCTTCCCCAAGGGCCATCCCGAGGAAGGGCACGGCCTGCGCGCCACGGCCATCAAGGAAGCCTTCGAGGAGACGGGTCTCCAGGTGGCGCTCACCGGCTGGCTCGTGGATGTGGTGCGCACCACCTCCATCGCCCGCTACTACCTGGCCCGCCGCGTAGGCGGCGATCCCACCGCCATGGGCTGGGAGAGCCAAGCCGTCCACCTCGTGCCCGTGAAGCTCCTACCCGGCCACCTCACCCACCCCAAGGACCAGCCCATCCTCGCCGCCCTTGCCAACCACCTGGCCCCTTAGGAGCCCCCATGTGGATCTTCCTCAGCGACGCCTTCCTCTCCATCGTGGACAAGGGCGGCGACGGCACCACCCTCCTCGTCCGCGCCCGGAAGCAGGGTGACATCGAGCGCGTCTTCCCCGAAGCCGAAGTCGAGGAGACCCCGCGCAATGACTATCGCTTCCGGGCCCACCTCCCCCGCGAGCGCGTGGCTCAGGCCCTGGCTGATGCGGCCCGCGGCATCCATTACCCCAACTTCAAGGACACGGTAAAGAGCCATGCCCGGCATGAGACCTACATGGATGTGTGGCAAGCCATGCATCAATTCCAGAAAACTCACGCTGTCGACAAATGATGGAGGCAGGAAGCGCGGTATTCACGTCGTGCTCAGGGACAGCGTTTCCGTCTTTTGGCGAGTGGACCCTTTTAAGGGCGGCCTAAACCGGCTCAGCCCCAACCGATCTTCATGGCGCGCTCGAGCCCTGCGATGCCCGGGCTTCCCGAGGCCAGATCCTTCTTAAGGTGCCTCCAGAGCTTCCCAAGGCCGTCAGCCGTTGTGCAGGCGTAGATATCGGTTGATGTGGGTCGCCAGCATCGGGTTGACCTTGAATACCGATGCGCGCGGGTCCCGCAGGGAAGGTTCGTTCTCGAACCATTCCTGGATGGCTTCCGCCTCGTCCGGAGCCACCCCACCATTCTTGAGCGTGGCGAGGTTCACTTCCTCCAGGTTGAGGACGATCTTAAGCCACCGCCTCTGCTCGGGCCGCATCCATTTGGTCGTACGTTCATAGAGCAGCTTTGCACCCAGTGCAGAGGTGGCCCCTTCACGCCCCTGGTCCAGGTAATGGCCGATCAGGTAAGGATAGCCTCCGGTTTCCTGGTAGATGGTTGCTGCTTCTGCGCCGCTGTACCCGGCCGTTTGCAGGATCCGGATTGCCTCCACTTCGGGCAGGATGTCCAAGTCATACTGGCCCACCAAATTTGACGCCAAGTACTGCTTGAAGCGGCCATCCGCGGCGATGAGGCTGTCCCGCCCGGCAATAATCATGCGAATCGGCAGCTGGTAGTCCCGCAGCCGCCCGAGCAGGTTGCCCAGGAGCAGGTCCCCCAGGGCTTCCTGGGTCCTCTCGAAATCATCGAGGAAGATGAGCAGCCTGATGT